>NZ_JBFBEY010000017.1:0-133362 GCF_040683875.1 Arthrobacter sp. NPDC093128
AACAGGCATAACGAAATCCATGACGGACCTTCCCCCGCTCTGAGCACCGGCCCCGGCAACAGGGAACCTGTCACACAACAGCCTGACACACAGGGGTTTCCCTGTGTGTCAGGCGATCCCGCACCATTCCAGCGAACTCGCCACCGACGGTAAAAAAGTTCTTGACAAATAAAATTGTCGGTGGCGATACTTAAGCCATGTTGGACATCGAAGTGATCGAGGACCCGGCGGCGGCCGAAGCCTCACTGGACCCCATCCGCACCCGCATCCTCCGGGAGCTTGCGGAACCCGGCTCGGCCACCCAGCTCGCCGCGAAGGTGGGGCTGCCGCGGCAGAAGGTGAACTACCACCTCAAGGCGCTGGAGCGGCACGGCCTGGTGGAGCTTGTTGAGGAGCGCCGGAGGGGCAACGTCACGGAGCGCGTCCTGCAGGCCACCGCGGCGTCCTACCTCATTTCGCCCGTGGCACTGGCCTCTGTGGCGCCCGATCCGCACCGGTTTGCGGACCGGTTCTCCGCCTTCTGGCTGCTGGCGCTTGCCGGGCGCATGGTCCAGGAAGTGGGGAAGCTCATCGCCGGGGCAGCCGCCGCGCGGCAGAAACTCGCAACGTTCGCGATCGACGGCGAGATCACCTTCCGTACCGCCGCCGACCGTGCCGCCTTTGCCGAAGAGCTCGGCGTGGCAGTCACCCGGCTGGTGGACAAGTACCACGACGACGGCGGGCCGGGCGGGCGGAAGCACCGGATCGTCGTCGCGCTTCATCCCGCACTCAAACAACCAAACAAAATTACCCCGTCCGGGGAAACGGAAAAGGAGCAGGACAATGACTGACGACCGTAAATTCGAGATTGTTTACGATACCGAGCTGCCCGGCACCCCGGAGCGTGTCTGGGAAGCCGTCACCAAGGGCACGCCCGGCTGGATGTTCCCGACTGACCAGTGGCCGGACGTGAAGACCGTCGAGGAGTACCCGCAGCACCTGGTGTCCCGCATGGACGGGCCCGACGGCTGGTTCAACCAGCTGGAGCATGTCTTGGAACCGCTCGAGGGCGGCCGGGCCCGGCTCCATTACGTGCACAGCGGCATCTTCGCGGACAACTGGGACCAGCAGTACGACGGCGCAAGCAAGCACACGGAGTTCTATCTCCACACACTGGGGCAGTACCTGAAGTACTTCGACGGCCAGCCCGTGGTGTTCACGGACATCCAGGGCCCCGCCGCTTCCCAGACGCCGGAAGGCTTTGTGCAGCTGAAGAAGGCCCTCGGTGTGGAGGTCGCGTCGCAGGGGGACACGTTCGATGTGGAGGTCGACGGCATCGGCCGGCTCAGGGGGCAGGTGGACTTCTCCAACAAGAACTTCCTGGGCCTGCGGACAGCGGACACCATGTACCGGTTCTTTGGCCGCAACGTGTTCGGTGCCCCGGTGGGCATGACCGTCCACGATTTCAGTGGCACCGGGGATCCGGAGGCCACAGCCGAGGCCTGGGGTGACTACCTCGAGAAGGTCTACGCGTAGGATTCCGCGGGCCGGGCCGCCCTGGTCAGCGACGCGCAAAATGCCTGACGATACGCAAAGTGCCTGGCGCTACCGGAATACCGGCGCGTCAGGCATTTTGCGCGTCATAAATGAATGCCGCACCATGGCGACCTTCAGGTCCTTCTCGTTGGGGCTGCTTTCCGACTTTCGCTACTGGACGGTGCTCGCTCCAGCGCATCAGGTGGTGGCGGTGTGGACAAGATCCACTTCCCGCTTTCACCTCTATTGTTAAGCGCATAGGCTGCGGTTAATAAGCGCACAGGCTGCGTGTTAAGGGGAGTGGTGGCAGTGGCGAAGAGTCCGACTGTTTATGACGTTGCGGAGCGGGCAGGGGTTTCGATAGCCACGGTTTCGTTTGCTTTCAGCCAGCCCCACCGGGTCAAAGATTCGACGAGGAACTCTGTCCTGGATGCTGCTCGGGCTCTCGGGTATGTGCCCAGCGCCAGCGCCCGCGGCTTGGCCAAGGGTCGCACGGGGGCCCTTGGGCTCTTTTCGTTCGATTTCCTGAATTTCCTGCCCGATGCGGAGGGTATGAAGAAAGACCGCGCCGCTGCTGTCGTGGCGCCTAATGATGATTGCCGCCTGTTCCCGGTGTGGGTTGACGAGGTTCAGCGGGGTGTTCAGTTGGAGAGCTTTAGCCGGGGCTACGCGCTGATGATCGGCGGCGGCAACAAGGCCAGCAGCGAAAGGGCAGTGACTGACATTGCCGGGCGAGTCGACGGGCTCATCATTTTTCCGCGCACCATTCCTGCCGAAGTAACGCGGCGTATCTCTGCCCGAATACCCGTTCTTGAGCTCTCTGAACCCTCGCACGATGACGGGCTTCACCACGTCACTGTGGACAATGCCTCGGGTATGCGGCAGCTCATGGAACACCTCTTTGAAGTTCACGGGTTCCGGAAGCTGATGTTTGTCAGTATCCCGAATGTCGAGACGGAAGCAAGGTACGAGGCTTTCAGCGCTGCGCTGCGGGACCGTGGATTAGAGGTTCCGCCCGTGGTAGAGAGCCGGCCTGGCGCCAGCGGAGTGACTTCCGAGCTGATCAGGAATCTCCTGAAATCCAGTACGCTTCCCGACTGTTTCGTTTGCGCGAATGATGAAGAAGCGTTGGTAGTCATGGAGACACTCAAGGCCGCTGGGGTCTCCGTACCGGGACAGGTGGCTGTCACCGGTTTTGATGGCGTCGTCGCCGGCCGGCTTGTCAGCCCCACACTGACCACGGTCCGCCAGCCGATGGAACTCATGGGGCGCACGGCCGTGGAAATCCTCGTCGACGCCATCTCTCAACCCGTTGCCCCCCTCGTCGAAAGGCAGCTGCCGGTACGGCTTGTAGTACGCGAAAGCTGCGGCTGCACGGAAAAGTAACTTGAACAGCCAATAGCCCAAAAACTGTTGTCAAAATCACAGTAATGCGCTTAGATTGAGTCAACACCCCGATCTAAGCGCATTGAGGACTTTTTTCCTTACTATCTAAGCGCATATATTCCGGAGTCTTAGCTGGATAATCGGCGCTGCGAGGCGTCTGACTGAAGGGAACAACGATGATCCAAACCACTGTGGACACGCGTGTCCGAATGAGGAAAATCGCGGCGCTTGGCCTTGCCGCGGGGCTGTTGCTGACCGGCTGCGGTCGCGACAATCCGGTCTCGAGCGGCCCGGAGCCCGCCAAGGCAATCGCGAGCGGTGCCGCTACTGGCACGATAAATTTGTGGGCGCAGGGAGGGGAGGCACAGTTGCTTCCCGAGCTCGTGAAGGATTTCGAGGCTGAGAACCCTGGGGTGAAGGTCAATGTCACGGCAATCCCGTGGGATGCCGCGCACAACAAGTACCAGACGGCGATCGCCGGAGGTACCACCCCGGATCTCGCCCAGATGGGCACAACCTGGATGACTGACTTCAGTGATGCCTTCGATCCGAAGCCGGCCGAGCTTGATACTTCTGGATTCTTCGCCAGCTCCGTCAAATCCACCGAGGTCAGCGGCGCCACCCTGGGTGTGCCGTGGTACGTCGACACGCGGGTCCTCTACTACCGCAAGGACCTTGCCGCCAAGGCGGGATACCCGGAATTCCCCACGACTTGGGACGGCCTGACCTCTATGGCGAAGGCCCTGAAGTCGCAGGACGGAGTGAAATACCCACTCCAGCTGCCGGTGTCCGGTGCCGATTCCTTCCAGTCCATGCTTCCGTTCCTTTGGTCCAACGGCGCACAGTTCATCAGCGGGGACAACTCGAAGTGGACGTTCGACACTCCGGAGATCGTGGAAGCGCTGAAGTACTACCAGAGCTTCTTCACCGAAGAGCTGGCCAACAAGAACCCCGCAACAGGGGCAGGCGCCGGCGAAGCGGCCTTCGTCAACGGCGAGGCCCCGGTGCTGATCCTGGGACCATCCGGCCTCGCTCAGTTCAACAAGGCAGGCGGTCCCGGTTTCGAGGACAAGTACACGGTGGCGCCGTTCCCCAAGAAGGTCAGTGGAACGTCCTTCATCGGCGGGTCGGACATGGTGGTCTTCAAGGACGCGAAGAACCGGGACGGAGCCTGGAAGCTCGCTCAGTGGTTGTCCAAGCCGGAAGTCCAAATCAAGTGGTACAAGGCATCGGGAAGCCTTCCCGCGCTGGAGAGTGCGTGGAAGGACCCCAGCCTGGCCGATGACAAGAAGCTCGCCGTCTTCGGTGAGCAGTTGAAGGACACCAACTTCCCTCCCACCATCCCGACCTGGACCCAGGTCGCGGCAGCAGCAGACACGCAGCTGGAACAGATCGTCAAGGCCGGTAAGGACCCCGCAGCGGCCATGAAAGAGCTGCAGGCCGCCGCCGACTCGATCGGGACCGGGAAGTAGTCATGGCCGTCACAACGGAAACGGGGCAGACGGGCGGGACTCCGTCCGCTGGCCTGCCCCGGACTCCGGAACACCGCAGTCCCGCCTCTAGACGCCGTCGGAAGACACTGGTCGCATGGATGTTCGCTTTGCCGTTCGTCCTCATTTTCGGGCTCTTTATGCTGATGCCGTTGCTGTCCTCTTTCGTGATGTCCTTTACGGACTTCACGAGTAAGGACGTCCGGAATCCGTTCGCCGTTGGGTTCGTCGGCCTGGACCAGTTCGTGGAACTCTTCGGCAACCAGCAGTTCCTTCACTCAATGCTCAACACGGGCTACTTCGTCGTCGTCGGAATCCCGTTGACAATGGCAGCTGGCCTGGCCCTGGCGGTGGCGCTGAATAACGGGATCACCCGGTTCCGGAGCGCCTTTAGGGTCGGCTTCTACACACCGGTGGTGACCAGCATCGTCGCCATCGCGGTCGTGTGGAGGTTCATCCTGCAACCGGACGGTCTGCTGAACATCGTGCTGGGCTGGGTGGGCATCGAGGGGCCGGATTGGCTGAACAGCACCGAATGGTCGATGCCGGCGATGATCCTGATGGCTGTCTGGCGCAATATGGGCACCCTGATGATCATCTTCCTGGCCGGGCTGCAGAACGTCCCCACCGAGGTCCTGGAAGCGGCCCAGGTGGACGGCGCCAATGCCTGGCAAAGGTTCGTCAGGGTCACGCTCCCCATCCTGCGCCCCACCCTGCTGCTGGGGGCCGTCCTGCTTTCGGTCGGGTTCCTGCAGTTCTTCGAGGAGCCTTTCGTGATGACCAAGGGTGGCCCCCTGGACTCCACGCTCTCGGTGAGCTATTTCACCTTCAACCAGTTCGGGTTCGGTAAGTATGGCCTGGCCTCGGCTGCCAGCTACGTGCTGTTCATAGCCATCGCGCTGCTGAGCCTGATCCAGTTCCGTACCCTCCGCTCCAAAGACTGAAGCGAGTAGACGATGACCGATACAAAAACCGCTCCCGCAGCGCCCGCCCGCCCGGCCCCCCGGCGGGCCGTCACACCCCGCCGGAAGCACTCCACCATCGGAAAACAGGCCTGGGTATATGGCGGACTGGTGCTTGCCGGAGCCGCGACCGTGCTGCCCTTTGTCTGGATGCTGTTGGGATCCTTCAAAACCCAGGGAGAGCTCCTGCGGCGGCCCGTCACATGGTGGCCGCAGGACCCCACACTGGACAATTACGTGCGCTGGTTCAGCGAATTGCACATAGACCTGTTCTTCACGAACAGCATGATTGTTGCCGTCGTCACGGTACTGGGGAACCTCCTGTTCTGTTCGATGGTGGGCTATGCGCTGGCGAAGATGGACTTCGCCGGAAAGAAGGTCCTGTTCCTGCTGGTGATGGTGACCATGATGGTTCCGGGCGTCGTGACGTTCGTTCCGTTGTTTGTCATGGTCAGCAAGTTGGGCCTGGTCAACACCTATCCGGCGCTGATCCTGCCGTTCCTGGTCTCGCCGCTGGGCGTTTTCCTGATGCGGCAGTTCATGATGGGGATACCGGATTCCCTGATCGAGGCGGCCAGGATCGACGGAGCAGGCGAACTTCGGACCTTCACGCGGATTGTTATGCCCTTGTGCGGGCCGCCGCTGGCGACACTGGGGATCCTCACGTTCCTCGGATCATGGAACAACTTCCTCTGGCCCCTTGTGGCTGCCCAGAGCGAGGACAAGTACACGCTGCCCGTTGCGTTGTCGTTGTTCTCGACCGGTGAGAGCGCGACAGACTACGGCCTGCTGCTGGCCGGCTCGGTGCTGGTCATCGCCCCCATTGTGGCCCTGTTTATCGCCCTGCAGCGATTCTTCATCCAGGGAGTGGCCGCGACCGGCATCAAGTAAGTCCTCCAGCCGTTTCTCCCCGTACCCGGACCTACACCCAAGGAAGCAAACGATGACCATCCCCGCTGAATCGTCCAGCCGAACTCCCGGACGGCACACCACCGGCCTGGTGGCGAAATTTCGAAAACGCTCAGTAGCGGCCATCGCTGCTACGGCGATCCTGGCGGCGTCGTCCGGGGGCGCCCCCGCGGTGGCAAAGGAGGAATCGCCACATGCGCGCGTGTGGCTCACCACGGTGGACCAGTCTCAGCTTCTTGCTGAGCAGGCGCCGGTACCGTTCGGATCCGCTGCCTCGTCACACCCGACGATCGTGATCGATCCGGAGACGACGTACCAGAGCATGGATGGCTTCGGTGCCTCCATTACGGATTCTTCGGCGGCCGTGCTCTCTGCCCTCAGCCCGGCGGAGCGTGACGCGACCATGCGCAGGCTGTTCGACCCCGCAGCCGGTATCGGCGTCAGTTTCCTGCGCCAGCCCATGGGCTCATCGGACTTCACCGCGGCAGCTGAGCACTACACCTATGACGACGTGCCACTGGGCGAGACAGACTTCGGCCTGGACAAGTTCAGCATCGGCCACGACGAGGCGCAGATCCTGCCGCTGCTGCGCCAGGCGAAAAAACTCAACCCGGCACTCAAGGTGGTCGCCACCCCATGGAGCCCGCCGGCATGGATGAAAACCGGCGACTCCCTCAACGGGGGCACACTCAAAGCCGGCGCAGCCTACGCGGATGTCTACGCCAACTACCTCACGCACTTTGTGACCGCCTACAAGGACGCGGGCGTGCCCATCGACTATCTCACCGTGCAGAACGAGCCACAGTTCCGAAAACCGGATGGCTACCCGGGCACGGACATGCCCGTGGCCGACGAGGCCAGGGTGATCTCGGCCCTCGGGCCCATGCTCAAGCGTGAGAGCCCGGGCACGAAGATCCTCGGCTATGACCACAACTGGGCGACACACCCGGGTGACATCGCGAATACCCCGGCCGGCCAGGACCCGGAAACCGACTACGCCTCGAAACTGTTGTCAAGCAAGGCATCGAAATGGATCACCGGTACCGCCTTCCACTGCTACTACGGTGACCCCAGCGCCCAGACGGCGCTGCACAACCAGTACCCCGACAAAGGCATCTGGTTCACCGAATGCTCCGGCTCACACGGGATTGATGACCCGCCCGCGAAGACCTTCCGCGACACCCTCGTTTGGCACGCCCGAAATATCACCCTGGGCGTCACCCGCAACTGGTCGAAAACGGCGGTGAACTGGAACATTGCCCTGGACGAAAACGGCGGGCCGCGTCTGGGTGGGTGCGGTACCTGCACAGGCCTGGTCACCACACATCCGGACGGCACCGTGACCACCAACGCCGAGTACTACACCATCGGCCACCTGTCCAAGTTCGTAAAGCCCGGCGCCGTGCGCATCGCCAGCACCTCCTTCGGCACCCCAGGCTGGAACGGGCAGATCATGAACGCCGCCTTCCGCAACCCTGACGGCTCCACAGCCCTCGTAGTCCACAACGAAAACGACGATCCACGCTCCTTCGCGGTCTCCGTCGGCTCGCGGACGTTCGAATACACCCTTCCCGGTGGCGCACTGGCCACCTTCACGTGGCCGGCTTCTGAAGCACTCGACGACGCCCACGCACCGGTAGATATCAGCGGTGCGACGGCGACCGCCACCAGCGGCACGACCGATGCCAGGCTCGCCGTCGACGGCGATGCTTCCACGCGGTGGTCAAGTGGCCAGACGCAGTCAGCAGGCCAGAACCTCACATTTGACCTGGGCAAGGCAAAGAAGTTCAGCCGGGTGGCAGTGGACTCCGGCGGCAGCCTCGGGGACTACGCCCGCAACTGGCAGCTTGAGACCTCCGCCGATGGCTCGAACTGGACAGTTAAGGCCAGTGGCACTGGCAGCGCGCAGCTCACGAACATCGACGTGGCAGCCACGAAGGCCCGCTATCTGCGCATCTCCTCCACAGGCGACGCAGGTAACTGGTGGAGCATCGCTGACGTCCGCCTGTACAGCTGAACTCAGGAAATAAACCTCACGGGATTCGGTGATATTCCATCGTCTTCCCGCCACAGCCCACCTACAAGGAAACGAATGTCATATTCAATTCAGCTGTTCACCCTCCGCAACGCCATGCAGGACGACCTTCCGGGCACCGTCCGCAGGGTCGCAGGGATCGGTTTCACCCAGGTCGAGCCCTACGACTTCGTGGCCACAGCCAAGGAGCTTGGTGCCGCACTTGCTGAGAACGGTCTATCGGCACCTTCCGGCCACGCACCGCTGATGAGTCAGGATCAGGACGAAATCTTTGGGGCTGCCAAGGAGTTGGGCATCGCCACGGTGATTGACCCCTTCCTGCCGGCAGAGCACTGGCAAAAGGCCGAGGACATCCGCGTTACGGCCGAAAAGCTCAATGCCGCGGCGAAGAAGGGCGCCGCGTACGGCATCCGCGTGGGGTATCACAATCACGAGTGGGAACTGGAGTCAATGATCGAGGGCCAAACCGCCCTCGAGTACTTCGCCGGGCTGCTGGACCCGGAGGTTGTCTTGGAGGTGGACGTTTACTGGGCGGCAGTCGGAGGCCAGGATCCTGAAGCCCTCCTCCGGCGCCTCGGTGACCGGGTGAAGTTCATCCATATCAAGGACGGCCCGCTAACTACCGACATCAAGGCCCAGCAACCCGCGGGCCAGGGCCGGATTGCCGTCCTGGAAGTCATTGCGGCGGCCAGATCCCTCGAGGTGGGTGTCGTTGAGTTCGACGACTATGTAGGGGACATCTTCGATGGCATCACCCAAAGCCTGCGCTATCTGGAGCACGCAGCAGTGAACGCAGGAGAGCTGGCATGAGCGGCGTCGCCACCGGCCGCGGGCCGGTCGGCGTCGCCGTTATCGGCGCCGGCAACATCAGCAAACAGTACCTGGACAACCTCACAGGCTTCCCTGACCTGAAAGTCCACATGATCGCGGACCTGTTCGAGGATGCTGCCGCGTCCCGCGCGAAGGAATACGGCATTCCGGAGTTTGGCGGGGTTGAGGCGGCGCTGACCCATCCCGACGTCGAAATCATCGTGAACCTGACCATCCCGGCCGCGCACGTGGAAGTGGCAACCGCCGCGGTTCGGGCGGGAAAGCACGTCTGGACCGAAAAGCCGTTTTCGCTGGACCGGGAGTCGGGGCTTGGCTTGCTGAAGGCTGCCGACGCCGCGGGCATCCGGCTCGGCTGCGCCCCGGATACGTTCCTGGGTGCCGGGCTGCAGACTGCGCGACGGATCATTGAACGAGGGGACATCGGCACGCCGCTCACGGCCATGACCACGTTCCAAACACCCGGCCCGGAATCCTGGCACCCCAACCCTGGCTTCCTGTTCCAGCACGGCGCCGGCCCGCTGTTCGACATGGGGCCGTACTACCTCACGGCCCTCGTTCAGACCTTCGGGTCTGTCCGCAGGGTCGCGGCCCTTGGGTCCAAGGCCATGGACGTGCGCGCTATCGGTTCCGGCCCGAAGGCAGGCGAGAAATTCACTGTCGAGGTCCCCACCCATGTCTCCGCCATGGCCCAGTTCGACAGCGGGGCGTCTTCCCACAGTGTCTTCAGCTTCGAGTCCCCGCGTGAACGGACGGGCTTTGTGGAGATCACCGGGACTGACGCCACCATCTCGCTCCCGGACCCCAACGAATTCGGCGGCGATGTCCGTATCTGGAGGGCCGGGGACGAGGACTGGACGGTCATCCCGGCCACCGGTCCCGCGAACGGCCGCGGATTGGGCGTGCTGGATATGGCTCGTTCCATCCGGACAGGCGTTCCACATCGGGCAACCGGCAACCTCGCCTACCACGTCCTCGACACCATGGTCTCGGTCTCCGAATCCATCGAATCCGGCACCTTCATCGATATTGAAAGCTCCGCTCCGACCTCCGCTGCACTCCCAGAGGACTGGGAACCGTCGGCCCAAACACTCTAGGAAACTTCGCGATGACTTCCGCAGATCAAAATCCGCAGCAGGATCAGACCCGCCCCCTCGGCGTGGCCCTGATCGGTTACGCCTTCATGGGGAAGGCCCACTCGAACGCGTGGCGGAACGTCGCCAGCTTCTTCGATGTCCCCGCCTTCGAACAGACACTCCTCGTTGGCCGGGACGCCAGCCAGGTGGCCGAAGCCGCAACCAGGTACGGCTGGGCAGAGTCCGCGACGGACTGGCGTGCCGTTCTGGACCGGGATGACATCGATATCGTGGACATCTGCGCCCCGGGCTGGATGCACGCCGAGATAGCGATCGCGGCACTTGAAGCAGGCAAACATGTGTTGGTGGAGAAGCCGCTGGCGAACACCACCGCCGAAGCCGAAGCCATGACTGCTGCGGCGGCCTCTGCCCGTACCCAAGGCGTGCAGTCGATGATCGGCTTCAACTACCGCCGCGTCCCGGCGCTGGCTTTGGCGCGCCAACTGATCGCGGAGGGCCGTCTCGGGACCATTCGGCACGTCCGGGCCGCGTACCTGCAGGACTGGCTCTCCGACGCCGAATCGCCCATGACCTGGCGCCTTCGAAAAGAAACCGCAGGTTCCGGGGCGCTGGGCGACATTGCCTCCCACGCCATTGACCAGATCGGCTACCTCACGGGGCAAACGGTTCTTGAAACCTCGGGCGTGCTGAAGACCTTCGTGACACAGCGCCCCGGTCCTGCCGGGTTGGAGGACGTCACGGTGGATGACGCGGCGTGGGCGACATTCTGGCTCACGGGAGGCATGGGAGCTTCTGTCGAAGCGTCGCGGGTGGCCACCGGTCAGAAGAATAGCCTCCAGATCGAGGTCTACGGCAGCGGGGGAGCCCTGACGTTCAATCTGGAAAACCTGAATGAGCTGAATTTCCTGGACGCCGACGCCCCGGTTCGGGAGCAAGGATTCCGCCGGATCCTGGTCAATGAACCCCAGCACCCCTATCTGGAGGCCTGGTGGCCCCAGGGCCACATCATCGGCTGGGAGCACACGTTCACACACCAGATCCGTGACTTCCTGACGGCAATTAGCTCCGGCGAGGCACCGTCGCCGTCGTTCGAAGAAGGCCTCCAGGTCCAACGAGTGCTGGCCGCCGTCGAAGAGTCAGCCCACAACAAAAGCGCCATAACCCCGGTCCATCAATCCGTTATGGCCAGTTCAGCGTCACAGATACAAGGGGCCTGACATGCCCCGCCCGTATACCCTGTTCACCGGCCAGTGGGCCGACCTCCCGTTCGAGGAAGTCGCGCGCCTGGCCTCCGAGCGTTTTCCCGATCAGGCGATGGCGACGGCGGGCGTGTGCCGGAGGCTGCGCCGCAGCTGGGGTGCGGCGTCGAGCCTGTCCTGGGCCGAGCGAATGGCCAGGACAGCGGTCTCCAACTGCGCAGGCGGAAGGGTGAAAGGGACGCGCAGGTAGTGCTCGAAGGCCCCGCCCACGCCGAACCTGGGCCCGGCTGCCAGCCTGACTCCAACGTCGGGGCCCATGACCGTCAGTGCGGTGCTGATCGGCGCTGGCAGCCGGCACCAAATGCTTAGCCCGCCGGCGGGCCGTTCCGGCTGCCAGTCCGGGAGGATCGCGCCGATCAGCTCAAGCAGCGCGGCCCGGTTCCCGCGCAGGGCCTCCAGCCGGGCCGGCAGTGGTTCCGCGAGCGACCGGACCAGGTGCGCAGCAGCCAGCTGTTCCACCACGGGCCCGCCCAGGTCCATGGTGGTCCGGGTGGCGGCGAAGCGCTGGATCAGGGATGTGCCGGCCCGGATCCAGCCGGTGCGCAGCCCGGCCCAGTGCGACTTGCTCAGGGACCCGATGGTTACCGCCGCGGGACTGAAGGCCGCCACCGGGGCCGTGGAGACGCCGTCGAGATTCAGCTCGCGCAGCGTCTCGTCCACCACCAGCACCGTTCCGGCTGCGGCGGCGGCCTGGACGAGCCTGCGGCGCTGGGGGTCGGACATTATCCGGCCGGTGGGGTTGTGGAAATCCGGCACGACGTAGGCCATCTTGGGTCGCTGCTGCATCATGGCGGCTTCCATGCCGTCCACGTCCCAGCCGTGCCCGTGCGGGAGGGCGACAGGCACCGGCCGGCAGCCGCTGGCGCGGATGGCATCCAGGGCGTGCGGGTAGGTGGGATGGTCCACGAGCACCTTGTCCTGCCGGCCGGCCAGGGTGCGGAGCACGATGTTCAGCGCATGCTGCGCGCCTGACGTCACCAGGATCTGGTCTGCCGTGGTGGGAACCCCGGCGTCGGAATACCGGGCAGCGATCGCCTCACGGAGCGGTGCAATGCCAATGGCGTCGTAACCAAAGCCTGGAAGGAGTGCCGGGAGCTCCGTCAGCGCGGCGGCGAAGGCGCGGTGCACCACTTCGCCGCTGGCCGGCAGTGACGCGTAGGCAAGGTCGAGCAGGCCAGGCGGCGGCGCTAGTCCCGGCGCACCGGCGAGGGCGTTTGGGCTGATCAGGTCGGTGGAACCGCCGGGGCCGTTGCTGCCCGCCGGCATCCGCCGGGGAATGCAGGTCCGGCCCCGGCTGCCCTGCCGGCTGCTGAGGAATCCCTGTTCACGCAGGCTGGAGTAGGCAGCGGTCACGGTGGTCCGGCTGACCCCCAAGGTTTCGGCCAGTGCCCGCTCGCTCGGCAGCGCCATGTCCAGCGGGACGCGGCCGTCCAGGACCAGCAGGCGTACGACGTCGGCCAGCTCGCGGTAGGCGGGCGCCGCGCCGCGGTTCCATTCGCCGAGGAGCCGTGCCAGTGCAGTGGGGTTCAGGGAGCCGGACATGTAGCCAGTATCTCAAACTGGATATGGATTGCAAGGCCAGTTTTGACGGAGGATGGATCTCATGATGACCCGCAGACTCCTTCAACTGTTCACCGGCCTGGCTATGTACGGCATATCGCTGGCCATGTTCATCCGTGCCGGACTTGGCCTTGACCCCTGGGATGTTTTCCACCAGGGCGTTGCAGGTAAAACCGGACTCTCCATCGGAGCCGTGGTTGTCATTGTCAGTTTCCTCGTCCTGCTCCTGTGGATTCCGCTGCGGCAGTGGCCCGGGTTCGGCACCCTGTGCAACGCCGTCCTGGTGGGTGTTTTCGCGGATGTGGGGCTGGCGCTGATTCCGGAGTTCTCGCACCTGGGCGGCCAGATCGGCATGCTGGCGGGTGCCGTGCTGCTGAACGGGATCGCGTCGGCCTGCTACATCGGCGCACGGTTCGGCCCCGGCGCCCGCGACGGACTCATGACCGGGCTTGCGCGGCGGACCGGATGGTCGGTCCGTACCTCGCGGACCGGAATCGAAATCGTCGTTCTGGGCACGGGCTGGCTGCTGGGCGGCTCCGTGGGCGTAGGCACGGTGGTTTACGCCCTGGCCATCGGCCCGCTGGTTCAGTTGCTGTTGCCGCGGTTCACCGTGCCGGAGGCACGGAAGGACCGTGCCGGCAAGGGTGCCGGCGCGGGTTCCGACGAAGCCAGCGAACCCGGGACAGGGGAGCAGTCCCAGGCTGCGGTGACGGCCGCCTGAGTGCGGCGCCGGCTCGTGTATGCGTCAGGCTCTTGTTCCCGGCGGCGGCTGGCATCTCGGGCAGAAGTAGATGTCCCGCTCTTCGGTCCCGGTCCCTGTGAGGGTGTCTCTGGCGAGCACGCCGCGGCGGATGGGCGTCCCGCATTTCAGGCACGGCTGGTGCTCGCGACCGTATACCCAGTATCCAGGCCTTCCGGCCATTCTGCCCACCGGTGCTCCGCGGGCGTTGAGCACGGTGGTGCGCCGCCCCGGTCCCAGGTTGGCCTCCAGCAATTGCTTGGCATCGGCCATTAGTGCGGGCAGGTCCGTTACCTCGGAGACGGGCGCGGCGGGATGGATGCCGGACAGGAAGCATGCCTCGCAGCGGTAGATATTGCCGATGCCGGCCAGGTTGCGCTGGTCCAGCAGGGCCACGCCGATGGGAACATCGGGCGCAGCGAGCAGCCGCCGTTCCGCCTCGGCTATGTCCCAGTCCGGGCCGAGAAGGTCCGGCCCAAGGTGGCCGACGACGGAGTCCTCGTCAGCGGTGCGGACCACTTCCAGGATGCCGAGGGAAAACCCGACGGCGTCCGCCGTGGCGGTCCGCAGCACGCACCGGGCCGTGAATCCCGGTTTCCGCCAGCGGCCTCCGGGAGGATAGACCTGCCAGGCGCCTTCCATCTTTAGGTGGGAGTGGATGGTCAGCCGTTCCTCCGCCGGACCCCGGAGCCGCATCAGCAGGTGCTTGCCGCGGGGAACCACCTCGTCCACTGTCCAGCCGTCGAGCTTGAGCGTGGCAAATCTGGGCACCCGGAAGTCGGAGGCCGTGAGTCGCTGTCCGGCCAGAGCGGCGTGCAGTTGCGCCGCGGCCCGCCAGACGGAATCGCCTTCAGGCACGGATTCTCAGTCCCTTCGGAGTGGAATAGGCGCCGGCGT
The DNA here is from genome assembly GCF_040683875.1 of Arthrobacter sp. NPDC093128. Taxonomy (NCBI): domain Bacteria; kingdom Bacillati; phylum Actinomycetota; class Actinomycetes; order Micrococcales; family Micrococcaceae; genus Arthrobacter; species Arthrobacter sp. NPDC093128. The sequence goes on from NZ_JBFBEY010000017.1 coordinate 14,678, forward strand.
GGGTCAAAGCGGCTGCCGCAGGCGTGTCCAGGATGCCGTGGCCGTTGACCTTCTCCATGATGAGCTTGTCCACCGCGCCGCGCTTCACCACCCCCACCAGGGCTGCCGCGGAGGCGGCGAGAATTTCCGGATCTTCATCGAAGGCGAGGAGTGTCTTGCCGCCGCGCTCCACGTAGAGGACCAGGAACCCGTCGACCATGACCACGAGGGCTCCTGCCTTCCGCCCCGGGCGGTGGCCGCTGCCGGCCTCCACACTGAGCGCGGGCCAGGCCAACGCCGCGCCGTAGGGATTGGCGGGGTCCGTCGCGGCGAGGGCCAGGGCAACAGGCTCCGGCTTCGCCAGCTGGGTGTCCTCCGTGTAGGACCGCAGCCGGTCCACCGTGGCCGGCACGGCAAACTGGGCGGCGCCGAGGTGCTCGATGAAATAACCCCGGCGGCAGCGTCCGGCTTCCTCCAGCCTGGCGAGGACCTTGTACATCAGCCCAAAGCCGCCCAGGATGTTCTCCGCCATGACTGATCCGCGGGTAACGACGCCGTACCTGTCCAGCAGCAGCTCCGCCGTGGCGCGGGCGTGGATGGTCGGGTCAAGTTCGGGCGACGGCAGGGCAGACCATCGGCCGGCCGCCAGCGGCGGGGTGGCGGCGGCACCTGTGACCGAGCCGTAACGCCCTCCGGTCAGCCCGGGAGATCCCAGCAGTCCGGTGCCGTGGGCGCGTCCCAGCCGGCTCATCCGGGGTGCGCGCGCCCGCGGTGCCCGGGCAACCTGCCGGTGGGCTGTGTGGCCGCCGGCGATCATGGCCCGGACCGGCGCGAACGTATCGCCGGTGATGCGCCCTGCCCACGCCAGGTCCCAGAGCGCAGCAACAACATCCTGGTCGCTCATCACGGCGTCCATGCCGCCCGCAATGTCCGTCAGCTGGCGGAAGAAGTAGCCGCCGCCATTGTTCTGCAGATGGTCCAGCAGCCGCTGCTGGGCGTCCCCGGGCTCGTAGTCAGCCGAGGGGTTCAGCGTGAGTTCGGCCGAGTCCGCCAGGTGCAGGCTCACCCATCCGTCGTTGCCGGGAAGCGCGCCGGCACCGGACCAGAGGACCTCGCCGGCCGCCATCAGCTCATCCAGCATCGCGGGCTGGTAGTCGGCCACCCGGCTGGCGAGGACGAGCGGTTCCCATGCCGAAGCCGGAACCGGCACGCCGGAGAGCTGATCGACGGCCGTGATGATGCCGTCCAGCCCGCGCAGGGCTGACTGGCCCCGGCCGCGTCCCGGGATTCGGACGTTCTGCCAGGCCGGAAGGAACCGGCCGTATGCAGCCGTATCCACGGGCTCCACTTCGGCACGCAGCGCCGCCAGCGACCGGCGGCGCAGTTTTCGCAGCACCTCGGCGTCACACCATTCACTGGTGCCGGCAAGTGCCACCACGGATGATGCGGGCGGGGCCTGGGCATCAGCGTCCCCCGTTTCCGGGTGGTCGGCGGCCGCCTGTTCGGGCGGCGCGGAATGCGGGCGGAACTCTCCTTCCACCACGCGGCCGTCCGCGGCAAGCCTCTTGAGCGCAGTGCTGACGACGGCGACGCCGAGTCCCAGCCTTGCCGCGGCTTCAGCTGCCGTGAAGGGTCCGTGGGTGCGGGCGTAGCGGGAGACGAGGTCCCCGAGGGGGTCGGCCACCGGCTCGATGAACGCCAGCGGCACCCCCATGGGCAGGGGCACTCCGATGGCATCCCGCAGGCGGGCGGCATCTTCCACGGCGGCAAAGCGCTCGGCACCGCCGATGTTCACCCGGAGTGCGCGGTTGGCCCGCTGGAGGGCGGTGAGGTGCGTGACGGCGTCGGCCACCGGGCCAGGCTCAACCACCAAGGGTTCCGCCGGCTCGGCAACCGGGGCCGGCTCGGCCACCGGGGCGGCGGGTTCCAGCCGTGCGGCCACTTCTTCGGGGGTCAGCGGACCGAGCATGCGCAGCAGGTCCGCGACGCCCTCCATCCCGCGCACCCGGCGGTCCGGCGCGAGCCGCTGCAGCTCCCGCTCGGTGGCCTCGATGACCTTGGTATCGAGCAGTTCGCGCAGCTCCACCCGGCCCAGGAGCTCATTCAGCAGGGTTGAATCCAGGGCCAGCGCGGCAGCCCGGCGCTCCGCAAGGGGTGAGTCGCCTTCATAGAGGAACTGCGCGACGTAGCCGAACAGCAGCGACTTCGCGAACGGGGAGGGCTGCTGCGTGGTGGTTTGGAGGATCCGCAGTTCACGCCGCTCGATGGACTCTGCAATGTCCTTCAGCGCCGGGAGGTCGTAGACGTCCTGCAGGCATTCACGCACGGTTTCCAGCACGATGGGAAACGTCGGATACTTCCGCGCCACGTCCAGCAACTGCGCGGACCGTTGGCGCTGCTGCCACAACGGCTGCCGCTTCCCCGGGTTTTGCCGGGGCAGCAGCAGCGCCCGGGCTGCACACTCACGGAAGCGCGAGGCAAAGAGGGCGCTGCCACCCACCTCGGCCGTGACGATCTGCTCCAGTTCCTCGGGTTCGAAGAGGAACAGCTCGGCACCCGGCGGTTCGTCCTCCATCATGGGAACCCGCAGCACGATGCCGTCGTCCGCAGCCATCGCGGAGCCGTCCATTCCGTAGCGCTGGTGGAGCCGCTGGCCCACGGCGAGGGCCCAGGGCGCGTGCACGGGCAGGCCGAAGGGGCTGTGCAGGACTACCCGCCAATCGCCCAGTTCGTCGTGGAACCGCTCCACCACGAGTGTGGTGTCGCTGGGGACCACTTCGGTGGCCAGCTTCTGTTCGGCCAAATACTGGATCAGGTTGTTCGCGGCAAAGTCGTCAAGCCCGCTGGCCTTGCACCGCTCCATGGCCGGTCCGACGTCGGACGCGGACAGTTCACGCACGAAGGCGCCCAGGGCGCGGCCCAGGTCCACCGGACGGCCCAGCGAATCCCCCTTCCAGAAGGGGAGCTTTCCCGGCTGGCCGAAGGCCGGGGACACCAGGACGCGGTCGTGCGTGATGTCCTCGATCTTCCAGCTGGTGGCACCGAGGGCGAAGATGTCGCCCACCCGGGATTCGTAGACCATCTCCTCGTCGAGTTCACCCACACGCCGGCCACCCTTGGCGGCGGAGGCCCCGGGACTGGCAGCCTTGCCCTCGCTGGAAGGCGAGGCAGAGCCTTCCACCTCGGTGCCGATGATGTAGACGCCAAAGAGCCCGCGGTCCGGAATGGTGCCGCCGGACGTCACGGCCAGCCGCTGCGCCCCGGGGCGGCCCTCGATGGTGCCGGCGTTCCGGTCCCAGATGATTCTGGGCCGGAGCTCGGCGAATTCGTCGGACGGGTAGCGGCCGGCCAGCAGGTCCAGCGTGGCCTCGAACGCGGACCGGGGGAGGGAAGCAAACGGGGCGGACCGGCGGACCGTGGAGAACCATTCCTCCACATCGATGGAGCCCAGGGCCGTGGCCGCCACCGTCTGCTGCGCCAGGATGTCCAGCGGGTTGGCGGGAACACTGAGCCGCTCGATCTTGCCGCCGAGCATCCGCTCCACGGTAATGGCCGTATGCACGAGGTCGGCACGGTGCTTGGGGAACAGGACGCCCTGGGACACTTCGCCCACCTGGTGACCGGCACGGCCCACCCGCTGCAGCCCGCTGGCCACGGACGGCGGCGACTCCACCTGGACCACCAGGTCCACAGCGCCCATGTCGATTCCGAGCTCCAGGGAGGACGTGGCGACCACGCACCGCAGCCGGCCCGACTTCAGGTCGTCCTCGATCAGCGCGCGCTGGTCCTTTGATACGGAACCGTGGTGGGCCCGTGCCAGCACGGGATCGGCGCCGGCGGTGCTGCCCGCCTGCGCCATCATGTGGGCCGGCGTCGCCGGTATGCCGGCGCCCGCGGCCGGCCCCGCCGACGGCAGGGCGGACTGTATTGCTGACGGCGAGGATTCGAAGTCCGGCGCCCCGGCGCCGAATTCGCCCCAGCCGCCGCCCGCCGCCACCAGTTCACGTTCGGCATGGATCTCGTTGAGGCGGGCCGTCAGGCGTTCGGCGAGGCGGCGCGAATTGGCGAACACAATCGTGGACTGGTTGGCCATCACCAGGTCCACGATCTTCTCCTCCACATGCGGCCAGATGGACGCCTGTGGCTGCAGCCCCGACGCGGGGCCGGAGTCGAACGCGCCGGCAGCCCCCTGCAGATCGGACATGTCCTCCACCGGAACGGACACGGTCAGGTCCCAGTTCTTCTTGGACGGCGGCGCCACGATTTCCACCGGGGCGGATCCTGCGAGGAACTGGGCCACGAGTTCGCGGGGCTCCACGGTGGCTGAGAGGCCGATCCGCTGCGCGGGTTTGGGCAGGAGCGCATCCAGCCGTTCCAGCGACACAGCCAGGTGCGCGCCGCGCTTGGTGCCGGCGACGGCGTGGACCTCGTCCACGATGATGGTGTCCACCTCCGCCAGGGTTTCCCGCGCCCGGGACGTGAGCATAAGGAACAGGGACTCCGGGGTGGTGATGAGGATGTCCGGCGGGTGGGAGAGCAGCGCGCGGCGGTCCGCCGTCGTCGTATCCCCCGAACGGACCCCCACGGTGATCAGCGGTGCGGGCAGGCCCAGCCGTTTGGCTGTCTGGGTGATGCCGATCAGCGGCGCCCGGAGGTTGCGTTCGACGTCGACGCCGAGCGCCTTGAGCGGCGATATGTACAGGACGCGGGTCTTGCGCCGGGGCGCCTTCGGTTTCCTGCCTTTGGCAGCCGGGTCCAGGCCGGGCAGTGCTTCCGGCTCGGCGGGAGCGGACGCCTGGAGGCGGTCGAGTGCCCAGAGGAATGCTGCGAGGGTTTTGCCGGAGCCGGTCGGGGCAACCACCAGCGCATGGGAGCCGGACGAAATGGCGTCCCAGGCCCCGTTTTGTGCGGGTGTGGGCGCGGAAAACGCACCGAGGAACCACTCCCTGGTGGACTGGCTGAACCTGTCCATGGTCCGCCCGGAAGAAGTCCCGCCGGCTGGCGTACCTGATGGTGTGCCGCCTGGTTGTTTTTCGCCTGACTGATTTTTGCCTGACGGCCCGCCGGCGGCGTCCTTCCCCTGCATTCCTCCATCATGCCCTACCGCACCGACACTATTGGCGGCACTGCCGGCAGGTTCCGGCGAGGCCCCCGCGAGGTCAGTCAATCTGCCGCAGATCGCGGGTGGCCGGACCTTCCAGCACCGTCCCGGTGCTGCTGAAGCGGGAACCGTGGAGCGGGCAGTCCCAGGACTTTTCGCTGTCGTTCCAGCGCACAATCCCGCCCAGATGAGTGCAGACGGCCGACAGTTGGCAGCGGGTGCCGTCGACGGTGGACACGGCCACCGGCTTCCGGCCGCGGCGGAACACCAGGCCTGCCCCCTCCGGCGGCTGCTCGCGTGACTCGTCCAGGCGCTTGAGTCCCACCTGCGCCCAATCCCTGGCCAGCGTGGCGGCCACCGCCGCATTGAGGGTTGCTGCCGAGGCGGCTCCGGCCGGGGACGTGACCCGGTGGTGGATGACACTGGCCCAGGGGAGCCGGGTGCCGAGGATGTCGGCCGTGATGTCCAGGGCGGCGGCCACGGAGTTGGCCATGCCCCATTTGTTGTACCCCGTGGCGAAATAGACCCGGCCCAGCCCCCGCGGCAGCTTGCCGAAGAAAGGCATCAGGTTGGTGGCCCGGTAGTCCTGGGCGGACCACGAGTGGGTGAGGCTGGCGCCGGGGAATTTCGCCGTTGTCCAGTCGATCAGTGTGTCGAGGTAGGCCTGCGTTGACCTGGCGCGGCCCACCGGATGCCCGTTGCCTCCCACCAGGAGGAGCCGACGGCCGTCGGCGGGATAATCGCGCAGGGATCGGATCGGCTGCTCAACGGACAGGAACATACCGTCCGGGACAGCGGTTGTCCCGGGCAATTCGAAGGCCGCCGCGTAGGACCGCAACGGCTTGAGTTTGGCGAAATAGAGCCCCCGGTCCAGGACCGGGGTCCCCGTGGCAAGCACCACGTCCCCGGCACGCACGGGTCCGTGATCTGTTTGGACCTCCAGTTCCGCACCCCGGAGCGCGCCAAGTCCCCGGAACCCGTTCAGCCGCACGCCGGAAACGATCTGACCTCCGTGCGAGCGGACGTCGTCCATCAGGGCGTCGATGACTTCCATGGGGTGGATCTGTGCCTGCTGGCCCAGGCGGAGCGCACCTTTGACGGGAAAAGGGAGCCCGGGTTCCCGGACATACTCCACAGCAAGTCCGGCAGCCTGGGCCGCCGCCAATTCCTTACGGAGGATGTCCGTGCCGTCTTCAGAAGTGGCATACGTGAAGGCATCCCGGCGCTGGTACGCCACGCCCCGGCCGTCGAGGTACCGCAGCAGCCAGGCCTGCCCCTCGCGGTTCATCTCGACGTAGGCATCCACCACCTTCTGCGAATACTGGTTCCTCAGCTCCGACAGCACAGTGCCTTGCAGCAGGGAAACCTTCGCCGTGGTGTTGCCGGTGGTCACGGCGCCCGGGCTCCTGGCTTCGATAACCAGCACTTTCTTGCCTGACCGGGCGAGGAGCAGGGCCGTCACCAGCCCGGTCAGCCCGGCCCCCGCCACCACCGTGTCAAACGTGCTGCGGGGATGGAACTGGTCGCTGCGGAACATGTGGGTGCGGTCCAACCACAATGAGGTCATCGGCCGGCCTGCCTTTCCTCAGTCCCGTGACATCACCGTCGGGACTCCGAAAGAGTTCATAAGTCGACTTATCATGTCATGGGCTGCGTGACCGGGGAACAGGACCGGGCGGCTACCTCGAATTCCTACATGGCGTGGAACGCCCCGATGGTCAGCAGCTCGATCTCGTCATTGGCGCAGGCGCTCCGGGGCAGGGCCAGGAAGAGCGAGGCGGTGTCTTCAGGCGGATAAATCCGGTAGCCCGCAGCCTGCGTTACGGTGCAGTCCGGGTAATTACCCGCCTGCGTGTAGCGCATCTCCGCGGCTCCGGCCTGGCCGGGGGCCAGCAGCACATCCGCGACGGGCGAGGACCCGTCCTGCCGGGCGGGGGCCCCGATGGGGGCTCCGGTGGCGTCCGCTGTGAGGGAGACGCCCGGGAAGCCCCTCAGAAGGCAGGGTTCTGCGCCGGCGTTGGTAAGGATGAGCTTGGAATAGACGCTTCCGGCGGCGCCGCCCCCGGCGGAATCGTCCGTCACCGTCAGGTTCGCGGCCTTGCACGGCGCGGGTCCCGCGGGTGCAGGGGCCGACGACGGCGGTGTGCTGCCGGGCGCCTGGCTTGTGGCCGGCGCGGAGGAGCCGGACGGACTGCTTGAAGTGGATGCCGGCTCCGGAGTCCCCTGGGACTGGGGCTGGCTGGGCCCGCACGCTGTGAGCAGGAGGGTGGCGGCCGCGACCGCCGTCGTGATGACAAGACCGTTTTTAAATGGCTGAGACCTCATGGCTCAACCTTCATGCCCGCGGTTGCCTGAGTCAACGATGCCACGACCGATGCCGCGGATTGATGCCCGGATTGTGATTTCCGGGCACCAACCCGCGTACTACGTTCCGTGTGCTATTTCCCGGGCTTGGAATCAGTCGGTTCGGAAGCGCCGGGTTCGGAAGTGGCCGCTGCAACACGGGCTGCAGCGGACTTGCCGTTCCTGCTGCGCATCAGTGCCACCCCGCCGAGGGCAAGTCCGCCGAGGCCTGCTACGAGGCCCGCCCAGCTGCGCGCCTGCGAGCCGTCGTCCGCCCCCTCGTCCGATACGGATGAGGCGTGGGCCGCGGCCGCCGGCGTTTCTGACGCCGACCCGTGGCTGTCCGCGGCCGCAGCCGTGACGGTGAGCGACGGTGCCGGCGCTTCGAGGGAGTGCGGGTCCTGGCCGTCCTTGGCGATCTCGGACCAGTCCGTCTGCCCCTGCTCACAGTTCTGCAGCGTGGGGAAATGGAGGGTCTTGCCGGCGGCATCGGGGAGCTTGACGGAGAGCACCAACGCGTCCCGGAGTTCGGGGTCAAGCGGTGCCTTGGCGGTGTACACGATCTGGCTGGTCCGCTTGGTGATGGTTGCGCCGTCCGCGAGCTTCTTCGGTTCCGGCAGCTGCTCCACTACCTTCTGCACGGTCCAGTTCGGGTTGACCGTGGGCTGGGCGTCGTTGAGTTCCTCGGGCAGCGTGATGGTCACCTTGGTGGTGCCTGAACCGTCGCAGCCATGCGGAATGCCGAAGGTGAGCAGCGCATAGGAGTTGGCGTCGGTCTTGTCCGGGGTGACGCCGACGTGCGCGGATGCAGCCGTGACTCCGGCCAGCATGAGTGCCGCGGTGCCGCCGGCCACGGCCGTTGCGGAGAGGGTACGGCGGAAGGACTTGGGTGATGACTTTTTCAAAAGAGGGCCTTTCAAAGGTGCACGGGGCCAGTGGCGGTGCACAAAACTTATGGAGGGGCGTCCGGTGCCGCGGCACGGGGCCGCTGGAACTGCCGAGAGCGGCGGTTCGGCGGGCAGGCCGGAGCCAGGAAAAGGTGTCAGGAAAGAACGACGGCGGCGGGCGGGCCCCGCCTGCAGTCCGGCCTGAGGTTGCGCCAGGGGAGCGGCGCGGAATCCGCCGGCCAGCCGGCGGCGGCAGGTGCCGCGGCGACGTCGGGCATTGCCGCGTCGGGAAGCTGAACGAGGGGCCGGAGCCACGCGGCGAGGGACCAGAGGGCGGCCTCGCCCTTGGCGAGTAGCAGCGCGCAGGCGAGGGTGGCCAGGGCATGCCCGGCCAGCATCAGGGAGGCGGCCCAGGGGGAATCGGCCTGGTGCACGTGGGCGGCGCCGGCGGTTTCCAGTGGGAATCCGGCCAGCGACGGGGTTGCCGGGTGATGCCCCAGTACATTTGCATGCACGGTCCCGGCGGGGGAGCTAAAGGCGCTGAAGGCCTCGTGCAGGACCAGCTGGCCGGCTCCCAGGAGCGCCGCCATCGCGGGAAAATTCAGTCTGAGGCGGGTGGCCGCGGTGGCCGCCATTCCGGTGAGCGCCAGGACAGCCAGCATGATGCCCGGAAGCGGCAGTTCGCCGCCGCCAACCACGTGGGCGGCCGCGCCGAGAGTCACAATCATGGCGGCAACCATGGCAGCTCGGAGGGAATGGAAAGGAGTCCGGGCGTGGTGAGTGCGCACGGAGTCCTCCCTCAGGCTGGTTCGTTGCCGGCTTCGGTCCGCGCGCTCCGGGACACCGGCATTAGTGCGGGAGGAGGCTTGCGGATCCCTGCAATTCTAGCGGGGAAATGAGTTCCGTTACGGCTAGTCCGTTTCCGGCCCAGAGCAATAGTGGCAGTCCTCATCACAAAGTGCGTCTTCAGCTGCCGCGATCACATGCTGCTCCCGGCGAGCTGAAAGCCGTCTTCGACGTGAAAGAGCCGCCTGCGGCCAAGGCTCGACTTGATCCAGACGATGTCACCGGCTGCGGTGCGGTCGTCCACCTGGCCGGTGAATTCGATTCGCCCGTTCCGGCTCAGCTGCACGCTGTCCCCAACCTGCACGTCGTCCCAGCCCGGTCCGCTGCCAACCCAATTCGTTTGTGACGTCACAATGTTCCTCGATGCCCGTTCCTAGAAGCCTGCTTGATTCCCCTGCGGCAACTGGTGTGTCAGCGCCGACAAGATTCATCTAAGCCGCTGGCCGGGACGGCTTTCAATGGATGAAGTGATGATGGTGCCGCAAAGTATTGTGCAGCCGTCCAGCGTGGTCTATGCGGCATCCGTGTCCCGCCCTAGACTGCTGGCGTAAGCTGCCATCCACCTTTAGGAGAGATCATGGACTACTCAGGGACCGGCAACGAGAAGGCAGTAGCCGCGGGCGAGCTCAACCGGACACACATCGGGCAAACCGTCAGCTTCCAGCCGGACGAGTTCACGCTGGTGTTCGGCCGGATCGGCGCCATTGCACGCAAGGAAGGCGGCGTGACCGTCGCGCTGGAGGGCGTTGACGGCACCGGAGGGCTGCCGTCGCATTACAGCCTGCCGCCGACGCAGAATGTCTACGTCCAGCCGGACATGCTTACCAACACGGAGTCCACCATCAAGGATCTGTTCGGCAAGGTCCAGGACAACCTGCGCGGCCACAGGCCGGACCAGCGCCCAGACCAGCGGCCGGACCAGCGCCCGGACGTTCCTTAGGACGTTCCTTAACCCGTTCCTTAACCCGGCGCTCCGTAGCCCGGCGGTTTACCGCCCAAAGGTCAGCAGCCGGGCCCCGGATCCCCTTTTGCGGGGGTACCCGGGGCCCGGCTATTGGACGGTACAGGGGGAGCGGTCAGGCGATGGCCTGATCGGCGATTTCCAGGACTTCGTCGAGGATGGCCAGGCCGGCTTCGGTGTCCTGCACGCTGGTGTTGCAGGGCGGGACCACGTGGATCCGGTTGAAGTTGGCGAACGGCAGCAGGCCCTTGGATTTGCACGCTGCGACAAGCTCGTTCATCACCGGGCTGGAGCCGCCGTAGGGCGCCAGCGGTTCCCGTGTGGTCCGGTCCCTGACGAGCTCGATGGCCCAGAACACGCCGGTGCCGCGGACCTCGCCCACTGACGCGTGCCGCTCGGCAAAGCCGGCTAGCGCGGGGCCGATGACGGTTTCGCCCAGGAACGCGGCGTGTTCCACGATGCCCTCGCGTTCCATGGTGTTGATCGTGGCGACGGCGGCTGCTGTGGCCAGCGGGTGTCCGGAGTAGGTGAGCCCGCCGGGGTAGACGCGTTCCCCGAAGGTCGCGGCGATTTCGGGGTTGATGGCCACACCGCCGAGCGGGACGTAGCCGGAGTTGACGCCTTTCGCGAAGGTCAGCAGGTCCGGAACGACGTCGAAATGCTCGACGGCGAACCACTTGCCCGTGCGGCCGAAGCCGGCCATGACCTCGTCCGCGATGAAGACGATGCCGTGCCTGGTGCACAGCTCCCGGACGCCCTGCAGGTAGCCGGGCGGCGGCATGTAGATGCCGGCGGTCCCGGGAACGGATTCCAGGATCAGCGCCGCGATGGTGGCCGGGCCCTCGAGGCTGATCAGCTGCTCGAGGTGCTCCAGGGCGCGCTGGCTTTCCTCCTCCTCGGTGGTGGAGTGGAACGCCGTGCGGTAGAGGTAGGGCGGGAAGAAGTGGACGGTGCCGGTGCTTCCGGTGTCGCTGGGCCAGCGGCGGGGGTCGCCGGTGAGGTTGACCGCGAGCTGGGTGCCGCCGTGGTACGAACGGTAGGCGGAGAGGACCTTGTGGCGGCCGGTGTGGAGCCGGGCCATCCGGACGGCATGTTCGTTGGCGTCGGCGCCGCCGTTGGTGAAGAAGATCCGGTCCAGTTCCCCCGGCGTGCGTTCGGCGATCAGCCGCGCGGCTTCCGACCGGGCGTCGTTGACATAGCTCGGGGCGATGGTGCACAGCTTCGCAGCCTGTGCGGCGATGGCAGCGACGACGGCGGGGTGCTGGTGGCCGATGTTGGTGTTGACCAGCTGGGAGGAGAAGTCGAGGTACTTGTTGCCGTCGCCGTCCCACACGTGGGAGCCCTCGGCCGCGGTGATGACCATCGGATCCAGGAGGTCCTGGGCGGACCAGGAGTGGAAGACGTGCTTGCGGTCCAGCTCGTAGGCGCGGCCGGCCGTCCCGGCGTCCCCGGACTGCGGCAGGACGCTGCTTTCAATCGTGGAAGTCATGACTGTTCCTTTCGAAGGAGCGCCGGTCAGGCGTTCTGCGGGAAGCCGAGGTTGATGCCGCCGTGGCTGGGATCGAGCCAGCGGGAGGTGACGGCCTTGCCGCGGGTGAAGAAGCCGACGCCCTCGGTGCCGTGGGCGTGGGTGTCGCCAAACAGTGAGTTCTTCCAGCCGCCGAACGAGTAGTACGCCATCGGAACAGGGACAGGGACGTTGATGCCCACCATGCCCACCTCCACTTCGTTCTCGAAGCGGCGGGCCGCGCCGCCGTCGTTCGTGAAGATCGCGGTGCCGTTGCCGTACGGGTTGTTGTTGATCAGCTCGACTGCCTGGTCATAGGTGTCCACGCGGACTACGGACAGGACGGGCCCGAAGATCTCGTCCTGGTAGATGGACATGTCGGTGGTGACGTTGTCGAAAAGGGTGGGGCCGACAAAGAAGCCGTCACCTTCGGCGTCCGGGGAGATGGTCCGGCCGTCGACGACGATCGTGGCGCCTGCCGCTTCGCCGGCGTCCACGTAGCCGGCAACCTTGTCCCTGTGCTGGGCCGTGACGAGGGGGCCCATGTCGCAGCCGCGCAGGCCGTCGCCGGTCCGCAGGGAGTTGGCGCGCTGGGCAATCTTGGCCACGAGTTCGTCGGCGATGTCGCCCACGGCCAGCAGGGCCGAGATCGCCATGCAGCGCTCGCCGGCCGAACCGAAGCCTGCGTTGACCGCGGCGTCCGCGGCGAGGTCCAGGTCGGCGTCGGGCAGTACGATCATGTGGTTCTTGGCGCCGCCGAGGGCCTGGACACGCTTACCGTGGGCCGTCGCGGTCTGGTAGACGTACTTGGCGATCGGGGTGGAGCCCACGAAGGAAACGGCCTTGACGTCAGGGTGGGTGAGGAGGGCGTCAACGGCAACCTTGTCGCCGTGCAGGACGTTGAAGACGCCGTCCGGCAGCCCGGCTTGCTTCCACAGCTCTGCCATCCAGTTGGCGGCCGTCGGATCCTTTTCGCTCGGCTTGATGATCACGGTGTTGCCGGCGGCGATGGCGAGCGGGAAGAACCACATGGGAACCATGGCCGGGAAGTTGAAGGGGCTGATGATGGCAACCGGTCCGAGGGCCTGGCGGATGGAATGGACGTCAACCTTCGTGGAGGCGTTTTCGGTGTAGCTGCCCTTGAGCAGGTGCGGGATGCCGCAGGCGAACTCGACCACTTCCTGGCCGCGGGTCACCTCGCCCAAGGCATCGTCGAGGACCTTGCCGTGCTCCGAGGTGATGATGGCGGCGAGCTCGTCCTTGCGGGAGTTGAGCAGCTCGCGGAAAGCGAAGAGGACCTGCGTGCGGCGGGCGAGGGACGTGTCGCGCCAGGCAGGGAAGGCTGCCTTCGCGGCGGCGATCGCGGCGTTGCTGTCCTCGGTGCTGGCCAGTGCCACCTGGGCGGTGACTTTTCCGGTGGCGGGGTTGGTGACGGGCGCCGTGCGCTCGCCGGCCGGGACGTAGCTGCCGTTGATCCAGTGCTCGACGATGTTCAAGGAATCTCCTTAGGTGGTGGCTTGTGGTCGCTTCATGCGTTGCGTCCAGTCTGTCGCCGGAGGACCGCCGCCATAAGGGGCGATGTGTAAAGGAAAACGTGGCCGCCGTTACACTGTGTAAATGCTGCCAACCCTACGCACCATTCTTGGCCTCCCCGTACTTCGCGCCGCCTCGCCGCAGATTCTCGGCGGCGCCCCGGGCGGCCTTGCCGGCCTCGATGCACCGGTCCGCTGGGTCCACGTCAGCGAGATGCTGGACATTTCCAGCCTTCTCTCCGGCGGCGAGCTGGTGCTCACCACCGGATTGGAGCTGGAGAAGGAACCCGAAGCCACGGCGTCGTTCATCCGGTCCCTCGAGGAATCCTCGGCCGCCGGGCTGATCGTGGAACTGGTGGGGGAACGGGACCGCAGCCTGGCCGCGCTGCAGGCGGCGGCGAAGTCATGCACGCTGCCGGTGATCGTGGTGCAGCGGCGGGTGCGCTTCGTCGAGGTCACCGAGGTGGTGCACCGGATGATCGTGGCGGAGCAGCTTGAGCGCGTGGAACGCGCCCGCGATGTCCACGAGGCCTTTACGATCCTCAGCCTGGAAAGCGCCGGAACGGAGCGGGTGGTGGAGCAGGCCGCCGGGATGATCGGAGCGCCGGTGGTGCTGGAGGACCTGTCCCACCTGGTCCTTGCCTACTCGGCGCAGGGCCTGGCCACAACAGAGCTGCTGCGTGACTGGGAGCGCCGCTCCCGGACCACGCCGTCCTCCGCGAGAACCGTCCGCACCGGCCCGGAAAACTGGCTGCAAGTTCCGGTGGGTGTCCGGGAGCAGCTGTGGGGACGGCTGGTCCTTCCGGTAACCCCGGACGACGAGGAAACCGCGGCCATGGTGCTTGAACGCGCGGCGCAGACCCTCGCGATCAACCGCCTCGCCGAGCGGGACCGGCGCGAGCTCAGCCAGCAGGCCAAGGCCGGGCTGCTCAACGCCCTCCGCCACCCGCGGGGGCTCAGCGAGGCGGAGGCCCTGGCGCGCGCCGGAGCCCTGGGGCTGAAGCGCTCGCCGTTCTATGTGCCGATCGTGTACCGCACCGGCGCCTCCGCGCAGGCTGCGCCGACGTCCGACGGCGCACAGTCCCGCGATCCGCTGGCCGGCCAGCAGGATGAACGCGCCCTCCTGGAACTGCTGGCCAAGGTGGTGAAGTCCACGGCGGGCAGCGCACTGACTGCCAGTATCCAGTCCGGATCGGTGGGCATGATCCTCGCCCTCCCGGCGAAGCAGCTCGAGGACGCCTCACTGCAGCGGCTGGCGGATGCGCTGGCGGGGCAGGCCGGCGGCGGTACACAGGCAGCGGACGACGGCGGCACCCGCCTGAAGGGCGCGGCGGCACCGGCATGGACCATCGGCGTCGGACGTCCCCGGGGTTCCCTGCTGGAGGCGGCGGCCGGCATTGATGAGGCTGCCCACGTCGCCGAAACGGCGGCGACGCTGCGCGGTGCCGGAAAGCCGTTCTACCGTGCCACCGACATCCGGCTGCGGGGGCTGCTGGCGCTCCTGCGCAACGATCCGCGCGTACAGCAGTTTGTGGAGTCCGAACTGGAAAGCCTGCTGCAGGCCGAGGCCCGGGGGAACGGCGGGTACCTGGACCTGCTGGGCCAGTACCTCGAATCCGGCGGAAACAAGGCGGCGCTGGCACGGAGTGGCTATTTGAGCCGGCCCACCCTGTATGCCCGGCTGGCCCGGCTGGAGGAGCTCCTGGCGGTTGACCTGGACGACGCCGAATCCCGGACGTCGCTGCACGTCGCCCTCCTGCTGCACAGGCTCCAGGCGCTGTGAATCAGAGCCCACCCCCTGATGGAGTTTTTGTCCACATAACGCGACTTAGGACCCCTTTTGGACGCGTTATGTGGACAAAAACTCCACTGAACGCGGCAGATGCCGCAGAATGCGAACATTGACGGATGGCTAAGCCCTTTACGCTGACCCAGCTGCGGTATTTTGCGGTGGTAGCGGAGCTCGAGAACATGACGGCGGCCGCAGACCGGCTGCTGGTGACCCAGTCCACCCTGTCCACGGCCATGGCACAGCTTGAAGCGAGCCTGTCCACGCAGCTGTTTGTGCGGCTCAGGACGCGCGGCCTGCGCCTGACGCCGACCGGACGGCAGCTTGCCCAGGACATCAAGGTGCTGCTGGAGCATGCCGATTCGCTCTACGAATCCGCCCGCGGCCTGGCGGCCAGCCTGGTGGGTGAACTCAAAGTGGGCGTGTTTGCTCCGCTGGCGCCCTTCAGGCTTCCCGCCATTTTGCAGACGTTCGAGATGCAGCACCCGGGTGTTGAGGTTTCCTTCCTGGAGGCCGACCTGGCCAGCCTCCAGACGGCCCTGCTGGAAGGGCAGTGCGATGTGGCGCTCACGTACGGCCTCGGACTGGGCCGGGGCTTCACGTACCAGGTGCTGGAACGCGTCCCGCCGCACGTGCTGGTCCATGCCGGGCATCCCGCCGCGGCACGGCCCGAAAAGACCATTTCACTCAAGGAGCTCGACGGCGAACCCGCCGTGGTGCTGGACCTGCCGCACAGCCGGGAGTACTTCGAGCAGCTCTATGTCATCGCCGGGGTGGTGCCCAATGTCCGGCACCGATTCGCAGGGTATGAGACGGTCCGGTCATTCGTGGCGAAGGGCCACGGCTACGCATTGCTGAACCAGCGGCTCCACAGCGACATGACCTACTCCGGCGGCAAGGTGGTGGCCCTGACGCTGACGGACAATTTGCCGCCGATCGAAGTGATGCTGGTCCGTCCTGAGGGCGTGCAGCCAACGCGGCGTGCCCTGGCGTTTGAGGAGACCTGCCTCCGCCTCTACGGGGCGTCGCGCAACTGACCGGCACGGCCGGACCCGGCATCACTCCTGCCGCAAACCCGGCCGCGCAGCCATTGACAAAATCGATCGATTCCTCAAAAACAATCAATTGGACAGATGTGAACGGGATCACACACAGTGGATGCAACCGGGTGGATCCGGGGATCCTCCAGCGGCGAAAACCCCGCAAACACGGCTTGGGCCGAAACCCCCCAGCGAGCTGACCATGTTGATCAAAGGAGATTCAATGGTTCCGAATCACACACAATGTGTCCGACGCATGTCCGGACCGGCGTATCGCGGCAACAGCGCGGCAACGTCCGTAAAAAATTCTTCAAATGCCCGTAACGCGGCATCGGGTACCGGAAACACGGCAAACCTAGCGTGGCTCTCATGACCATCAACGACATCAAGAACCAGCCGCAGCCGGCCGCGGAGCCGGGCACCACATCCTCCATGAACCCCGCCGGCCCAGGCGCTGCGACCCTCCAGAAGGACGCCGTCCGCCCCGGAGCCGGACAGCCGGGCACCACCAAGATGCAAAAGCGCGTCCTGCTGGGCGGAAGCATCGGCCAGTTCATCGAGTTCTACGACTTCACCCTCTACGGCCTTACTGCCGTGATCTTCTCGCAGCTGTTCTTCCCCGGCAGCAACCCGGTGGCTGCCTTGCTGGCCACCTTCGCCACGTTTGGCGTCGCCTTCGTGGTCCGCCCCATCGGCGGCCTGTTCTTCGGCGCACTCGGCGACAGGATCGGCCGGCGGCGCGTCCTGACCATCACCCTGATCGCCATCGGCGGTGCGACCGCCCTGATGGGGCTCCTGCCCACCTACGGCCAGATCGGCGCCTGGGCCCCTGCGCTCCTGGTGCTCTGCCGCCTCATCCAAGGCTTCTCGGCCGGCGGGGAATCCGTCGGTGCGCCGTCATTCGTCTTCGAGCACGCCCCGGTCAACAAGCGCGGCTTCTGGCTCAACATCACCATCGCCGCCACCGCCCTGCCCTCCGTGGTCGCGGGCACCATGATCCTGGTCCTCAGCCAGTCGATGCCCAACGAAGCCTTTATGGCCTGGGGCTGGCGCCTGCCGTTCCTGCTCGCACTGCCGCTGGCCCTGTTCGGGGTGTGGATCCGCAGCCGCACGGTGGAAAGCGACGCGTTCAACGAGGCCAAGGCGGCCCGGACCAAGGAATTCAGCCCCGTCCGCGAGGCCTTCCGCGAGAACCGCCTCCGCATGGTGCAGGTCATTTTCGTGATGGGCCTGACGGCCATGGGCTTCTACTTCCTCTCGGCCTACTTCGTTTCCTACGTGCAGACCACCGGCCACCTCAGCCGTGAACAGTCGCTGATGGTGAACGCCGCAGCATTGGCCCTCTACGCCATCCTCCTGCCGATCGGCGGCCGCCTCGGGGACCGCTTCGGCCGCAAGCCGATGCTCATCGCAGGTTCCCTCGCCCTCGCCGTGCTGTCCGTGCCGAGCTTCATGCTGGTCACCAGCGGCAGCCTGCCGCTGGCACTGCTGGGACAGTCCCTGTTCGTGGTGGCGCTCTGCATCTACGGCGGCGGCTGCTACACCTTCTTCGTCGAGATCTTCACCACGCGCACCCGCTTCACCTCAGCGGCCATCAGCTACAACGGCGCCTACGCCCTCTTCGGCGGCACCGCCCCGTTCATCGGCACCGCCCTCGTTGGAGGAACCGGTGTGCCGCACGCGCCGGGCTTCTACATGGCGGCCGCTGCCGCCGTCGTACTCCTCCTGGTGCTGTTCACCAAGGTGCCCGAGACCCGCGGACGCATGGGCTAAGCCCGCCGCCTGCCCTTCTTCACAGCAATACACTAAGGACTTCCCATGAATTCAGCAGCTTTCCTCTCCGACTTCCACCACGTGGCCACCATCGGCGCCACACCCAACCACGGCGTTGACCGCCAGGCGGCCACCGCCGAGGATGCGCAGACGCGCGACTGGTTCGCCGCCTGGGTGCACGACGCCGGCTGGGAACTCCGGGTGGACGGCATCGGCAACATGTTCGGGCTGCTGGAGTGGACTCCCGGTGCACCGTACGTGCTGACCGGATCGCACCTGGACAGCCAGCCACTGGGCGGCCGTTTCGACGGCGCCTACGGCGTGATCGCGGCACTGCACGCGGCACGCCGGCTCGGTTCCGAGGTTGCGGAGGGCGGAGCAGCGCCCCGTTTCAACCTTGCGGTGGTGAACTGGTTCAACGAGGAGGGCGGCCGGTTCGCCCCGAGCATCATGGGAAGTTCGGTCTTCGCCGGCCTGCTGGAACGGGAGCGGATGCTCGATGTCCGGGACCTGCAGGGCGTCACCGTCCGTGAAGCCCTGGACGGCATCGGATACCTGGGTACCGCCGAGGGCCTGGACGTGGCGGGCTACGCGGAAATCCACATTGAGCAGGGCCGGATCCTGGAGCGGGAAGGCATCAACATCGGCCTGGTGGACAGCAGCTGGTACACGCAGAAGCTGGACATCGAGGTGCTGGGGGAGCAGTCCCACACGGGCGCCACCGCCATGGCGGACCGGCATGACGCCCTGGTGGCGGCGTCGAAGATCATCCTGATGGTGCACGACGTCACCGGCGACTTCGGGGACGAGGCGCTGGTTTCCTCCGTGGGCCAGCTGACCCTGGAGCCGAACTCCCCGATCGTGGTGGCCCGCAGGGTGCACCTCGTGGCGGACCTGCGCTCGGGCGATCCGGAGATCGTCAAGGCCGCCCGGGCCACCCTGCTGAAGAAGATCGACGTGCTGGCCCGGGAACACGACATCAAGGTCAACGTGAAGGACTTCGACATCCGGCCCATCCGCCGCTTCCCCGAGGCCGGCCTGGAACTGGCGGACAAGGTGGCAGCCAACCTGGGACTCTCCGCCCGGCGGATCCAGACCATGGCGGGGCATGACTCCGTTGCGATGAATACCGTGGCACCGTCCGTCATGCTGTTCATCCCCAGCGTGGACGGCGTCTCGCACTGCGAACGTGAATTCACCACCGATGCCGACATGGTGGCGGGAGTGGACATGCTGACCGGTGTGGCCCGGGAGCTCGTCGGCGGGGCCCTCGCATGACGGAGCTGCACTACCTCGACGCCGCCACGGCGCTGCGGCTCTTCCGCACCCGGGAGCTTTCCCCGGTGGAGGTGATGGAAGCCGTGATTGCGCGGGCGGAGGCCGTCAACGGGGAAGTCAACGCCCTGACCGAAACGCTCTTCGAGGAAGCGCTACCCGCGGCCCGGCAGGCGGCCGCCAAGTACGCCCGCGGCAGGGACCTCACCCCGCTGCTGGGCCTGCCGGTGGCCGCCAAGGAAAAGCACGGGCTCAAAGGCCGGACCCTCTCGCAGGGACTCGTGGCCCGGAAGGACGAGCTGGCGGCGGAGGACCACCCGGTCATCGGCCGGATCCGGCGTGCGGGCGGCATCATCCACGCCCGCACCACCACTCCCGAGTACAGCTGTGCGACGGTCACGCACAGTCCGCTGTGGGGAGTCACGCGGAATCCGTGGAACCTGCAGTTCTCGCCCGGGGGATCCTCGGGCGGTTCCGGGGCCGCTCTGGCCGCCGGACTGGCCCCGCTGGCTACGGCCTCGGACATCGCCGGCTCCACCCGGCTGCCGGCGTCGTTCACGGGAACGGTGGGCTATAAGGCGCCGTATGGGAGGATCCCCGGCCTGGCGCCGCTCTCCGCCGACCACTACCGCGGCGACGGGCCGATGGCCCGGACCGTGGCGGACACCGCCCTGCTGGCCAACGTCATGGCCGGACGGCACCCGGGGGACCACACCTCGCTCGCGGACGCGCCCGGACTTGCGGTGTCTGGACTGGAGACGCACGACGGCGGTGGTTCCGTCGCAGCGGCAACCGTCGCAGGGATGAGGATCGCCCTGTGCATCCGCCTTGGGAACTACCCCGTAGCGCCCGACGTCGAGGCCAACACCCGCGCGGTCGCTGCGGCTTTGCAGGACGCCGGGGCCGTTGTCGAGGAGATCGAACTCCCGTGGACCACGGAGTCCATCAGCCGCACGATGTTCACGCACTTCGGCTACCTGCTGGGCCCGGCCATGGAGGACGAGACTGAGGGCTCAACCGAACTCCTGGCCCCCTACACCCGCCGCTTCATGGCGGATGCCAGGCGGGCAGCCGAGGGGAACCGCTTTGTTGACGGCATCCGGGACGAGACCCGCCTGCAGGCCGAGCTGGCTGCCGCCATGGCCGGTTTCGACGTCCTTGTCTGTCCCGCGTCCGCCGTCGCGGCACTGGATGCGGGTGGCATGTACCTTGACGGGATCGACGCCGGCGGGCAACAGCTCGAGCACTACTGGCAGGGCCACATGACGGCGCCGTTCAACATCGCCAACCGCTGCCCGGTGCTGGCTGTTCCCAGCGGCATGGCGGACTGCGGGATCCCCACGGGCGTGCAGGTCGTCGGGCACCCGTACGACGACGCCGCGGTGTTCACAGTGGGCGCGGCCGTGGAAGCGCTGCGGCCCTGGGCCGCGCGGCGGCCGGACATCCTGGCGATGGCCTAAGGGGTTGAATCGGGCACAGCCGAGGGGAAGGACTCCCGGAGTGCTGCGAGCAGCTGGCCGAAGACCTCGTCTTCCGTGCCCATGCCGTCGACGCTGAGCAGGATGCCGCGCCGTGAGTATGCCGAGGCCACCGGCTCGGTTTCGCGGTAGTAGAGCTCCAAGCGGTGCCGGATCACGTCTTCGGTGTCGTCGCTGCGTCCGGTCAGGGTGGCGCGGCGGAGCACGCGGCGGACCAGCTCGGTATCGTCGGCCGTCAGTTGGAGTGCAACATCCAGGGCGTGCCCGTTGGCGGCAAGGATCGTGTCAAGCTCGGCCTGCTGGGCCGCATTGCGTGGATACCCGTCCAGGAGGAACCCGTCCCGGACGTCATCCTCGTTCAGGCGGTCCCGCACCATGCGGTTGGTCAGGCTGTCGGGAACGAAGTCGCCGGCGTCCAGATGCGCCACGACGTCACGGCCCAGCGGCGTCAGGTTCTTTACATGCTCACGGAAGACGTCTCCGGTGGACACCCCGTTGACGCCGAGATGCCGGGACAAACGTTCGGCTTGGGTGCCCTTGCCGCAGCCCGGAGGGCCCATGATCAGCATTCGCATCGGTGAGACCACTCCTTGGCGCCGTTGAAAGGTGTCCCTACATGGTGTCCGCAGGGAGACATCAGCACAAGGGACCGGGGCGCAGCGCCTGGTCCGTGTCCTAATTGTGAGCAAATCTTTCGGCGATCCTGCGTCGGCGCAGGGTTTGCGTGGGTAGCTTCGGTACACCACTAGATGGAAGGTGTACCGAAATGACGATCACTGACTACTTCTCAGGCGTAGCCATCATGCTGGGATCCCTGATAGCCGTTGCGGGGCTTTCTGCCGGGATCATCCGCGCCAGGTCCCATCACCACTAGAAGTCCACCCTGTCATCCTCTACGCCGGTTATTCGAACATGGGAGAGAGGAACCTTCGCTCGTACCGTCGGATGCAGTTTGTTTCCGTCGCGAATCGGTAGGCCTCGATGCACTCGGGATCCACAGCCGCCGCCGATCGGTACTTCTCGTAGTCGGCGAGTGACGGGAAGGTGAACAGGGCGAAGGCCTCGTCGCTGTCACCTTCGCTCGGAAGGAAATAGCCGTGATGCTCTCCGCCCAGCCTGTTGACCAGGCGGATCCACCGCCGTCCATATTCTTCAAAGTCAGCGAGCTTGCTTGCATCGATCTCATATCGAAGGTGCACTGTAATCACGGATGGTCCCCTTTCGTTAGGGATGTTCTTTGCGTTTCGGAATAGGGAAACCTCTACGGGCCAACCGGTAGTCCTGGGTGATGCAGCCGGGACTTCAGTCAGGCCTGCGGGACTGCTTATCCTGATTGAACATCGGAACGAATCCTATCGGGACGTGTCGGGTCGGTCGGGACTTTTCAGCCCCAACTCCAGGAGATCAATGTCGACGCTGCCGGTGCCGGGTTTTGGGGATCCGTGGCGCTTGCGGAGCTGGGTCGCCCGGTATTCGTCACGGGCGAGTATGAACGCATAGGGAGTGAAGAACCCTGTTCGGCGTACACGGCATCGTTGCGCCGCTCACGCTCACGGTCATAAACCATGGTCGGTCCTCTTGGGTTCGAAATATCCCGGCTCTCCGGGAAAGGGGCGGGTGCTATGAGGGAAGTTCTCCCGGGTGATCTCCAAGGTTCCGGGGTGCTTCTCGAACCATCTGCGTGCCTGATCGTCGGTGACGGCGTACATCGGCTTTGGCAGCCCCTTGGGCTTGCGGAGCTTGCGGGCACGGAGTTCAGCGCGAAGGGAACTGATGCTCAGGAGCCAGCCGCCAGTGAACAGGACGGTGCATACCGCGGAGCCCAGCACGATGATCAAGCTCATACCCATGTGCCCCGGATCCGGGAAGGACATGAACAGGGCGAGGATCCCGAAGAGTATTCCGAGAGGGGCCAGGATAGCGGGGACCGTCATCAGCAGGGCAACGATGCTCTGGCCAGCAAAGCTGTTGGCCATGTTGGCGGATTCGGTGGCACTGTGGCCTCCCAAGCCCCACTCCTCACGAGTGTAAGCGTGGATGACAACCTCTTTGCTCCACCCTCCGTACCCGTACCAGTACTTGGGCAGTCCTGGATGCTGTCGGGACTCAGCGCCGGCCATTTGTCCGCAATGTCCGTTCTCGTAAGGGGCGGTGCCCGGCCCGCCGCCGTACACATAGCTTTCACCCTAACGAAGAATGAGGCAGAGCCATGTCTATCCAGGGAGCGGCGTCGTCGTCCACGTGATAGCCGGCAACAAGGTGGCTCTACATAGATTCTGACTGCGGCTGAGGGAAGACCTGAATTCGGGCTAGGCGTAGGGTGGAATTTAGACGATAGGAGCACTTCATGAAGAAAATCCTCATGGTACTGACCAGCGTTTCCGAGATCGGCGATACCGGAGAGAAGACCGGTTACAACGTGGCCGAGGCGGCTCACCCCTGGAAGGTATTCAAGGATTCAGGGCATTTCGTCGACTTCGCGTCCATCCAGGGCGGCCAGCCGCCGCGCGACGAGGTGGACTCAAAAGATCCCATCCAGGTTGCCTTTACGGAGGACGAGACCACGCGCGCCGGTCTCTACAACACGGCCCGCGTCGACGTCGTTGATCCCGAACAGTACGACGCCGTCTATCTCGTGGGGGGCCACGGCGCCATGTGGGACTTCCCGGACAGCGAAGGATTGCAGCACCTCGTAGCCAGCGTCTACAACGCCGGCGGCGTGGTGGGCGCTGTGTGCCACGGGCCGGCCGGACTGCTGAACGTCGAATTGGCCAACGGCTTTCGGCTGGTCGAGGGCAGGAAGGTCGCTGCCTTCACCAACGACGAGGAGGTTGCCGCGGGGAAGGACAAGGTCATCCCGTTCTTCTTGGCAGACCGGCTTGAGGAGCAGGGCGCCACCACCCACGTCTCCGCTGGTGTCTTTGAAGAGAAGGTCGTGGTGGACGACCGGCTGGTGACCGGCCAGAACCCGGCGTCAGCGGCCGGCGTCGCCAAGGAGATGGAGAAGCTCCTGGCAGAGGTCATCCACAAGGAAAAAGCCGAGGAACAGCACGATGCGGAGGCGCTGCGCGCCGAGAAGGACGCTGAGAAAAACGCCAAGAAGGCTGCCGCAGAAGCGGAGCACTAGCACCAACAACACGCTGAAACTGAAGTCGGCCGGACTGTGGCCGTTACCGACCGGAATCCGCACACGACCGCATACAAATCGCAATCACTCAGGAGGTTCCCGGTGCCGGACACAACCTGCCACATGTCGATCTCGCTGGACGGCTTTGTCGCCGGGCCGGACCAGAGCCGCGAGGACCCCCTGGGCAAGCGGGGGCTGGAGTTGCACCGCTGGCACATCGGCGACCCGCGAGCCAACCATGCCGACAAGGTTGCGACCGAGTGGCTCATGCGTCCGCGGGGCGCGTATGTGATGGGCCGGAATATGTTCGGCCCTGTCCGCGGGGACTGGGATGAGGAATGGACCGGGTGGTGGGGAGCCGAACCGCCCTACCACGCGCCGGTGTTCGTGCTCACGCATCACGGACATGACCCGATCCAGCTGGTGGGCGGAACGACGTTCCACTTCGTTACCGATGGCTTCGACGCGGCCTACGCCGCTGCCTGCCAGGCCGCCGGGGACAAAGGCGTGGACATCGCCGGTGGTGCTTCGACCGTCCGACAGGCACTGATCGCCGGCGTGATCGACGAGCTCACCCTCGACATCGCACCGGTACTGCTCGGGTCGGGGGAGCGCATCTTCGGCGGGGTTGAATCCTTCGGCTTCGAACCAGCCGAGGTGCTTCACTCCCCGCTGGCCACCCACATCCGCTATCGCCGCGTCAGCTAACGCCGTAGGCGCTGCCGGCATCCTGAAGTGTCGGCCTCCGGAAACAGAAGATCACCTCACCGTGGACGTGCGACTCACCACCATCGGTGTTTGCCGGGGATCAGGCCCGCGAGCGAAGCCAGGCCGCCAGCGCAGAATATAACTCCCACGAAACCGGCGATCCCGTCACTTATCGGTCCGCTGGTGAGAAAAACGCCGAGGCCAAGGCCGGCTACTCCGCAGCCGAGGCGCCACGCGCGGTCCGCCTTCGTGTTTGACCCATATCTCGAAACCCCATACTTCCGTGGCGTCCCTCTCACTTTTCCTGGCGGGTTCGGTTCAGGCTGGGTGGGTCCCTCAACGACGTCGCCGAATTCGCCCACCCACTGGCCAGTTCCTACTTCCGGGCAGTGGGCGTGCACGGTCTCGTCAATGGCAGCGAAGTCCGCCGGGTATCCCCGGTACATCATCTGCGAAAGGCTCACATCGAAGTCCACCCGGCCATCTGCCCAGTAGGCGTCGTAGCGGACCAGGCGCACCGGGCGCTGCAGCCACCTTGAGGGTCTGGTGAAAGCCGTCGCGCGAACGGCGACGGGCTTTTCTGCGGGTTGGGGCATGGACCGATAGTTGCACATTCAGGGGGACCGCGTCCGCGCAGGGGCGATCTTGGCTGCGGTGGCTGCGGATTGCCCTGCCCTACCCTTGTATTCATGGGGGTATTGCTGTGCTGAAGAAGATTGACCAGTGGGACATACGGTTCTTCTATGCCGGGATGATCGCCCTGATGCTGGGTCTGTTCGTGTGGTTCGCGGGTGGCAGGCTCCTTGAGGCGTCAGTTTTTCTGGCGGTAGGGGTGGTCTACGCATTCCTCGTGGTTCGCGTCGTCTCACAATCATTCCGCGCGTTCACGGTGATGCTCTGGACGTTCCAGCTGAATTACTGGACGCTGATCTCGCTCGACGTCGAGGGTGCCCTGGGCATACCAGCGGCGGGGCCGTGGTTCATTGGGTTCCTCGTCGGCGGTATTGCCGGCGGATACATCTGCTCGAGCCCGCGTGCCGGCTCAGCACTGAGGCAGACCCGCCCACGCAAGCCTGAAGCGGACGGCAAGTACTCCGGCGGGTGGCGCCTCGCACTGATCAACGGTGCCTGCGCGATCGTGCTGCTCGGCATCGGAACAGCCCAACTGGCCCTACTATCACCGACGGCGCCTGCTGCCGCCGTTCTCGGCGGCGCTGTCATCGCGGGCTGGGCCTTATTCCGCTTCCCGCCGCCGCTGCATGTCAGGAACGGCCTCATCATGCTGGGCCTGCCCGTTGTTTTCTTCGTGTTGGGTTTCGTCGGCGGTGCTACAGACCAGATAGCACTTCCCTATGCGTGGGGGTACGGCGTCCTCGCCGGCATCCTGATCGGCGGGAGGAACTGGGCCGGTCCCCGGATCGGCGAGCCGCGGCCGCCGTTCAACGGTCCAAGCCGGCGTCGGCGGCGGAAACGTCGGCCCCGGTCGAAGCAGAAGCCAACGCCAGGACTTGAAAAACCGACCGTAGGAGCGGCTCATGAGCAATGATCGAGTGGTGACACGCTGGATGCTCGGTGTGGTTGTCCTGGTGCTGCCCCTTTCTTCGTGTGCCGCACCGACCATCGAGGAGATGGGGCGCAGCGCCATCCGGGAACGGGCCGCCGAAGGCAAGGACTGGTTCCTCACGTTCACGGCGGCCACGGACACGACCAACAGGGAACTCGTGAGCGCCAAGCTTGAACGCCAGAGTTTCGGCCCCTACGCATTCGGGTGGGAACCTGACGGAGACTTTTACACCGAGCACTACTACCGGGAGCACCTCACCACCAGTGGGGGCTGGTGGGGCCAGCAGCGCACCGTCAGCGCCTGCGTCAGGGTCGAAATGGAGTTGGGATCGGCCATTGCGACATCTGTTGACTGCCCCGACAAACCTCCGTTCTCCGATTACACGGATGAGTGGGTGGTGGTGGCGTGAGCCTGAGCCAGCACATCGTCTTCCCCGGATAGCCGGCTTATTGACAAGGGAGAGCTGTGATTCATCCGGACCCCTTGGCGGCTGGGCGAGCACGCCGCAGGAGAAGTATTGCCACTGGGTCTATTCCCAGGCAAAGCAAAGGCCCCGGGTTTCCATCGAAGAAAACCCGGGGCCTCGCTACTTGGCGGTGACGGTGGGATTTGAACCCACGTTGGCTTTGACACCAAACAACATTTCGAGTGTTGCACCTTCGGCCGCTCGGACACGTCACCAACCTGAATAGGTTACCGGAGCATGGCTCGCTTCCCAAAACGAGGGCGCGCCGGTGTCAGATGTCTTCCCCGCGCCCGCGCCGGGGACTACATTCATAAGCAAGATGATCAATTCCCAGCAGCGCTCCCAAGCCAAGGCCTATTGGACCGTCGGCCACGAAAAAGGCGAACTCCGCAGCGAGGACCTGGCCGTGCCGGGCCCCGGCGAAGCGCTGGTCCGTGCCCTTTACTCGGGCATCAGCAAGGGCACCGAAACGGTGGTCCACTGCGGCAACGTGCCGCCCCGGGTTGCCGAACAAATGCGGGCGCCCCTGCAGGAGGGGTCCTTCCCGTCGCCGGTGAAGTACGGCTACCTCTCCGTGGGAACCGTGGAGGCGGGCCCGGAGGAATGGGTGGGGCGCACCGTGTTCTGCCTGCACCCGCACCAGGACCGCTACGTTGTCCCGGTGGAGTCCCTGACAGTGGTCCCGGAGAACGTCCCGGCCCGGAGGGCAGTGCTCACGGGAACCGTGGAAACCGCCGTCAACGCATTGTGGGAAGCCGGGCCCCGGCTGGGCGATCGCGTGGCAGTTGTCGGCGCCGGCCTGGTCGGCGGCATGGTGGCCACCCTGCTGCGCACCTTTCCGCTGCAGCGGCTCCAGCTGATCGACGTCGATCCGGCGAAACGCGCCTTCGCCGAAGCACTCGGTGTCGAATTCGCGCACCCCGGCGACGCCCTTGCGGACTGTGACATCGTGATCCACTGTTCGGCCTCCCAGGAGGGCCTCGAACGGAGCCTGCAGCTGGTGGGCGACGAAGGGGACGTCATCGAGATGTCCTGGTACGCCGACCGGAAGGTCACCATCCCGCTGGGGGAGGACTTCCACGCCCGCCGGCTCTCCATCCGTGCCAGCCAGGTGGGGGTCGTGGCCCGCTCGCGCCGCCACCGCCGGACCAACGCCGACCGCCTGGCGCTCGCCGTGTCCCTGCTCAGCGATCCCGTCTACGACACCTTCCTCACGGGATCCTCCCCGTTTGCGGAACTTCCCGCCGTCGTCCATGACCTGGCCGACGGCCGCCTGGATGCGCTCTGCCACGTTATTGAATACCCCGCCGAAGACAAGAGGTAG
The DNA here is from genome assembly GCF_040683875.1 of Arthrobacter sp. NPDC093128. NCBI lineage: Bacteria > Bacillati > Actinomycetota > Actinomycetes > Micrococcales > Micrococcaceae > Arthrobacter > Arthrobacter sp. NPDC093128. The sequence continues at coordinate 42,378 of NZ_JBFBEY010000017.1, forward strand.
CCCTTGTTCAGCCTGACCGTCCGCCGCCACTTCATGATTGCCCACAGCCTGCCGCGCAAAGCCTTCGGTCCCGCCCAGGGCCTGCACGGGGCCACGTTCGTGGCGGAGGTGACCTTCCGCCGTCGGGCTCTAAACGACGACGCCATCGTCCTTGACATCGGTGCGGCCGGCGGGCTCATCGAGGAAGTGCTGGCCGGCCTGAACTACAAGAACCTCGACGAGCACCCGGACTTTGCCGGGAAGCTCAGCACCACCGAGGCCCTCGCGCAGTACATCGCCGAGGCCGTGGCCGCCAAGGTCCGCGACGGTGAGGACGGGCGGGAACTGGCAGGACTGGACGTCACTCTCCGGGAGAACCCCGACGCATGGGCCTCGTTCGCGCTCGACTTCAACGCCGCGTAAGCACATGCCCGGGCCCCGCGCGGAGAGACCGGTGATCCGGCTGATCGTGCCGGGCAACGTGCTGCACAACTCAGGGGGCAACGCCTACAACGCCGCACTGGTCCGGGGGCTCACCGCCCACGGGGCGGACGTGGACGTCTGCCCCGCTGACGGTCACTGGCCGGTGGGAAGTGTGGAAGAACGACGGCGGCTGGCCGGGTTGCTGCTCGACGGCGGCAGCGATGACGGCCCGGACAGCGCCGGCGCTGAACGGGCCGCGACGCCGGTGACCATCGTGGACGGACTGGTTGCGCTGGGCGCGCCGCTGGAAATGGAGGCGGCAGCCGCTGCGGGACGGCCCGCGTGGATCCTGCTGCACATGCCGCTGGCAGCGCACCCGGACCTGGAGGAACGTGCGCTGGCGGCCGCCGCGGGCGTAATCTGCACGAGTTCGACCACGGCTGCGGCAATCCGGGGCAAGCACTGCCCCGTCCCGATCCACGTGGCGCTGCCCGGCACTGATGCCGCTCATTTTGCAGCCGGCTCGATCCCGCCACACCTCGTGGCAGTGGCCGCGCTGCTGCCAAACAAGGACCAGCTCCTGCTGCTGAAGGCACTCGCAGGACTCACGGACCTGCCTTGGTCCGCGGCGCTGGTGGGCTCCGATTCCGCCGACCCCGCCTACGCCCGGACGGTCCGCAGCGCGATAACCCGGCTTGGGCTTACCAGCCGGGTGGCAGTCCGCGGCGAGCTCAGTGGGCAGGTCCTGGACGAGGCATGGCACCGTGCCGATCTCAGCCTGCTCATTTCGCGGGCTGAAGCGTACGGGATGGTGGTCGCCGAGTCCCTCGCCCACGGAATCCCGGTGGTGGTGCGGGCCGGCACCGGCGCCGTCGAGGCACTCGCGGCGGGTTCACCGAGTCCGGCGGGTTCACCGGGTCCGGCGGGGCAGCCGGGCGGGGCAGCAGCTCCCGACGGCGGCGGGGGACCCGCGCTGCCGGGCGCCGCCGTCGTCCTCGGCGCGGACCCCTCCCCGCTGGCGGCAGTCCTGCGCGGCTGGCTGACGGATCCCGAACTTCGCTCGCGGTGGCGCGACGCGGCACTGGATGCGCGTAACCGGCTGCCGGGCTGGGACGCCACGGCCAGGACGGTGCTGGACAGCATTGCGGCGGACAGATCGGGACAGCACGCGCCGCGCAGCCGGACTGCGCCGGGTCATTCCGTTGCCGTGCCGGCTGATGGACAATGACCCCTATGACAACCGAGCCCCTCACTGTCGAGACTCCGGAGGCTAATCCCGCGGCCGTCAACGTGCCGCCCGCGCACACGGTCACGGCAGAACGCCTGCGCGCGTGGGCGTGGCACAAACAGGGCCTCGACGGCAGCCTCGCCGGTCATACCGCGGCCGAGGTCCTGGCCAGGGCCGGCTGGGCACGTTCCCTGGGAGGCGCCAACCCCTACCTCACGTTGTTCGCCCGTGCCGGAATCCGCCGCGAACAGGTTGATGCTGACGTCCTGGCCCTGCGGATCTACGAACTCCCCAGCGCCCGCGGCTGCACTTACATCCTGGGCGCGGAGGATTTCGCGTGGGCTTTGAAGCTAGGCAAGGATTCCGCCGAAGTCTTCAAGGTGCTTGGCAGGCTGGGAGTGGACCGCGGCGAACTCACGCTGCTCGAGGACCAGGTGGTGCACGCCCTGGCCGGGGCTGGCCGCCCGCTGGATCCGAAACAGCTAAAGGACGAACTGGGCGATTCCGTCCGAAGCCTGGGCGAGGAAGGCAAGAGGCAGGGCGTCTCCACCACCCTCCCCGCCGCTCTTGGCCTGCTGCAGCGCGACGGCCGGATCCGCCGCGTCCCTGCCAACGGCCGTCTCGACCAGCAGCGCTACGCCTACACGCTGTGGGACCTGCCGCCGAGCCCGTTGGACATGGATGCCGCGCGAACTGAGCTGGTCCGCAAGTACCTGGGTTGGACCGGCGGGGCCACGCTCAAGCAATCCCAGTGGTTTTCCGGGTTCACGGTCGCCCAGAGCAAGGCTGCCCTGGCCGCCGTCGGTGCCGTTGAGGTGCCCACCGTCCACCCTGCCGCCAAAGGCGTAGCGCTGTGGATGCTGCCCGACGATGTCGAACGCCTCGCCGCTTTTGACGTGCCGGCGGAGGAACAGATCCAGCTCCTCGCCGGGACGGACTCGCTCGTCATCCAGCGGCGGAACGCCGCGGACCTGTTCGCGGCCGGCGACGGGGATACGACACTGCTCGGCGCGATTCTGGCGCAACAGGCCGACCTGCCGGACCACCCGATCCTGGACCGCGGCCGGATCATCGGACTCTGGCAGTACGATCCCGTCGGACAGCGGATTGCCCACTGGCTCTTCGGCAGGTCTTCGCCGCGCGTCGGGCAGCGGATCGCCGAGGTGGAAGCGTGGATCCGGGAGGACCTGGGCGATTTCCGTTCCTTCAGCCTTGACTCGCCCGCATCCAGGCAGGAGCGCATTGACGCCCTGGACGCGGCGAATGCCGGTTAGCTGACCTGCCGGTGGCCGGCGAAGAAATCCCGGAGCAGCGTGGCACACTCCTGCTCCCGAACGCCGGCGTAGACCTCCACCCAGTGGTTGAGCCGGCGCTCGCGGAGGATGTCAAACACCGAACCGGCGGCCCCTGCCTTCTCGTCCCAGGCCCCGAACACCACACGCGGGATCCTCGCCAGGACAATGGCGCCCGCGCACATGGCACAGGGTTCCAAGGTCACCACGAGGGTGCAGTCCGCCAGCCGCCAGCCGTCTCCCTGCGGAAGGGCCTTCAGCCGCCCAGCCGCCTCGCGGATCGCCACCATCTCGGCGTGCGCGGTGGGATCACCGTGGGCTTCCCGTTCGTTCCTCCCTGTACCCAGGACTTCACCGTCAGGTCCGATGACGACGGCGCCGATCGGCACGTCCTCGGTGGCCAGCGCAGCCCGTGCCTCGGCGAGGGCAAGGCCCATCCATTCTGCATGGCGGGGCTCGGGGGAAGTCATGGCTCAATGATAGTTTCGAAGGTACGGCAGGCGCAGACGACGGATGAGCCCGGGAGACGACGTGAAGACCTTGACTGAGCGCATTACCGACCGATGGGGACGGTGGGTTGTTCCCTACGCTGCTCTCTGGATCACCATGCTGGTTGGCGGTGCGATCGTCGTGACGCTGGCGTTCCTCGGCGCCGAAGTCTACGACAACGTGGTGGACGAGGCCGGCCTCGCCAACCTGGACAAGCCTGCGCTGGCACTGTCCGAGGACCTCCGGAACCCCTGGCTCAATTCCGCCGTCACTGCCTTCACCAACATTGGCGGCGGGGTCGGCATGCCGATCGTCGGCAGCATCCTGACGGCCTGGCTTACGTGGGCAGGGCGTACCTGGCGGCCCCTCATCCTGGTGGGCGGCGCTGCGGCCGCTTCGGTCACCGCGACCACCTTTGGCAAGAAGCTGTTTGGCCGCACCCGCCCGGACCACGCGGACGCTGTTCCGCCGTACGAAGATTCGCCGTCGTTCCCCAGCGGGCACACGCTCAACACCACCGTAGTGATAGGGCTGGTGGTATATCTGGCCTGCCTGCAGATCCATCGGACAGTTGCCCGGGTGTCCATGATCACCGCCGGTGCGATTTTCATCATCGCCATGGGCCTGAGCAGGGTATTCCTGGGCCACCATTGGCTGACGGACGTCATCGCCGGGTGGCTCCTTGGCCTCGCCTGGGTGGGAATCGTGATCCTGGCCCACCGGCTCTTCCATGTCATACGGCACCGCGAGCACGCAGGACCGGCTCCGACGTTCGACCACCCGTTACTCCGGGAAGAACCGGGCGGGCACCATGGCACCCACGGCGGGAAACCCGGTGGCGGCGGCGCGGGCCCACGTCAGGAAGCCGACGGATCGCGGGGCGGGGACACCACCGCCGGGTGATAGTTTTGACCCATGCGCACACTCGTCGTGGACCACCCGCTGGTCGCCCACAAGCTCACCGTTCTGCGGGACAAAAACACCCCCTCCCCGGTCTTTCGCCAGCTCACCGAGGAACTCGTCACGCTCCTCGCCTATGAGGCCACGCGCGACGTCCGCACCGAGCCGGTCACCATCCAGACCCCGGTCAGCACCACCATCGGCACCGCGTTCACCAAGCCCACCCCGCTGGTGGTTCCCATCCTCCGCGCTGGCCTGGGCATGCTCGAAGGCATGACCAAACTCGTCCCCACAGCCGAGGTCGGGTTCCTGGGAATGGCCCGTGACGAGGAAACGCTGGACATCATCACCTACGCGGAGCGCCTCCCCGAGGACCTGACGGACCGGCAGATCTTCGTCCTGGATCCCATGCTGGCAACCGGCGGCACGCTGCGCGAAGCCATCAAGTTCCTCTTCAAGCGCGGCGCCTCGGACGTCACGTGCATCTGCCTGCTGGCCGCACCCGAAGGCCTGGCCAAGCTGGAGGAAGAACTCTCGGACGCCAACGTGACCATCGTCCTGGCATCCATTGACGAGAAGCTCAACGAGAAGTCCTACATCGTGCCCGGACTCGGCGACGCCGGCGACCGCCTCTACGGCATCGCCGGCTAACAGCATCCCTGGCTAACAGCATCGCTGGCTAACGGGAGCGCCGGTTAAGCCGGTGCGAAGCGATTGCCCCCTTCCGGTTTCCGGCGGCCCCGGCTAGCCTGTGCCCCATGGACTGGAAACTTGAACTGGTGTTTGTCCCTGTGTCCGACGTGGACCGTGCCAAGGATTTTTACGTCAACAAGGTGGGCTTCAACGCCGACTTCGACGAGCGGCCCATGGACGGCATCCGCTTCGTCCAGCTGACCCCGCCCGGATCGGCCTGTTCGATCGCCATTGGCGAGGGCCTCAGTGATGCTCCTCCCGGCACCGCCCCGAGCCTGCAGGTCGTGGTCAGCGACATCCAGGCCGCGCACAAGCACCTCAAGGACAACGGGGTTGAGGTCAGCGACATCGACGTCCAGGACTGGGGCCATTTCGTTCATTTTGCCGATCCTGACGGCAACAAATGGGCGGTCCAGTACCTCCCTCAACGCCCGAACGGCTAAGTCACAAAAAGCCCGCGCCGCCCCGGCGTGGGGCAGGATGGAAGCATGAGCTTTCCTGCCGACGCCGCAACCCCTGGCTCCGCCATACGGTCCGCGACAACCTTGACCGCCCGGGCAGTGCTGTTCGACATGGACGGCACCCTGGTTGATTCCACGGCAATTGTGGAGCAGGTGTGGGGCGAACTTGCGGCCCGCTACGGCCTGGACCTCGCCGAGATCCTCCGGACGTCGCACGGCGTCCAAGCGGGGGACACGGTGCGCCGGTTTGCCCCGGCCGGAGCCGACGTCGTCGCACTCACTGCGGAACTCGGCGCCATGGAACGGGTCCGGACCGAAGGCATTGTCGCCTTGCCCGGGGCCGCTGATCTGTTGCGCAGCCTGCCGGCGGATGCCGTTGCACTGGTGACCTCAGCCGACCGGATCCTGGCCGACATCCGGATGGGCGCCGCGGGTCTCGCCATGCCTGCCACCGTCGTCACGGCCGACCTTGTCACGCGAGGCAAGCCCCATCCCGAGGGCTACCTCCGGGCTGCCGAACTGCTCGGAGTGGACCCGGCCGACGCAGTCGTCTTTGAGGACGCGCCTGCAGGCATCGCGGCCGGACTCGCCGCCGGGATCAGGACCGTGGCCATCGGGCCCAACACCGGTGAGCTGCCGGACGGCGTTCTGCACATCGACGACTACACCGAGGTGTCCGTGACCACGGAAGTGGACGACGCCGGTGGAAGGACGATTTCCTTCCGGTTCTGACGTCCGAATCGGCCTCCTGTCAGTTAGGGTCAGTGAAGACGGCTGACGCTATCTATCTGGGGGATAGGATGACCGAGGTTTCGATTGACGGCGCCAGAGGCACCGTTGTATTGCACAATGGTGTTCTTCATGTGCGATGGATTCCAGGTTTGGCCATATCCGAGGATGCCGCGACAGCCGTCATGGCGGCCGTCAATGAGTTGAGCGGCGGGCGCGCATATCCGATGCTGGTGGACATGTCGGCCGCGGCGTCCATGAGCCGCGGTGCACGGCGTGTTTTCGCCCGTCCCAGCACAGTGGCGAGGGTTGCCCTCCTCGGCTCGTCCCCGGTTGACCGGGCAATGGCCAATTTCTTTCTCAGCATCAACTTTCCGGCTGCTCCCACGCGGTATTTCACTTGCCTGGACGAGGCCATGACGTGGCTTGGGGACGCGTAGCCGCGGCCTGCCAACGCCGTTCAGCCGGACCCTACCTGCGCGGAGCCCCTGTCCAGTGCTGAGCGAAGTTCGGGAACCGGTATGCGGCCGGTCGCCAGGTCGCGGCTAAGGCGGCCCATGCCGCGCAGGTCGGCGAGGGCGGTCCGGAGAAGATCCACGCCGGCGTCGGACTCGTTTATCCAGTCCACCGGCACCTCGTGCACCCTGAGTCCGCATTTTTCGGCCAGGACCAGCAGCTCGGTGTCGAAGAACCAGGCGTTGTCCGCGGTGTGGGGGAGGAGCTGCCGGGCGATATCCGCGCGGATGGCCTTGAAGCCGCACTGAGCATCACTGAAGTGCGCACCTAGCAGGGTATGCAGCAAAAGGGTGTAGCCACGGGAGATGAACGCCCGCCGGTGTCCCCGGACCACACGCGAACTGCGCGATAGCCGGGTTCCGATCGCCAGGTCGGAATGCCCGGAGATGAGCGGTGCTATCAAGGGGGCAAGCGCAGCAAGGTCGGTGGAAAGGTTCACGTCCATGTAGGCCAGCACGGGCGACGGCGACACGAGCCACACCGTGCGAAGCGCGTTCCCCCTTCCCTTGTCCGGGAGCCGGACCACGGTGACCTCGCGGAGTTCCCGGGCCACACGCTCGGCGATCCGGAGCGTGCCGTCGGTGCTGGCGTTGTCCGCCACGGTGATCCGGAAGGTGTGCGGGAAAGTGCCGTGCAGGTAAGCGTGCAGCCGCCGGAGGGACTGCTCCAGATCCTGTTCCTCGTTGTAGACCGGGATGGTCACATCCAGGACAGGCGCGGCGGTTCCGGTCCGTTCGTCGACGGCGGCCCGCGTGTCGATAGGGACGCGGCGGATGTTACCCGAACCGGAAAGCGCCGGAGCGGCACCCGTCGGGACGTCGACGGCAGCCCGCAGTTGCGTGTGCGGCAGGATCCCCGGGGCCTGGTCTGTGAGCGTCATGGTTCAAACTATGACGCTGGCGCATATGAAGGATTTAGGCCATAGCTGTGCACCTGCTGTGGAAGCCGGGAAGCGATTCACCCGCAATACGGCCGAAGGCCCCGAATCACGTGGATTCGGGGCCTTCGGCTGATGCGCCTTCGGCTGATGCGGAACAGTCCGGCGGGTCGGGGCCGGCTTAGTACCAGTTGTTGGCGAGGTGGAAGTTCAGGGCGTCGCAGGGGGAACCGTAGCGCTCCTTGACGTAGTTCAGGCCCCAGTTGATCTGAGTGCGGAAATTGGTGAGGTAGTCCCCGCCCGCGCTGGCCATCTTTTCGGCCGGCAGCGACTGGACAATGCCGTACGCGCCACTGCTGGCATTCGTCGCCGTGGTCTTCCACTCCGATTCCTTGGTCCACAGCGTGGTCAGGCACTGCATCTGGTCAGCCGCCCAGCCGTAGTTGCCGAGCTGCGAGGCGGCATATTCCTGGGCAGCTGCGGGGTCGTCCACGGCGACAGGGGGCGCGGGAGCCGGAGCCGGTTCCGGAGCTGCCGCCGGTGCAGGGGCGGGGGCGGGTGCTTCCGCGGCCTTCTCCTCCGCGGGCTGCTCTTCGGATGGCTGCTCCTCGGTGGACTGCGCAGACATGCTGACGGAAGCCGGAGCCGGCATGGCCGAAACCAGGATCTTTTCGAACGCGAGCTTCGACTTCGTGTCGGCGCTCGCTGCGGCGATTTCCGCGGCCGTCGCCGAGCTTGCCGGCGCGGCGGGCTCGGAAGCCTGGCCGGCGGCGCCGACGCCGATCAGCACGGCGCAGGCGGTGGCCACCACTGCGGCGCGGCGGCCGGAGCTGTGCAGGCCGGCGGTAAACCGGGACAGCGGGGACGCCGTCTTGGCTGATTCAGCGCGGTGGCGTGAGCGTTCTGCGGGCACCGCGGTCTTACTTGAAGGGCGCTCTGGACGTACTTCTGGCGTGGATTTAGTCATGGTTGCCTCTCGATGCCGGCGGAGTTAGCTGTCGGGTTCGGATGAGGTCATCCGGCCGCACGGAACTTCACGTGTCGGCTTCACCCCGAGGGCGGCGATGCAGAATGCCCGGAGACCTGGGTCCCCCGCCTCTGCCTGATCATGAGGAAATCCGGGTAGCGGCAGAGTTTGGCGTCCATCCGGATATGCGGCCGGAACGGTGGCCGCACTCTAAAAACCGTACAGGAGATAGAACCTTAAGTCACATTTCGGTAACGAGGATCACTGTGACGGCGCGTTGACTTGCGCCGGGGAGGCCGGGGATTCGTTCGATCACGGAAAAGGCCAGCCGGCCCAAATGGGCATCGGCCGGCCGTGATTTCCGTGCGTTGAGAACTAGGCTGCCGGTGGTTCGCAGGGGAGGCGCAGCGCGAACTCCGTGCGTCCCGGACGGGAGGTGACTTCGACGGTTCCGCCGTGTGCTTCCATGATCGACTGCACAATTGAAAGGCCCAGCCCGCTGGTCCCCTCAGAGGCGGCCGCTCCAGCGGCGGCCGCTCCCGCGGCAGCTGAACCCGCCGGGCTGGTGCGGGCGGCGTCCGCCCTGGCAAAGCGGGCAAAGACCCGGTCCACAAATTCGGGCGGGATCCCGGCGCCGTTGTCCGTCACGGTCACCACGGCGCTGCCGTCAGCGGAGCGCATCACGCCGGTGACAACGGTGGTCCCGGGGTCCGTATGCTTGCGCGCGTTGGAGAGCAAATTGGCCAGCACCTGGTGCAGCTGCGTGGCGTCCCCGCGGACCACCACCGGCTCGTCGGGCAACTCAAGCTGCCAGACGCGGTCCGGTGCCATGACCTTCTCGTCGCTAACGGTTTCCACCACTAGCTGCGTCAGGTCCACGTCGCTGATTTTGAGCGGCTGCCCTTCGTCCAGCCGGGCCAGCAGCAGGAGGTCCTCCACCAGGGTGGTCATCCGTTCGGACTGGCTTTGCACCCTGGCCAGGGATTTCTTGCCGTCCGGAGTGAAGTCTTCGGTCATCCGCATGAGTTCCGTGTAGCCGCGGATTGCCGTAAGTGGCGTGCGGAGCTCGTGGGAGGCGTCGGCCACGAACTGGCGCACCTTCGTCTCGCTCTGCTGCCGGGCCTCGAGCGCCTTGGAGACGTTGTCCAGCATGAGGTTTAGCGCGTGGCCCACGCTGCCCACTTCAGTTCCCGGGTGCGCGTTCGACGGCGGCACGCGCACCGCGAGGGCAACCTCGCCGGCGTCGAGGGGCAGCCGCGAAACCTGCGTTGCCACTTCGGACAGCTGCTCGAGGGGTTTCATTGTGCGGCGGATGAGGACCGTTCCGGCCAGGCCGATCAGGACCAGGCCCCCCATTGAAACGATCACCATGGTCCACACCAGGGAGTTGAGCGTGTTCTGTTTTTCATCGAGGGGTAGTCCGGTGACGATCACGTCCCCGTAGGGCGCCTCCACGGCCACCAGGCGGTAGGAGCCGGTGGACAGGGTCCGGTCAACCGGCGTTCCGTCGTGCCGGAGGGCCAGCAGGACCTGGTCATCCTCGGCGGACAGCGATGACCTGGTGGCGTCCTTGGCGAGGAAACCGGAGCTGACGTTTTCGCCGTTGATGCGGGCAAACAGCGTGCCGATGCCTTGGCCCGGGCCGTCCAGCGGATTCGGCCTGCCGGACGGATTGCCGTTCGGAGGCCGGCCGGCGTTGTTGGAGATCCGAGAGGCCTGGCCCAGGCGATCGTCGAGCTGCTTGGTCAGGAATGAATCCATGGACGCGTAGCTGAACAGGCCAATCGCGCCGCAGATTGCCACCAGCAATGCCATGGTCACGAGCACCAGCCGGGTGCGCAGGTGCCAGGTTGAGGGATCGAGCCAGCGGCGGCCTTCTTTGCGGACTACGCCGGCAAGCGTGGGCACCGATTAATCCGCCGGTTTGATGACGTAGCCCGCCCCGCGGACGGTGTGGATCATGGGCGGGTGCGTTGCGTCCACCTTCTTGCGCAGGTAGGAAATGTAGAGTTCCACGATGTTGGCCTGGCCGCCGAAATCGTAGTCCCACACCCGGTCCAGGATCTGTGCCTTGCTGACCACCCGTTTGGGGTTCTCCATGAGGTATCGGAGGAGTTCGAACTGGGTGGCCGTGAGCTGCAGTTCCTCCCCGGCCCGGGTCACCTCGCGTGTGTCGATGTTGAGGACGAGGTCGCCCACCACCAGTTCGGCGGTGTCCATGGCGGCAACCCCGGAGCGCTGGACCAGCCGGTGCAGGCGGAGGAGCACTTCTTCCATGCTGAAGGGCTTGGTGACGTAATCGTCGCCGCCGGCCGCCAGGCCGAGGATGCGGTCCTGGACGGCGTCTTTTGCCGTCAGGAAGAGCGCGGGCACCTCCGGCGTGAAGGCGCGGATCCTGGTGAGCAGCTCAACGCCGTCGAACCCGGGAAGCATCACGTCCAGCACCAGGACGTCCGGGCGGAACTCCTTGGCGAGTTTCACGGCTTCAGGGCCGTCGCCGGCGACGGCAACGGACCAGCCTGCCATCCGCAGGCCCATGCTCATGAGCTCGGAGAGGCTGGGTTCGTCGTCAACCACCAGGGCGCGGATGGGGGAGCCGTCCGGGTGGGTGAGCTGGGGAAGGTTGTTAGTCATGGAGTGCGAAGTGGCCATGGGACAACTCTCCGATCTACGGTTTAGCCGGCGCTATGGGGATCCTGTGGGCCAGCTGTGAATCCCAGCCTAGCCAGCTGAACGCTCCGGCGCGCCTTCCCGGGCGGCACGGCGTGGATCGGTTGTTTCCGGGCTGAAGGTGGCCGCAGAAAGGTCACAGGCTCACCTCTTGCGGTGCACAGCCCCCGCACAGGAACGATTCAGAGTCTGGGGTGGACACCGTCCGCAGTCCCGAGGAGTACGCCATGAGCAACCACCACAACACGCCGGTTCCGGAAACCAACCCGGACCCCACTCGGGAAAACCAGCCAGGTCCGGCAGGCAGCCTCGTCAGCGCCCCCGTCACCGGCACTGCCGGCTCCGGGCAGGCTTCGGGGTGGGGCGCACCGCCGTCGTCCGCTGCTTCCGGCTCCCTGCCGGCGGGATGGGGTTCGTCCGGACCGGCCGGCGGATGGGGCGCCCCGGCGTCTGCCGGACACTTCCCGGGCAGCGGACCGGGCGGCCGTTCGAAATCCTGGACCGTGAAGCGGGGGGTGGTGGCCGCTGGAGCGGCGGTTGTCCTCGTAGGCGGAGCCGGCGTGGGAATGTACGCCTTGGCGTCCAGCTCCGCCGCGGCGGACGGCACCGCCGACGCAACGGCCGACGGCGATGCGCTGCAGGAAACTTTGCCGGGCGCCCGCGGCGGTGCGCCGGGCGGATTTGCCGACGGCGGGATGCCTGCCCAGGGTGGACCCGGAAACTTTGCCCCTGAGGGGCTGGGGGGAATGGGGAGCGGGGTTTCCGCCGCAGTGCACTCCGAATACGTGATCCTGCAGGACGGCGCTTACGTCACCAAAGTGGAACAGCAGGGCACAGTCACCGAGGTCAGTTCGGACGCCGTGACAGTCAAGAGCACGGACGGGTTCAGCCGGACGTATTCGCTGGGTTCGGACGTGGCAGTGAGCAATCAGCAACAAAGGCGTCAACAGGCCGGCGGAACCTCAACCAGCCAGCTGACAGTCGCCGATATCGTCTCCGGCGCCATGATAAGGATCGTTGCTGCGAAGGACTCCAACGGGTTCCCGGCGGAGTCCGTGCAGCTCGTGGCCACCACGCTGTCAGGGCAGTCCAACTGAGCGAGCGGGGGTTCCGAGCGGGTTCCATGGGCCAGATTTTTAGGTGAAGCAAACCGGGGGCTGGACATCGGCAATAAGCGGACCTCGTATTTCAGCAATTCCATACTGGCTGAATTTTTATCACCAAAGGGTTCGTTTCGGAGAATATTATTCGGAATCTAACCAATTCTGATCGATCGTTCTGAAAAACACCTGTTATTTTATTGTCATTTCAGAATCGTGATTTAGGCCACAATGCGGGATTCCGTCTCACGATGCGGACGATTTGGTCCATTGTTACTTGCAAGTTGTCATTGTTACGTTGCACACTTCAATTGTGAACAAGAACTCAACAGCACCTGCAGCCGCAGAATCCTGGACCAGCCCACCCGCTGGCGAAGACATGCGCTGTTGTCGAATGCACGCCTAACTTTCCCACCCCGAGAAGTTTTTAGGCATTCGCCCCAAGCCCAGCGTCGGGACCCCCTCCCCAGATCTCATTGCGGGGAAAGCCAGCATTCGAGCCGCGATGACGGCCATTCACATTGAGGTAAGCATTCCATGTCAGTTGCATCTGGATACGTCCACATCTCCGTCCGAAACGCCAACAAGGGCGGCCAGCCTTCCGGCCTCCGCCAGGGATTCGGCGCCCGACCGGCGTTCGCCCCGGCAGCCCCCGGCAACAGCTTCCCGGCCCCCGGCTATGCGCCGCAGGGCTACAACCCGAACTCTTATGGCCAGCTTCGCGCTGTTCCCGCCGCCGAGTCAGCCCCGCAGACGGCACCCACCCCCGTGATTGCACCGGCCAACGGCAGCGCCATCCGCCCCGTCGCGAACGAAAACGTTGCCCGCGGATTTGTCCTGTATATGGGCATCGACGAGGAAACCGCGGCAGCAGCCGGCACCTCCATCGCCAAGCTTGCCCAGGAAATCCGGGCTTACGCACAGTCCCTCGTCTCCGGTGCGGAGAGCTACGCTGCGGTGGCAGTTGCCCCCGCCAGCGCCCCGGGTTCGGCGCTCGACGTCGTACGGTCCACCTTCGGTGACCCCACCGTCAACTCCCGCCAGCGCACGGAAGCGGCCCGGCTGCCGCAGCCCCAGGATCCCCGGCCCTCCGGCGTCCTCATCGACCTGGCCCGCCGCGAAGTCCACCTCGACGGCGAATCCCTGAACCTGACCTTCAAGGAATTCGAGCTCCTCAACTACCTCGTCGAAAACGGCACCCGCACCGTGGGCCGCGACGAGCTGCTCGAGGGCCTGTGGCGAAACGCCGAAGAGGTTCCCAACGAGCGCACCATCGACGTCCACATCCGCCGCCTCCGCTCCAAGCTGGGCCGCCTCGCCAACACCGTGCGCACGGTCCGTGGCCAGGGCTACCGGTTCTACGAGCACCCGGAGGTCGTGGTCTGGGCCGCTCCGGAATACTCCATCTAGTCTTAACCCCGCGCAAAGCGTCCGTCCCCTGTCTTTGGGGGCGGGCGCTTTCGCTTTCCCTAGGCGCGGCGGAAGGCGGCTTTCCGCCGCGCCTTAGACACCTCCTTCGTTCCTCAGTCGGCGATGCGGCGCTACGCGGAATGCCGCCTTTCGCCCGTATGCGCCGCTACGCTTCAGCGCCCTCACCCAGCTGGCCGGCTCTTCGCGCTGGGTGGGCTCTTGAAGCATGTGTCTCCGCGGCTGGTGGGGGCGTTGGTTCAGGCGTCGGTGTGGTCCTATGGCCCTGTTGGCTTGGGGTGGTGCGGCGTAGGCTCTGATCGTCCATCCGACCATCAGGAGGAACCATGTCAGTTGCACGCATTACAACCCTGAGCGCGAACTCGAAAACCTCGTTTGATGATGCCATCAAGGAAGGCGTCGACCGGGCCAACAAGACGCTGCGGGGTGTCACGGGCGCATGGGTGAAGGAACAAAAGGTCGAAATCGCGAACGGCGCCGTCGTTGCCTGGCACGTCGTGCTCGAAGTGACCTTCGTCCTAGAGGACTAAACCGTGTGCAGGGCGGCTGTGACCTGAGGGGCAAGGCCGCCGCACTAGGATTGGTGCATGAGCGAGCATCACATCAGGCGGCTGGTCCTCATGCGGCACTCCAAGGCCGATTGGCCCGGAGGCGTGCCCGACCATGAGCGGCCGCTGGAAGAACGCGGACACCGGGAGGCGCCGCTGGCAGGCAAGTGGCTGCTCAAGCACGGAGTGGTTCCCGATTTCATCCTGTGCTCCAGTGCGCTGCGGACCCGGCAGACGTGCACGTGGGTGTGCGCGGAACTGGGGGACAAGGCCCCGACACCGAAACTTGAGGACGGCCTCTACGGCGCATCGGCAATTCGGATGCTTACCGTCATCAACCAGGTACCGGACACCGTGACCACACTGATGGTGATCTCCCACATGCCCGGCGTGCAGGATCTTGCCATGCATCTTGCTTCACGTGACTCCAACCACGATGCCTACATGGACGCTGCCAACCGGTTTCCCACGAGCGGCCTGACCGTCCTGGAAACTGAAAAGACCTGGGCTGAACTGGACGGCCAGGACGCCCGGCTGACGCACTTCAAGGTTCCCCGGGCGCACAAGTAAGCCCCGGCAATTTACCGCCGCGGTTCATGGTCAGCAGTGGGTTTGTGATGTTTACTGGAGATATTCATCGGCGGCCCAGGTTAGAGGAGATCATCGTGGACTCAGGACAGCTTGTGGGCATCATCATCGGCGTTGTGGTGGTGGCTGCGATCATTGCAGCGTTACTGTTCTTCAACCGCAAGCGCAAGGTGGAGGCGGACAGGAACCGGGCCGCCGAAATGCGTGAAAAAGCGAAGGCCGATGAGCTCGGAGCACGGGAGCGCGAAGCCAAAGCCGCGCGTGCCGAGGCCGATGCCAAGCAGGCAGAGGTGGAGGCCGAGCGCCTGCGCCGGGATGCCCGCGAAAAGCAGGATGAAGCGGAACGCGTGCGGGCCTCTTCGCAGGAGCAGCTCCGCGAAGCCGATGAAGTTGACCCGGACGTGGTCACCGCCGACCGGCAAGACACCGACCGGCAGGACACCGACGAGTACGATGAGGCCCCCGTCCCGCCGCAGACGCGTGCGGAAGCCGGCACCCGCGGACGCGGGGACAACATTCCGCCAACTGGTGGCCCAGCCGGCGCAGAACCCCGCACAACCGACCCCCGCACTGCTGCCCCCACCACGAACGAACCCCGCACCACCGACTCCCGTACTACGGAATCCACCACCACCGAGGCGGGCGCCGCGGAACCCGGGACGACACGGCGGACCGATTCCGTCCCGGGCGGCGACAAGCATGACGGCGGAGCGGACGGGTCTCCCGGAGAGCGCCCCCGGAACCTTTGACCGGCGTACCGTGGCGCTGCAGTACTGAACCGGCAGCCGGAGCGTGAACCTTCGCCATTCCGCCCTTGCGGTCCTCGTGGCCGTCCTGTGGGGCGCGAATTTCGTTGCGATCGACCTCGGCCTGCACGCCAACGGCACGGAAGTGCCGCCGCTGCTATTTGTCGCTATGCGCTTTGTACTGGTGGTCTTTCCGTGGATCTTCTTCATCCGCAGGCCCGACGTCAGCTGGCGGGCCATCCTTGGCGTCGGCCTGTTTATGAGTGCCGGACAATTCGGCCTCCTCTACCTGGCCATGGCCCTGGGTATGCCTGCCGGGCTGGCCTCACTGGTCCTGCAGGCACAGGTGCTGCTAACGGTGCTGCTGGCTGCCGGAATCCTTGGTGAACGTCCCAGCGGACGCCAGTTCGCCGGCGTCGTGCTCGGTGTGGCGGGCCTTGCAGTGGTGGCAGTCGGCCGCAGCATGGTGGCGCCTGTACTTCCCCTGGTTATCGTGCTGGCGGCCGCGCTGTCCTGGGCGGCGGGCAACATCGTTGCCCGGCAGGCCAAGGCGTCCTCCGGCCTGGGCCTCGTTGTGTGGTCCGGTGCCGTGGTTCCGCTGCCGCTGATCGGGTTGTCGCTGTTGATCGACGGTCCGGCCGCCGTGGGCGGCACTCTCACCGGGCTGCAGTTGGTCACCATCCTGAGCGCCATCTACACGGCTGTCCTCGGGTCCCTGGTGGGCTACGGAATCTGGAACTGGCTCCTGGGCCTCTACCCGTCCTCGGCAGTGGTCCCCTTTACGTTGCTTGTCCCGGTGGTGGGAATGACGACGGCGTGGCTGGTCCTGGGAGAGGTCCCCTCACCTGCTGAGATGGCCGGCGGGCTGCTGCTGCTGTGCGGAGTGGCTATCGCCGTCCTCCGGCCGGGCCGGCAGGGGGCCACTCCGGGCCAGCGCAGATGGCATGCTCAGCGACGTGATGTGGCCTTTGCGGGCGACTTGGGCGATGGCTTGGGCGCCGGCTTGGGCACGGCGGGCTTAGGCGCGGCGGACTTGGGTGCTGGCCGGGACACGCGCGTCACGGGGGCCTTGGCGGATGACGACGCCGACGCGGGCCGTTTGGCCGCCGGGGCGCGGGTGGCTCCTGACCTTGACGCGGGAACGCGTCCGTAGGCGGTCCCGGCACCGGGCCGTGCGGCCGGCCACACTGCGCCGGTGAACAGAACCAGCAGCGTTCCCGCCCCGGAAACGGCAGCGAGGTAGAAGTAAATATCGGAGTCCTGCGTGGTCACGGCCGTGCCCAGCGAATCCGGTTCCGCGGTGAAGGCGAGCCCCCACATGCGCAGGAAAGCAATGGCGAAACCGATGAACAGGCTGGTTCCCACGCCTCCCGCCAGCAGGGCCACGTTGCGTCGCCGGGCCACCACCTGGACGACACAGGCAAGGTATCCCACGGCCACGGCTCCGAGGAACGTGTACATCACTGCCTCTTCGAGCGTGATCGCGGTGAGCACCAGAAGGCCCGCGGCGGCGAAGGCCGCAATGATGGCTAGTCTTCCACTGTTACCCATGTGGCGCATGTGACTAATCTTCCCCGACGCACGCTACTTCCTGACGTAGCCACGCATGATTGCCATGATGGCCGCGACGCTCTGTTCGCGCGTGCGCTCGGGGTTGTACGTCTGGCGGTCCAGGCCCACCACAAAGCATGCGCCGAAGATGGCGGTCTCCAGGCTGCCACGGGAGATGGATTCGTCAACGTCGTACCGTCCGGCCACGCCCTCGATCGCGGCGCCGATCACTTCCAGCAGGCGGCCGCGGAGCTCGGCAAAGGTGTCCTGCCACTCGCTGGGGGTCCGCCAGTTCTCGCTGACCCAGAGCCTGGCGAAGGACGGGTACTCGGCCATGAAGTCCATCGCCTGGCCGATCATCTCGTCCATGGCCGCCAGCGGGTCAGCGGAGGAGTCCTTCACGCTCAGCAGCCTGGCCAGCAGGATGTCCACGCCGTGGCGCAGCAGCTGGGCGATCAGGTCGGACTTGCTGCCGAAGTTGTAATACACGGTTCCCTTGGAAACGCCGGCGGCCGCAGCGATCTCGTCCACCGTGACGCCGGCCGCACCGCGTTCCCCGATGAGTTCCATGGAGGCTTCGAACAGCTTCTGCTTGGTGGCATTGGTGCGGGCGGGGCGGAGCTTCTTGTCGCCGGCTTCCTGCCTGCTCATACGGCGATCTCCGGTTTCAGGGACTTCAGGGTCCAGAACTTGTGCTTGTGGACGGCCAGCGTTGATAGCGCGGCCCCCAGCACAGTGTAGCCAAGCAGGCCGGCCACGGTGGGCAGGATCATCGACAGGTCCGCGCCATAGATCAGGTGCCGCATCCCGGTGACCACGTAGCCCATCGGGAGGACCTCATGCACCACGTGCAGCGGCTGGGGCGTGGTCTGCCAGGGGAAGGTGCCTCCCGAGGACACCAGCTGAAGCACCAGCAGGATCAGCACCACCAGCTTCCCGGGTGAACCAAGCAAAGCCACGATGCCCTGGATGATGGCGCTGAATGCCATGGAGGCCGCAAGCATGAACAGCCACATCAGCACCGGGTGCGCGGGGTCCAGGCCCAGCGCCAGGTCCACGACGAGAGTGAGCAGGCTCGCCTGGACAACGGAGACAGCCAGGAAGGGAAGCCAGCCGCCCACGGCGATCTTCCACGACGGCGCGTTGGACGCCAGCGCCCGCTGCGTGACCGGCCGCATGGCCTGGATGAGCATAAAGATGCCGATCCACAGTGCCAGGGTCAGGAAGAACGGCGCGAGGCCGGCCCCATAGGACCCGGCCTTCGCCTGGGAGACGTTGCTGACGGCCACGGGATCGGCCATGACCTTGGCGAGGCTGTCCTTCTGGGCATCGTCGGGATTGGGAACCTTCCCGGCGCCCTTGGCCAGCTCCGAGGCAAGGGTGCCTGCTCCGCCGGCAGCCGTTGCCGCGCCGTCCTCAAGCTGCGCCGCGCCGCCGTCGAGCGTCCGGGCGCCTTCGGCCAGCTTCGCGGCGCCGTCAACGGCACTCTGCTCGCCGGCCGCCAGTGCGGATGATCCGGTGTGGAGCTGGTCGGCGCCTGCGGACGCCTGGGAGATGGCGCCCGTCAGGGCGGGAGTGGATGCCGCCAGCTTGGCGGCACCGGCGCTCACTGCAGCCGAACCGTCGGCAAGCTGTTGGATCTGCGCCGCATCAGACTGGATTTTGGCCCTGGCGTCCGCGACAGGTCCGGAGGCAGCAGCCGCATCAAAGTCCGCCAGGATGCTGTCCGCCTGGGCCTGGGTGATGATCCCTGCGGCCATCAGCCTGCTGTTGGACTCGACAACCCGGTTCCGCAGCCCCTGGTCCGCCGCGTTCAATTGTCCGACGACGTCCTGCACCTTGGTGTTCAGGGTGGCGTTTCCGGCGGCCACCTGGGCGGCGCCGTCGGCCAGCTTTTGCGAATCGGCCGGCAGCGAGGCCGTCTTGTCCTCGAGCTGGCCGAGTCCGTCGCTCAGCTGTGCCGCTCCGGCGTTCAGCTGGTTGGCGCCGTCGCGCAGCTTGAGC
Source organism: Arthrobacter sp. NPDC093128 (assembly GCF_040683875.1). Lineage (NCBI taxonomy): Bacteria > Bacillati > Actinomycetota > Actinomycetes > Micrococcales > Micrococcaceae > Arthrobacter > Arthrobacter sp. NPDC093128. The sequence goes on from NZ_JBFBEY010000017.1 coordinate 61,567, forward strand.
TGGCCGCCGTAGAGCTCGCCGGCCCCGCTGCTCAGCTGCGTGGTGCCGTCGTGGAGGGTCACGGTGCCGTCGTGGAGCTTGGTCACGCCGTCGGAAAGCTGGCCGGCGCCGTCCGCGGCCTTGACCATCTGGGTGTGGATGGTGCCGAACCCGGTGAGCAGCTGGTTGGCGGTTTCCTCGCCCACTTCCTTCGCGACGCTCGAGTGGACGGCCGTGGTCAGCTTGTCCACGATGGTGCTCAGGAGGTAGTTGTTGGCGTCGTTCGTGGTCACGTTCAGCATGGCCTGGCTGGCTGCGTCGAAGCTGCCGGGGGAGGCAAGGTTCGCGGAAAAGTCCTTGGGAATTTTGAGGGCGAAGGCGTACTTGCCGCTGCTGACTCCTTCATCGGCCTTCTCTGCGGAATCGACCGGCTGCCAGTTGAACACGTGACCGTCGATGAGGCTGTCCGCTACATCCTGGCCGGCATGCAGCTGTGTTCCGTCGCCGGACGTGGCACCGGTATCTTCGACCACCAGTGCGGCGTCGATCTGGTCCAGGTTGCTGTACGGATCCCAGTTGGCGTAGAGATACACCGCGCCGTAAAGCAGCGGCACCATGGCCAGGGCAATGATGGTCAGCTTGGGCAGCAGCCCGCCGGTCATGCGCTTGAGTTCGGAGCGGGCCAGCCGCAGCACAGTCACTTTGCGTCCTCTGTTTCGGTTTCGGTAATGGAGTTTTTGTCCAGATCCGGGGACTTCGGGGCCGTTTTGCTCGCGTTATCTGGACAAAAACTCTTGCTGGCCGGGGGGAGAGGTACGGCGTTGCCGATCACCGCGGCGGGGCCGGTCCAGTTGTCCGGGAGGGAAGCGACCGTGGCGACGACGGCGAGGTGCCGGCCGCCGTCGTACGCCAGCTCCTGAAGCCGCGGCAGCCAGTCTGCGGTGTCAGCGCTGTGGCGGTCGGGGGAGTCGACCACCAGGAGGTCGGTGTCCGGGTTGGCGAGCGAGAGGGCGGTGAGCAGTTCGATGCGCCTGGCGGGGGCCAGCTGTTCCGTCCACAGGCCAGCGATGTCCTCGAAGCGGTTGACTTTCAGCCATGGTTTGCTGAGCAGTGCACCGCGGTAGCGCCGGGGGATCAGGGCCAGGTCTTCGGTAACGAGATCGCGCACGCTCAGGTGCTGCTCGGGTTCGTTGACCCCGGGGGCGTCCACCAGGGAGCTGGCCAGCCGAATGTGCTTGGTTTTCGCCACGCCGTCCCAGAGGAGCTCGCCGGACGACGGTTTCATGCGTCCGCTCAGTGTGAGTGCGAGCGCAGTTCTCTGGTCCTGGCCGGCGCCGGTGACCAATACCAGCTCGCCCCGCCGGGCCTGGAGTGAAGTCGGCGGGAGGAGGTCATCCCGCCGGCCTTTCACGTGAAGCTGTCGAACCGAGAGCATTGGAGCCTTTCGCAGAGGGTTTCTGCTTCAAGGCTAACTGAACTGACCAGTCAGTTCAAATAGAATGCGGCGGATGTGACCAAGCAGTCAGAGGCCGTACTCCTCGAGCAGCCGAAGCCACACCTCGCTGATGGTGGGGTAGGACGGCACCGCATGCCACAACCGGTCCAGGGGCACCTGGCCCACGACGGCGATGGTGGCGGCATGGAGGAGCTCGGCCACGTCCGGGCCCGCGAACGTGGCCCCCAGCAGCACCTTCCGGTCCTCGTCCACCACCAGCTGCGCCCAGCCCTCGTAGTGCTCGGAATGCAGCGAGGAGCCGGACACGTTGATGGCGAGTTCCACAGAGGAGACGTTGTAGCCGTCCTTCTCCGCCTGCCCGACGGACCGGCCTACGCTGGCGAGCTCGGGATCCGTGAACACCACGTTGGGGATGGCATGGTCGTTGGCGGTCTGCGCGTAGCGGCTCCACGGCGCCGGCGTTCCGTGCAGCTCACCCTTGGCCCGCGCGGCGATGGCGTCGCCTGTGGCGCGTGCCGAATATTTGCCCTGGTGCGTGAGCATGACCTTGCCGGCCGCGTCCCCCACCGCATAGAGCCACGGGCCGTTGCCGCCGTCGCCGCCGCCGGCGACGATGCCCTCCACCAGCCCGGTGGTGTCCGTGCGGAGCGGCGGTACTTTGCCGTCGGCGGCGCCAAGGCCCACGGCTTCCAGCCCCAATCCCTCGAGGGCGGCATGGCGGCCGGTTGCCACCAGCAGCTTCTCGGCGCTGAGGCTGTTGCCGTCCGCCAGGGCCACGGTGACGGAGCCGTCGTCGTTCTTGCTGACCCGCTCAGTGCCGGTGTTGAGGCGGACGTCCACACCGTCCGCGCGGAGCCCGGCCAGCACCAGATTTGCGGCGTCCTGCGGGTACATGCTGAGCAGATCGCCGCGGGCCACGAGAGTCACGGACGAACCAAGTCGGGCGAATGCCTGCGCCAGCTCGGTGCCGGCCACTCCGCCGCCGAGGACCACCAGGCTGCGCGGAACGCTGCGTGCGGAGGTGGCCTCACGGGTGGTCCAGTAGTCCAGCTCCGCCAGGCCTGCTACCGGCGGGGCCGTGGGGGCCGATCCGGTGGAGAGTACGACGGCGTGCCTCGCCGAGAGGAGGTAGTTCTTGCCGTCCAATCCCGTCACTTCGACCGCACGGGGGCCGGTGATGCGGCCGCGGCCCCGGATCAGTTCAATCCCGGTGTCCTCCACCCATTTGACCTGGCCGTCATCCTGCCAGTTGGACGTGAAGTAGTCCCGGCGCTTGAGTACGGCGGACGCGTCCAGGGTCCGCGTGACAGCTTCTCCGGCACCGGGAACGGTTTGTGCGCCATGGAGGGCGGTGCCGGGGCGCAGCAGGGCCTTGGAGGGCATGCAGGCCCAGTAGGAGCATTCGCCGCCAACCAGCTCCGCCTCCACCAGGACCGCCGTCAGGCCGCCCTGGACCACGCGGTCCGCGACGTTCTCCCCCACGGCGCCCGCGCCGATCACTATGACATCGAATTCGCGTTCAATCGTCGCCGTCATGGCAACAGACTACGCCCGGCATCCAGGACCTGGGGCGGGATGCAGCCCCGGGGATTGGCGCCGGGAATCGGGCCCGGGACAGGCGCGGGAGCTTAACAGTAGGTGGGACATCCAATATTGTTTGCTGTGACCCACTGTGTCCGGTGGTTCAGGACTCTCGGTTAGGGGAACCCATGACTACATCAGGCGTCGCTTCGCAGGCGCGGTTCAGCGCCCAGGCGCGGCTCCGCGCGCTTCAGGCGGACATCATGGACCTCATTCTGGAACGTGAACTCGAAGTGGGTGATCCGCTGCCCACTGAAAACGAGCTCGCCGTGGCGTTGGGCGTGGGGCGGAATACGCTCCGTGAATCACTCAAAGTGCTGCAGGCGCTTGGCGTTGTGGAAATCCGCCACGGATTCGGAATGTTTGTGGCGCCAAGTAATTTTGATGCCCTGGCAGACGGATTGACATTCCGTGGCAGGCTGTCGCTGCGGCACAGGGGCGGTGAGGCCCTGGAGCTGGTGGACGTCAGGCAGGCCCTCGAATCCGGCCTGGTCGCCAGCGCCATGGATGCGATGAGCTCCGGGCAGCTGGCAGCTGTTGAGGAGTCCGTGGTCCGGATGGAGGAGCTGGCTGCCGCGGGGGAGGCGTTTGTGGAAGCGGACGCCGAGTTCCACCGGCGGTTGTTTGAGCCGCTTAACAACGCGCTGCTGATCAACCTGCTCGCCGTTTTCTGGAAGGTCTACCGGCAAATCCACCTCGAGGTCGGCACCGGTGCCGAGGACCTGACGGAGACGGCGGCGATGCACCGCGGGATCTATGAGGCAGTGGCGGATGGGGACAAGGCCCTGGCTGCTGAACGGCTCAACCACCACTTCGACGGCATCCGTCACCGCATCACCGAGTCAATAGAAAAGTAGGGCGGCGGCCTGACCCGAAGGGGCGGTCAGGCCTGCCGGGCGGCCGCCCTCGGCGGTCAGGCCGAAACATACTGAAACAAAAAAAGATCCGCACCGGCGAACCGGTGCGGATCTTTCTATCTGTGCGCCCAAAGGGATTCGAACCCCTGACCTTCTGTTCCGTAGACAGACGCTCTATCCAGCTGAGCTATGGGCGCATTCTCGGCTCCGGGAGTTTTTCGTTCACCCCCGAACCTCGAATTACTTTACGCGAGTTGCCACGGAGTTCCAAATCGAAACGTGTGTAATCTACGCGACTAGACCGGTCTATGTGACCTTCCTCACAAAATTGCGTGATTTCTTGGGTGCTGTTCCTTGATTTTCCGCGGTTTTTGCTTTTTAGCCCCGAGGACATCCCATCTCTAGCCCAGAAATTCCAGTGGTCTAGAGCCCTAGCATTTAGGACACACGACTGAACCCGAGGAAGGGAACCGCAATGGGCGATCTCGCACGACTGCCGCTGCTTGAGAAAGCACCCACTACACATGCTGGCCTGCTGGCATGGGTCGAAGAGGTTGCAGAACTTACCCAGCCGGACCGCATCCACTGGGTTGACGGTACCGAAGAGGAAAACAAGCGCCTCACCGACGAACTCGTCGCAGCAGGAACGCTGACGCGCCTGAACCAGGAGCTCTTCCCCAACTCTTTCGCTGCATTCTCTGATCCCGCGGACGTAGCCCGTGTGGAAGAGCAGACCTTCATCTGCTCCGAGAAGGAGCACGACGCCGGCTTCACCAATAACTGGATGGCCCCGGCTGAGATGAAGCAGAAGCTGCGCGGACTGTTCGCCGGCTCCATGCGCGGCCGCACCATGTACGTGATCCCGTTCGTCATGGGCCACCTGGATGCCGAAGATCCCAAGTTCGGCGTCGAAATCACCGACAGTGCCTACGTTGTTGCCTCGATGCGCATCATGGCCCGCATCGGCACCGACGTGCTGAACCGCATCACCGAGACCAACGCGTTCTTCGTCCCGGCCCTGCACTCCCTGGGTGCCCCGCTCGAGGCCGGCCAGGCCGACGTGCCGTGGCCGTGCAACCCGGACAAGTGGATCGTGCACTTCCCCGAGGAACGCTCCATCTGGTCCTACGGCTCCGGCTACGGCGGAAACGCGCTGCTGGGCAAGAAGTGCTACGCCCTCCGCATCGCCTCCGTGATGGCCCGCGACGAAGGCTGGCTGGCTGAGCACATGCTCATCCTGAAGCTGACGTCCCCGGAGCAGAAGACGTACTACGTCTCGGCGGCCTTCCCGTCCGCATGCGGCAAGACCAACCTCGCGTTGCTCGATCCCACCATCGAAGGCTGGAAGGTGGAGACCCTGGGTGACGACATCACCTGGATGCGCTTCGGCAAGGAAGGCGAGCTCCGCGCCGTCAACCCCGAGGCCGGTCTCTTCGGCGTCGCTCCCGGCACCGGCTGGGGAACCAACCCCAACGCGATGCGCGCCATCGCCAAGGGCAACAGCATCTTCACCAACGTCGCGCTGACCGACGACGGCGGTGTGTGGTGGGAGGGCATGACCGAGGAAGTGCCCGCGCACCTCACTGACTGGCAGGGCAACTCCTGGACTCCGGATTCGGACAAGCCTGCTGCGCATCCGAACTCACGGTTCTGCACGCCGATCGACCAGATCGACATGCTGGCCGAGGAGTACCACAGCCCGAACGGTGTGGAGCTTTCCGCGATTCTCTTCGGTGGCCGCCGCAAGACCACCATTCCGCTGGTCACCGAGGCACGCAGCTGGTCCAACGGCATCTTCATGGGCTCCACCCTGTCGTCCGAGACCACTGCCGCTGCAGCCGGCGCCGTTGGTGTTGTCCGCCGGGATCCGATGGCCATGCTGCCCTTCATCGGCTACGACGCAGGCGACTACCTGAACCACTGGGTGAACCTGTCCGCCAAGGCCAACCCGGAGCGCCTGCCCAAGATCTTCCTGGTCAACTGGTTCCGCCGCAATTCCGAGGGCGGCTTCGCCTGGCCCGGATTCGGTGACAACGCCCGCGTCCTGAAGTGGGCCATCGAGCGCCTCGAAGGCAAGGCTGACGCCGTGGAGACCCCCATCGGGTTCGTTCCCACCGGTGATGCGATCGACCTCAAGGGCCTGGACATGACCCCGGCCCAGGTTGAAGAGGCCGTCCGTGTCGACCCGGCCGAGTGGGCCACCGAGCTCGCGTCGATCGAGGAATGGTTCGCCAACTTCGGCGGTTCGCTGCCCGAGGCACTGCAGTCCGAACTGGAGGGCCTGAAGGCCCGCCTCGGCTAGGTCTTTTAGTGCCGAGTACGACGGCGGCCCCGCACCTTTCCCCCTGGAAGGTGCGGGGCCGCCGTCGTCAATTCACCGTCGATTGCTCCGTAACGGCCCTTTTCCACGGTCAAAACGGCTGTTCTGGAGCAGTCGATCATACGCCTGGCCATTGTGCGGCGCAGCGGCCGGGCGTAGCTTTTAGAGAACTAGTTGTTCTCTAAGTTGAGGGACCGGGGCCTTGGACAACGCCCAGCAGCACACCAAGCGGATCCCGACTGCCATCAGGGCGGCGCTGCCCGGCATCCTGCTCGTGATGTTCCTGGGAGCCCTTGACCAGACGGTCATGGCCTCTGCGCTGCCCACCGTTGCCGGAGACCTGGGTGGTCTGGACCAGATGTCCGCCATCATCACCGGCTACCTTGTCGCCGCCACGGCCGCGATGCCCCTGACCGGCAAGCTCGGCGATGCTTTTGGGCGCAAGCGCGTCCTCCAAGGCTCCCTGATCTTCTTCGTTATTGGCGCGGCGTTGTGCTCCCTGGCGCAGACCGTGCCGGAACTCATCGCCTACCGGGCGGTTCAGGGCATCGGCGGCGGAGGGCTCATGATCGGGGCACAGGCGATCATTGGCGAACTTGTCAGTCCCCGCGACCGCGGCAGGTTTCTTGGCATCATCGGCGCCGCCTTCATTGTGGCCGCGGTAGCCGGTCCACTTGCCGGCGGGGCGGTGGTGGACCACTTCTCCTGGCGCTGGATCTTCTATTTCTACGTGCCGTTGGGCCTGGCCGCCCTGGCCGTGGTGACCCTCACACTCCGGCTGCCGGACACCCCGCGCGGGCGGCGGGTGGACTACGCCGGCGCGGCTTTGCTGTGCCTGGCAATTGTCTCCGTGATCCTGCTCTGCAGCGGCGGCAGCTATTCGGGGCCGGGCTGGGTGGCGCCCGTCCTGGCCGCGGTGGCTGTTGCGGCCACGGCCGGGTGGTTGTTTGCCGCGCGCCGCACGGCGGATCCGATCATCCCGTTGTCGCTGTTCCGCGACGCCGCATTTGCGGTCCCCGCGGCGGTCAGCTTCCTGATCGGCTTCGCCATGTTCGCCACGCTGAGCTACCTTCCGGCGTTCCTGCAGGTGGGCATGGGCATGTCGGCCACCGCTTCGGGCGGAATGCTGATCGCCCTGATGGCCGGACTGTTGTTCACGACGGCGGCATCCGGCGCACTGATCACCCGCACCGGCCGCTACAAGCTGTACCCGGTGGCCGGGACGCTGCTGGCCGTTCCGGGAACCTGGCTGTTCAGCACCATGGATTCGAGGAGCAGCCCGTGGCTGGTGCTGGCGTCGATGCTCTTGCTCGGCCTGGGCATCGGGCTGGTTATGCAAGTCATGGTGCTGGTGGTGCAGAACTCCGTGGAGCGGCGCGACCTGGGCGCCGCCACGTCCACCGTGACCTTTCTTCGCCAGGTGGGCGCCTCTGTTGGTGTAGCAGTTCTGGGTTCCCTGATCACTGTGCGCTTCGCCGCCGCCGTCCCAGCGCCGCTGGCAGCAGCACTGGGGGAGAGCCTCAAATCACTGACGCCCAAGGCGCTTGAGCGTCTGCCTGCTGCGGACCGCAGTGCAGTGGCCGAGGCGTTCGGCCATGCACTTCCGCCCGTTTTCGGCTATGCAGCCATGGTGCTGGCCGCGGCATTCGTCCTGACGCTCTTCCTGCCCGAGCGGGTGCTGCGGACCACGGCGCACTCCGACGCCGCAGACCCTGACGACCGCAAACCACGAGGAGCCCCCGATGACTGAGAAGACCACCGCCCCGCTGGCCGATTTCGGCGCAGGAGACATCGCCTCCGCCGGTGGAAAGGGTGCCGCCCTGGGCGAGCTGGTGCGCCAGGGATTTCCGGTGCCGCCGGGCTTCATCATCACCACCGGCGCGTACCTGTCCTTCCTGGCGGAGACAAGGGTGGGTGCGGCGCTGGAGGGCCTGCTGCGAGCAGACCCCGCCGGCGGCCCGGACATTGGCACGGCTGAGGGTGAAAGCCGCGGCGCCGCCATCCGTGCCCTGTTCGTGGGCACGGAAATTCCCGGGCAGTTGAGGCAAGAGATCGCGGCAGCCTATGCGGAGCTGGGCGGCGGGGCCGTGGCAGTCCGTTCCAGCGCCACGGCGGAGGACTTGCCGGGGGCCGCGTTCGCCGGCCAGCAGGACACGTATTTGAACGTACTCGGCGAGGACGCCGTGGTCCAGGCGGTCGCCGACTGCTGGGCGTCGCTGTGGACGGACCGGGCCGTTGCCTACCGCCAGCGTCAGGGGATCGATCCGCGCGGGCTGGCCATCGCCGTCGTCGTGCAGAGAATGGTGCCCGCCGATACGGCCGGAGTCATGTTCACCGCTAACCCCGTCACGGGCGAGCGTGGTGAAATCGTGGTGGACGCGAGCCCTGGGCTGGGGGAGGCAGTGGTCGCAGGGCGGGTGACGCCGGAACACTATGTCCTGGACCGCACGGGAAAGGCGCTCAGCTTTGCGCCCGGTGGCCGGGAAGTGGTGATCACCGCGGCCGAGGGCGGCGGCACACAGGAAAACCCCGGAGCGCCGGGCACCGGGCCGGAGCTGGCCGCGGATCAACTGACGGAGCTGGCCCGTCTGGGCCAGCGGGCACAGCAACACTTCGGGCGGCCGCAGGACATTGAATGGGCGGTGTCCGGGGGATTCCTGTACGTGCTGCAGTCGCGGCCCATGACGGCGCTGCCGCCCCAGCCGCGGACGCTCAACCCCTTCCAACGTCGGCTCGGGCCGTTTTTCATGGAGATGTTCCAGGAACGGCCCTATCCGCTGGATGTGTCCGGCTGGATGAGCCGGGGGATCCTGGCCATGCTGCATCGGATGGCCGGAAGCGTGGGGGTGGTCTTCCCAACGGTTGATCACCTGCTCCCGGAGGAGGACGGCGTGGTGGTGCGGCTCGTCCCGCCGATTCCGCACCCGACCATCCGGACGCTGGCCGCGCCTGTGTCATTGGCGCGCCGCGCCAGGCAGTTCAATCCGGCCAAATGGACGCAGGATCCACGGTTTTCCGCGTTCCTTGAGAACGTGGAACAGCTGAACGGGAAGGATCCCGGCCCGTTACGGTGGCGTGCCGTCGTCGCACTCGCGGAAGAATCCTTCGCAACGATGCGGGGCATCACGGATCTGCGCGTCTCCTACCTGCCCGGAGTATTCGTGCCGTTGCTGAAAATGCGTCTGATGCTCGTGCTGCTGGGCAAGGCTAAGCTGGCGGCTGCGCTGATCGCCGGGGCGGAAACCCGGACCAGCCAGGCGAACCGCGCCCTTGAACAGCTGGCTGCGGTTGCCGCCGATGATCCCGGACTGGCACGCGCCTTTGCTGAGTCGGACCCGGGCCGGCTGCTGGAGTTGGTGGAAAAGGAACCCGAACACGTCGCCTTCCGCGAGGCTTTCAAAGCGTTTCTGCTCGAATACGGCCACCGTGAAACCATCAGCGTTGTCCTGAGCAGCGCGCCCACCTGGTCCGATGCGCCGGAAGTGGTGCTGGGGCTGGTGAAGGCCATGTTCGGAGAGCGGCTCCAGACGGTGGACCAGACCGGGATGGCGCTGTCCGAGTTGAGGAGGCACCCGCTGCTCCGGTTCGCGCCGCTGCGCCGGAGCGTGCTGGCCGCCGTCGGGTCCGCACGGAGCGGAATGGCGTTCCGCGAGGACAGCCACTTCTACGCGACAAAGGTCATTCCGCCGATGCGCCGCGCGTACCGGGAGCTCGGCCACCGCCTGGTTCTTGCTGGCGTGGTCGACGACGCGCACGACGTCTACCACCTGCGCTTCGAGGAGCTGGCGTCCATCACGGACACGGACGACGGCGGGGCGCTGCCAGCTTCCGTCCGGGAGCGTTTCCGTCCGGTGGTGCTGGCGCGGGCGGCGAAGCGGCGCGAGCTGGAGGGTATCCCGTTACTGGACCCGGCTTTGCTCTTTGGCCGGAACCGCCGTGTGAAAGATGCCCTCGTCACCGGAACGCCAGCCAGCCGCGGCCAGGCGAGCGGGCCCGTGCGGGTGATCCGTGGTCCTGCCGAGTTCGGCCAGCTGCGCACTGGTGAGGTGCTGGTCTGCCCGTATACCAACCCGTCCTGGACACCCCTGTTCCAGCGGGCCGCCGCGGTGGTGGTGGACACCGGAGGGCTCGGCTCGCATGCGGCGATCGTGGCGAGGGAGTACGGAATTCCGGCTGTCATGGGCACTGGTTCAGGTACCAGCACCCTGGCCGACGGGCAGCGCGTACTTGTGGACGGAACCGCCGGAGCGGTCCTGTCCGCGCCCACGTCGGACGGGGCCTGAGATGCCGGATCTCCAGGACCACCGAAAGCTGCCGCGCCGCCGCGGAGCTGCCCTGAACAGTGCCATCTTCGAAGCGGTCCGGGCGGAGATCGCCGAATCCGGGTATGCCGCCTTGACCATGGACAGCGTCGCCGAGCGCGCCCGGGCCAGTAAGGCCTCGCTGTACAGGCGGTGGCCCGGACGTGCGGCGTTGGTACTTGAAGCGGCTTACGATGCGATGCCCAGCCCCGCGTCCGTCCCCGACACGGGAAGCCTGCGCGGAGATGCGCTGGCAGTCCTGCGGCAGGTGGCGCAGCAACTTCAAGGAGTGGTGGGGCAGGCCATGCGCGGGCTGCTGGGCGAGGCGCTTCAGAACCCGTCGGTGGCCGCGGAAATCCACGACTACACACGGGGCAACGTCGTCAAGGTCATGCGCGCCATTATTGAGCAGGCCGTGGCCCGGGGCGAATGCGACCCCGCCCTGGCCACGGCCTGCAAGATCGAGGCGGGCCCCGCCCTGCTGCGGCAGAGATTCATCTTCTCGGCCACGCCCATCGAGGACGATTATCTGGTGCAGGTGGTGGACGAGGTGATGCTGCCGTTGCTGGGGGTCAGCCCGCCTGGGGCGCCGGCAGTCGGCTGAAGGTCTCGGCTAGCTCGCCAGCCAGATGTCCGGGCCGAAGACCTCGTAGTGGATCTTCGTGGCAGGGATTCCCGCATTGATGGCCTCGTTGCGGATGCTCTTCATGAACGGCAGCGGTCCGCAGAGGTACAGCGAGGCGTTGGCCGGCAGGTCCACTTCGCGCAGGGACATGAAGCCGGCGTTGGAACCGGCCTGCGGTTCTTCCAGCCAGAGCTGGAGGTCGGCTCCCTCGAGGCGTTCGACGTCGTCCGTCATCTGGGAGCGCAGCGCCCAGGACTCCAGATCGCTTTCCGCGTGCAGGACCAGGACCTGGCGGTCCGAGCCGGCGTCCGCGAGGGAACGCAGGATGGACGCGGTCGGCGTGCAGCCGATGCCTGCGGAGGCCAGGACAACCGGGCCCTCGCCTTCCTTGAGCGTGATCTCGCCGTAGGGGTTGGAGATCTCGAGGATGTCGCCCACCTGGACGGTGTCGTGCAGGACGGGGGAGACCTCGCCGCCGTCGTCCTTCTTGGTGGTGAAGCTGCGGCTCGTGCCGGCGTCGCCGGAGAGAGAATACTGGCGGACCTGGCGCAGCCCGTCCGGGAGGGTGACCTTGACGCTGACGTACTGGCCGGGCAGGGCGGGCGTGATGGGGGTGTCGTCGGCCGGTTCCAGGGTGAAGGTCATCGACCCGGTGCCGGCGGGGGTCTTGGCGGCGACCTTCCACGGGCTCCACATGGTGCCGTTGGCCTGTGCGGCGTAGAGGCCCTTTTCGAGCTTGATCAGGGCGTCCGCCATCAGCCAGTAGACCTCGGTCCAGGCTTCGGCGATTTCCGGGGTGATGACCTCGGCAAGGTCTTCGGCGATGGCGGCGAAGAGGTGCTCGTAGACCACCTGGTACTGAGGTTCGGTGATGCCGAGGGAGGCGTGGCGGTGGGCGATGCGGGCGAGCACGGTCTCCGGCAGGGTGCCGGGGTTGTTCACCAGGTGGGTGGCGAAAGCGGCGATGCTTCCGGCCAGGGCCTGCTGCTGGTTGCCGTTGCGCTGGTTCGAGCGGCTGAAGAGCCCGTCCAGCAGCTCCGGGTGCGCCGCGAAGAGCCGGGCGTAGAACTTGGGGGTGATTTCGCCGATCCGGGAACCGACCAACGGGAGGGTGGCTTCGATGACGGGGCGGGATTTGTCCGAGAGCATGCGTACTCCTGAGGTAAGGGCCCGGGGCGTACATCCGAACCGCGTCAATACATGTATTCGAAATACAAGTATTTATACCTAAGTTCTACACTTCGTAGAAGAGATATCCAAATCGGGGGCGGCGGATCCGGAAATACCCGGTCTGCAGGGGGCCGGGGGTCAGAGCCCCGGACGGAGCCCGATCGCCTGGAACACAGGCGCCATCTGGCGGGATCCGGGAAGGGTGGACACCACAATGTCGTCGAGTTCCCGGTAAAAGGCTTCCCGGGCGCGCGAGAGTGCCCCGCGAAGCCGGCAGTCGTTGATGAGCGGGCAGTCGCCATTCAATGAGTGGCAGTCGGCCGGATCCACCCGGGTGTTCAGGAGCCGCAGCAGCTGGCCCACGGTGGCCCTGCGTCCGGCTTCGTTGAGCCTGGAGCCGCCGTTCCGGCCCCGTTCGACGTCGATCACGCCAAGTTCACGGAGTTTGGCCATGGCCTTGCTGACGTGGTTGTACGGGGTGCCCACGGCATCGGCGATGCTCTGCGTGGTCAGCAGGTTGCCGTCAGGGGCTGCGGACAGCACCATCATGGCCCGCAGGCTCACATCCGCGAAGGCGTTGATCTTCATGTCATCAACCTAGTGGAGGTCTAGTCCACCCAGATGGCGGGTTCGTTGGAATCAGCTGAAAGCTGCCCGAACTCCCATTCGCGTGACTCGGTGTTGGGTTCGTAGGGCAGGACGGCGGCGAACACGGACCCGTCACGGTGCTCGGCCGCCACGTGGATGGCATCCGTGTCTTCTTCCAGCAGGGTGATGTCGCAGACCACGGCGGCGGCACGGAAATCGTCCCGGTTCTGCCGAAGCAGTTCCGTGAGGTCGCTGATCATCGTATCGGCATCGAATTCACCCTCCGAGCCGTCCTCGGCGTCCGCAGGGGTGACGGCGACGAGGCGCACCTCGCCGTCGTTCTCCACCACGAGTGCGAAGGGCAGGAACCCGCCATTGCGCCCGAGCTGCTCCTGTGCCGCGCCGACGCCCGTGCCCAGCAGGTTTTCCAGGTCGGTGGCCGTGGCCTCGGGCACAGAGTCCCGCCAGGGCGTTCCGGAAAGTTCAGCCATGCGGGCGGCCTAGCCGTTGACCAGGGCAAGCACGCGGTCGCGGATGCGTTCCATCGTGGCCCTGTCCGTGGCCTCGGCGTTCAGGCGAAGGAACGGTTCGGTGTTGGAGGGGCGCAGGTTGAACCACCAGCTGCCGTCGCGGGCAGTGAACGTGCTGCCGTCCAGCAGGTCGACATCCACGTCTTCGCCGGCAAAATCGGCACGGACCCGCTCCACGGCGCCTGCCTTGTCGTCAATTTCGGAGTTGATTTCCCCGGAGGAAACGTAGGGTTCGTACTCGTGGCCGAGCTCGGACAGCGGGCCGTCCTGCTCGCCGAGGGCGGCCAGGACGTGCATGGCGGCCAGCATGCCGGTGTCTGCATTCCAGAAGTCGCGGAAGTAGAAGTGCGCGGAGTGCTCCCCGCCGAAGACGGCGCCTTCCTCTGCCATGACGGCCTTGATGAACGAGTGCCCGACCCGTGTGCGGACGGCGCGGCCGCCGTCGTGCTCCACCAGTTCCGGAACCGCCTTGGAGGTCAGCAGGTTGTGGATGATGGTGGGCGTTTCCTCGCCCTGTGCCTTGGCGCGGGCGATCTCGCGGCGGGCCACCATACCGGTGATGGCCGACGGTGAGACGGGGTTGCCCTTCTCGTCGATGACGAAGCAGCGGTCAGCGTCGCCGTCGAAGGCCAGTCCGATGTCCGCGCCGTGCTCGATGACGGCAGCCTGCAGATCCAGCAGGTTTTCCGGCTCGAGCGGGTTGGCCGGGTGGTTCGGGAAGGAACCGTCCAGCTCGAAGTAGAGGGGAATGATGTCGAACGGCAGCTTGGGCAGGAGGGCGCCGCCCAGCACCGCCGGGGTGGTCAGGCCTGCCATGCCGTTGCCGGCGTCCACCACCACCTTCAGGGGGCGGGATCCCTTGAGGTCCACGAGCTTGCGCAGGTATTCGGAGTAGTCCTTGAGGACATCGTGGACACCGATGAGGCCGCGCGTGCCCGCGGCCGGGATGGATCCGGCGTGGAGATATTCCTCCGCGCGGGCCTGGATTTCCTTCAGGCCCGACTCCGAGGAAATGGGCTGGGCTCCGGCCTTGGACATCTTGATGCCGTTGTATTCGGCGGGATTGTGGCTGGCGGTGAACGTGGCGCCGGCCGCGTTGAGTGCACCGCAGGCGTAATAGAGCTCGTCCGTGGAGATGAGGTCCAGCAGCTGGACGTTTGCTCCGCGGGTGGCAGCGCCGTTGGCGAAGGCCTTGCTGAACTCGGGGGAGGAGGGGCGCATGTCGCCGCCCACCAGGACCGTCTGGCCCTCGAGCTCCAGGACATCCACGAACGCGGCGCCTACGGCTTCGACGATTTCGGCAGTGATGGATTCGCCCACAATGCCACGCACGTCGTAGGCCTTGAACGATGCCGAAAGGTCAAAAGTCTTTGTCTGGTCGCTAGTCACGCGTTCCATCTTACGTTGAAGCGCAACGCGGCTGTGGAGGAGTAGTTGAGTTACGCGGGCGTGCCGTGCGGGCCCGGGTGTAACATCTGCTGTCCACATGGCCGGAGCCTGAACTTCCCGGCTGTCAGAGAGGGCTGGGATACTGAACCAATGGCCAATAACCAGAATGCTTCAGTCCTTTCCGCTTCCGTCGATCTTCCCGCAGGTGAAACGGGCACCCGGGACCAGGCCCTGGAAGTGCTGCGAAGCCTGGTGGGACATCCGGAAGCCCGCTTTCACGACGGCCAGTACGAGGCCATTGAGGCGCTGGTCGACCGCGGCCGCCGCGCCCTGGTGGTGCAGCGCACCGGCTGGGGAAAGTCGGCCGTCTACTTTGTGGCCTCGCTGCTGCTCAGGCGCCGCGGAGCCGGCCCCACAGTGATCGTGTCGCCGCTGCTGGCACTGATGCGGGACCAGGTGGCGGCAGCGGCCCGGGCCGGCGTCCGCGCCGTCGCCATCAACTCCGCCAACCAGCTGGAGTGGGATGCTGTCCGCGGGCAGCTGGCTGCGGACGAGGTGGACGTGCTGCTTGTTTCGCCGGAGCGGCTCACCAATCCGTCCTTCCGGGAGAACCAGCTTCCGGAACTGATCCGCCGCACCGGGCTCCTGGTGATTGACGAGGCACACTGCATCTCGGACTGGGGCCATGACTTCCGCCCTGACTACCGGCGCATCGCGGACCTCATCACACAGCTTCCGGACACCGTGCCCGTGCTGGCCACCACCGCAACCGCCAACTCCCGCGTGGTCCACGACATCGAGGAACAGCTGGGCGACGGCGTGCTCACCATCCGCGGCGCCCTTGGCCGTGAGTCGCTGCGGCTCGGCGTGCTGAGCCTGCCGGACTCCCGCGACCGGCTGGGCTGGCTGCTGACCCACCTGGCGGACCTGCCGGGCAGCGGCATCATCTACACCCTCACAGTCTCCGCTGCCGAGGACACCGCGCGCCTGCTCGCCGAGGCCGGCCATGAGGTGCTCGCCTACACGGGGCGCACGGATCCCGCGGACCGTGAACGGGCTGAGCAGCTCCTCAAGGACAACGAGGTCAAGGCGCTGGTGGCCACCTCGGCCCTTGGCATGGGCTTCGACAAACCTGACCTGGGCTTCGTGGTGCACCTGGGTGCGCCATCCTCCCCGGTGGCCTACTACCAGCAGGTGGGCCGTGCGGGGCGTGGCGCGGCGAACGCCGATGTCCTGCTGCTGCCCGGCTCGGACGACCGCGACATCTGGCAGTACTTCGCCACGGCATCCATGCCGTCGGAGGAAAAGGCCGCGGCGGTCCTCACTGCGCTGGCCGAGGCCGGCGCCGCTGTATCCACCGTGGCCCTCGAAGCCCGTGTGGACCTCCGGCGCACGCCGCTCGAACTGCTGCTCAAGGTCCTGTCCGTGGACGGAGCAGTGGAGCGCGTGGGCGGCGGCTGGCGTTCCACCGGCCAGCCCTGGACCTACGACGCCGAACGGTACACGCGCATTGCCGAGGCCCGGGTCGATGAGCAGGATTCCATGGTGATCTACCAGGACACGGCCGGGTGCCGGATGGAGTACATCACCTCGGTCCTGGACGACGAAACGGCCCACGCGTGCGGCCGCTGCGACAACTGCGCCGGACGCTGGTTCCCGGCGGACATCGCGTCAGCTGCAACGGAAGCGGCGGGGCAGACGCTCAGCCGTGCCGGCATCGCACTGGAGCCGCGCCTGCAGTGGCCCAGCGGCATGGACAGGCTCGGCGTGACCGTCAAGGGCAAGATCAAGCCGGATGAGAGCCTGGCCGAGGGCCGGGTGCTGGCCCGCCTGACGGACCTCGGCTGGGGCGGTGCCCTGCGGGAAATATTCGCATCAGGAGCCGCGGACCGCGAGGTGGACCCCGCCATGCTCCAGGCCTGCGTCCAGGTCCTCCGCGAATGGGGCACCGGAAACGAACGCAACCCCGGCTGGAGCGGCGCCGGACGTCCCGCAGCCATCGTCAGCATCCCGTCGCGCAGCAAGCCCGCCCTCGTTGGCTCCCTTGCGCGGGGCATCTCCGGGATTGGCCGCATACCGTACCTGGGCGAGCTGAACCTGGAGCACGGCGGACCCACCGGCGGGCGCGGAGGCAACAGCGCCTACCGCCTGGCCGGAGTCTGGGAACGCCTCGCCGTGGGACCTGAGCTGGAAGCGGCCATGGCCGGCATCCAGGGGCAGAGCATCATGCTGGTGGACGACCTCACGGACAGCCGCTGGACGGTCACAGTCGCGGGCCGGGCCCTGCGCCGGGCCGGGGCCGGGGCCGTGCTTCCGCTCGTGCTGGGACAGGCGGGGTAGGGCCCTCCGGCGGGTCCGCGTAAGGGGCGGACTTATTCTGGCACCATGCCTGGCACGCCTATAGGATCGGCGAATGAGTCCAGGCCAGGAGCCATGAGCGAACCACTGAACAACGCCGCTTCGGCTGTCCGCCAGGAGTGGCAGCCCCGGCTGGCCCTGCTCGTTGCTGCGACCTTCTTTATGGAATTCCTGGACGGCACGGTGCTGACCACTGCCATCCCCAGCATTGCGGGGGATTTCGCCGTGGCGCCGGCGGACGTCAACATCACCATGACGGCTTACCTCATGACGGTGGCCATGGGCATTCCGGTCAGCGGGTGGCTGGCCGAACGGGTGGGCGCCCGTCGTGTCTTCTGCGCCGCCATCGCCGTGTTCACCATTGCCTCGCTTTTGTGCGCGCTGAGCCAGGACCTCACTATGCTCACCGTCAGCCGTGTCCTGCAGGGCGCCGGCGGCGCCATGATGGTGCCGGTCGGCACGCTCGTGGTGCTGCGCCGCACCCCCAAGGAAGACCTGCTGCGGGCCACGGCCTACCTGGTGTGGCCGGGGCTGTTGGCACCGGTCCTTGCGCCGTTGGTGGGCGGAGCGCTGACCACGTTCCTGTCGTGGCACTGGATCTTCCTGATCAACATTCCGTTGGGACTGGCTGCGTTCATAGCTGCCCTGCGGTTGGTCCCCAAGGGAGCGGGAGACCAGTCCCGGCGCCTTGACTGGGTAGGGCTGCTGCTGACAACGCTGGGCGTGGGTGCCCTGGTGGTGGGCCTCGAACTCGCCACTGCCCACCCCTCGGGGCCGTTCGGTGCGACCTGCGTGGCCGCGGGCTTCGTGTCGATTGCGGGGGCGGTCCTGTGGTTGCGGCGCACCACCAACCCGCTCTTCCAGCTGAATGTCTTTGCCACCCGGACGTTCCGGGCAACGTCCACGGGCGGGTTTATCTATCGCCTGACCATCAGCGCGGTCCCCTTCCTGCTGCCGCTCATGTTCCAGGATGGTTTCGGCTGGGATCCCCTGCATGCGGGCATCATGGTGGCCGCGGTTTTCGTGGGCAATATCGGCATCAAACCGGCAACAACACCGCTCATCCGCAGGTTCGGCTTTAAGCCCGTCCTCGTTTTCGCGTCGCTCGCATCGGCCGCAACCTTTGCCGTGTGCGCCCTGCTGGACGCCGGAACCCCGGAACCGCTCATCTTCGCCTTGCTGGTCTGCAGCGGCGCGTTCCGCTCCATCGGTTTCTCGGCGTACGCTTCCATCCAGTACGCCGACATCGTCCCGGGGCAGCTGCCGTCCGCCAACGCAATTTCGGCCACCCTGGTCCAGCTTGCGGCCGGTGCCGGCATCGCCGTTGGCGCCCTGTTCCTCCGGCTCTTCGCCGCCCCCGGCGCCTTCGGGGCAGACCCCGTTGCGCCCTACCGGGGCGCGTTCCTGGCCATCACGGTTCTGATGCTGCTCAGCACCGCCGACAGCCTGGCGCTGCACCGGCAGGCCGGAGCCGAAGTCAGCCGCGGGCGTTCCGCGGCACCCAAGGCCGCGAACTCCTAGGCCGCAAACCCCAGGCAGCTCGCCGGGCCCCGAACCCCCAGGCAGCTCGCCGAGGCCGTGAATTACAAACCACCGGACCTCTGGGACTCCAGCACCGCCATGGCCGCGTTGTGGCCGCCAAGGGCGCTCACTGCCCCGCCGCGCCGTGCTCCGGAGCCGCACAGCAGGATCCGGGGATCGTCGGTGGCCACGCCCCAGCGCCGGGCAGGGGTGTCCAGCGGGGCGTCGTCCTCGGCGAACGGCCAGTCGAGCCCGCCGTGGAAGATGTTGCCGCGGGGCATGCCCACGGCACGCTGGATGTCCAGCGTGGTTTTGGTTTCGATGCACGGGGTTCCGTCGGCGCTCATCAGCATCAGCTGCTCTATCGGTTCTGCCAGCACTGCGTTGAGGGATTTCACGACGGCGGCCTGCAGCACCGTGCGCATCCGGTCGTTGTTCTCCGCCGTGATGAGCCTGTCCGGAACGTGCAGTCCGAAAACAGTCAGGGTGTGGGCGCCGGACGCCTGCAGCTCCGGGGAGAGGATGGTGGGATCGGTCAGCGAATGGCAGTAGATCTCGCATGGCAGCGGATCCGGGACTGTCCCCTGCTCCGCTGCCAGGTAAGCGTCGTCCAGCTGGGTCCAGGTTTCGTTGATGTGGAACGTGCCGCCGAAGGCCGCCTCCGGGCTGACGCGGCTGTCAAGCAGCCGCGGCAGCCGCGTGAGCAGCAGGTTCACCTTGACCTGTGAACCCTCGCGCCGGTGGTTCGGATTTGCGGGCTCCCCGGTACTGCTGCCCCGCAGCCTGTCCAGGACCACGGGCGCGACGTTGGACAGTACCCAGCCCGCGGAGACTGAATGTTCCCGGCCGCCATGGCGGTAGTCCACCGAGCCGCCGGACCGGACGGCCGTGACCTCGGCAGACGTCAGGATGGCGGCGCCGGCTTCGCGGGCGGCGCGCTCGAGCTCGCCCGAGACCGTCCCCATGCCGCCGATGGGAACATCCCAGTCACCGGTTCCGCCGCCCAGGAGGTGGTACAGGAAGCAGATGTTCTGCTGGAGGTCGGCGCCGTCCGCCCGGGCGAAGGTCCCGATCAGGGCATCCGTCAGGACCACGCCGCGCACCAGGTCGCTGTGCAGCCTGCTGGTGATGGTTTCGCCAAGTGGCTGCTCGACCAGCGATGCCCACACCGCCCCGGCTCCTGCCGCGGTGGCGAGCCGCTTGGCCTCCGACCGGGTGAGCAACGGCGATGTCATGGTGGGCCACAGTGTCCCGGTGAGCTTCCCGCACTCCGCGTAGAAGTGTTCAAAGTCGGCGGCCTCGGTGGCCGCCGCCCCCACTGCGGCAAATGATGCGGCTGTTGCCCCGGCGTCGCCGTTGTCGATCAGGAGGCCACGTCCGGGGTTTGCCGGGTCCGGCGTATAGGAGGAGTAGCGCCGGCGGGCGAGCCGGATCCGCAGTCCGAGGTCGTCAATGATTTCCTGCGGCAGCAGGCTCACCAGGTAGGAGTACCGGGAAAGCCGCGCGTCGACGCCGTCGAACGCCTGGGCGGAAACGGCAGCGCCTCCGGCATGGTCCAGTTTCTCCAGGAGCAGGACCTCCCGCCCGGCTCTGGCCAGATAGGCTGCAGCCGCCAGGCCGTTGTGCCCGCCGCCGACAATAACCACATCATGCTTGCTGCTGCTCGCCATCTGGCCATCCTGCCACCTCTTGCACCTTCCCGGCGGGACGCCAATCGCGGGAGTACCCCCGGAAACGGAGCAGGCCCGGGAACGCAAAAGGCCCCGGTCCAAAGACCGGGGCCAAACGCGGAGACGGGGGGATTTGAACCCCCGGTGGAGTTGTGCCCCACACTTCATTAGCAGTGAAGCCCATTCGGCCGCTCTGGCACGTCTCCAATTGCTATTCCTAGCCCACCAAGGATACGCAGAACGGGGCATTCAGTGCAAAACGGCACCAAAACGAGCCAAACGGGACACGCAGGGACCCGCCGCGGGAGCTACCCGTCGGCACGTCCCGCCAGGGAACGCCACAGGAAATGCTGGCTACGGCTCTGCAAAGCGGCCGCCTGCCGGTTGTCGGAAGCGCCGGCGTGGCCGCCCTCCAGCGCCTCGTGGAACCAGACGTTGGGGATGCCCATGGCCTGCATCCGGGCCGCCATCTTGCGCGCCTGCACGGGCCCCACGCGGTCATCGGACGTTGCAGTCCAGATGAAGGTCTCCGGGTAGTCCACGCCGTCGTGAAGGAGGTGGTACGGCGAGAACGTCCGGATGAACTCCCACTCCTCAGGCACATCCGGATCCCCGTATTCGGCGATCCACGAGTACCCCGCGGACAGCTTGGTGTAGCGGCGCATGTCCAGCAGCGGCACCCCGCAGGACACCGCGCCGAACAGCTCCGGGTACCGCGTCAGCATGTTGCCCACCAGCAGCCCGCCGTTGGAGCCGCCCACGCAGCCGAGCCGCTCCTTGGACGTGACCCCGCGCGAGATCAGGTCCCGGGCCACGGCCGCGAAGTCCTCGAACGCGCGGTGGCGTTTTTCCTGCAGCGCCGCGCGGTGCCACGACGGCCCGTACTCGCCGCCGCCACGGATGTTCGCCACCACGTAGACGCCGCCGCGGGCGTGCGCCGGGCCGCCGTTGGCTCCGCCGGGCGCGTCCGTCCGCCGTTCCAGCCAGGCCCGGCCGATTGCGCCGCTGTAGGCAGGCGTCCGCGAGACTTCGAACCCGCCGTACCCGGACAGCTGCGTGGGATTCTGGCCGTCGAGCACCAGGTCCCTGGAAGCCACCTGGAAGTAGGGGACCCGGGTGCCGTCGTCCGAGACGGCGAAGTGCTGCTGGACCTCGTAGGCGGAATCGTCAAAGTAGGACGGCGAGGTGCGGATCACCGCGTGCTCGCTCACCACGCCGCCGTCCCCGCTGCGGCGAAGCGTTCCCCGGGTCAGGGTGCTCGGTGTCGTGAAGCCGGTGGCCACGAGCCAGAAGTCATCCCCGGCGCCGGGAGCTTCCCCCTCCGGCACGGGCACGGTGCCACCGGTGCCGTCGTCGTCATCGTGCTCCTCGTCGAGGGCGACGCTGTCGTCCTCGTCGTCAACGGCGAAGGCGTTGACGTCATGCAGCGGCGGGCAGGCGTCCAGCAGACTGGAGGCCCAGGCCGAATCAGTTCCGGGCCGTTCCGGGTCCAGGACGCGGATCTCCGAAGAGACATCCCGCAGGAGGTTGAGGAGGAGGAAGTTCCGGGTCCAGCTCCAGGACTGCAGCGACGTGTGCGCGTCCGGGGTGAAGAGGGCCTGGAGTTCGCGGCTGCCCGCAAGGTAGCCGTCGAAGTCCGCGGCGAGCAGCGAGCCGGCCGGATACGTGGTTCCGTTGACCTCCCATTCGCCCTGCGGTCGGAACAGCAGCCACCCACGGTGCACGCTCAGGTTCACGTCGGTCGGGGCGTCGATGACAACCCACTCCCCGTCCCGCAGCACGGACGTGTTCCTGTTGAAGAAGCTGATCCAGTCCATGGCGAAGGTTCGCTCGTACCCGGGTGTGGAGTCATGGGCTACCAGCGCCATCATGTGGTCCTCGGGGATTTCAAACACCTGTTCGGCGGACGCGAGCGACCCGCCGCGGGGAAGCCTGACGGCGGTGCGCGCGTAGGACGAGGACGTCTTGGGCATGCCTTCGGCGGTGCTGGCCACCAGCAGCGTGTCCCGGTCCAGCCAGGAGGCGTTGCCCTTGGCCGTCGGGAGGTCGAACCCGCCGGATGCGGGATCGACGAACGTGCGGGTCTCGACGTCGAACTCACGGTATCGGTTGGCATCGCCGCCGTCGGGGGAGAGGGCCAGCAGCGCCAGGCGGTGCGGTTCGCCGGCTGAAGGACGGAGGAAATTGGCGCCGTGGAATACCCACTCCTCGCCTTCGGCAGCGGCGAGGGCATCGACGTCCAGCAGCACATCCCATTCGGGCGACCCGCTCCGGTAGCTGTCCCAGGACGTCCGGCGCCACAGGCCCTTGGGGTTCTGTCCGTCGCGCCAGAAGTTGTAGTACCAGTCGCCGTGCTTGCCCACCATGGCGATCTTGTCCGTGGAGTCCAGCACCTCCAGGATGCGGCTTTCGAGCCTGGCGTAGTCGGCATCCTCGAGCAGGTCCTCGGTGCGGGCGTTCTGTTCACGGACCCAGGCCAGCGGTTCCTCGCCGTAGACCTCCTCGAGCCAGATATTCTCGTCGGTCGGTTCGGTCGCTTTCCCGGCGGAGGAAGGGGAGCCGGACGCGGGCTGGTGATCAGCTGCTGTGGTGGTCATGGCCCCTACGAAACAACATCGGCGCGCAGCTAGCAAGTCACATGCGGATACTCTGGATGGCGTGGGCATATCGCAAAGCATCCGGACAGCACTAATAGGGGCCGGACCCCGCGGTACCAGTGTCCTGGAGCGGCTCCTGGCCAACTGGCGCCGCAGGAACCCCTCCGCTTCCGGACCGGGCGGCGCCCCGGGCCTCCACATTGACGTGGTGGACCCCTACCCTGCCGGTCCGGGCCACGTGTGGCAGCCCGGCCAGTCGCGGTTGTACCTAATGAACACCCAGGCGTTTTATCCCACAGTCATTCCCGAAGACCCCGAACTGGCTGCACCGGTAGCGGGCGCCACCTTCGACCGGTGGCGGGCCGCGCAGCAGGACAACCCGCTCGCCTCGCTGACCGAGGACGAACGGGCCGAACTGTCCGGCCTCGGATCGCAGGACTTTCCAAGCCGTGCCATCTACGGCCGCTACCTGCGCTCCACCCTCGACGAGCTGCTGGCCCACCTCCCGGCAGGCGTGACCGTCCGGTTCCACCGCACCACAGCCACCGCTGTCCGGCGAACAGGCAACGGAACGTTCGACGTCGAACTCGAGGACGGCGGGCCGCTCACCGTCGGTTCCGTGGTGCTGGCCCTGGGGCACCTCGAATCCAGGCTCAACGCCGAACAGCGCGAGCTCCAGGCAGGTGCCGGCCAGCTGGGGCTCCTGTACCTGCCGCCGGCAGCACCTGCCGACGTCGACTGGTCCGTAGTGCCCGCAGGCCAGCCCGTGCTGGTCCGCGGCATGGGGCTGAACTTCTTCGATGTGATGGGGCAGCTCACCGAGGGGCGCGGCGGGAAGTTCGTGGCAGCCGAGGCCGACGGCGACCCGGCCGCGGGTCCCAGACCGGTGCGGACCGAACTGGAGTACATCCCGTCCGGGGACGAGCCGCTGATTATTGCCGCGTCCCGCCGCGGGACGCCATACCGGGCCAAAGCGAACCTCGCCGGGTACTACCCGGCCGGTGTGACGCTCCGGTACTGCACCGAGGGCGCCGTCGGGCGGTTCGCGGCGGCGGGAATAACTCCCGGCTTCGATCACGACCTCTGGCCCCTGCTGCAGCGCGACGCCCTCTGGGCCTACTACTCCACCCTGGTCCGGACCGGCCCGGACGCCGTCACCGAGCCCGGGGAGTTCCTGGCCATGCTCCAGGAGACGATGCGGCCCCACGCCCACAGCGTTTCCCACTGGGAGGCCGAAGCCGACGTCCTGATCGCCAAGCATGTGGCGCCCGGCCAGCGCCTGAACCTCCCGGGACTCGCAGCGCCCTTGGCCAGTCGGTCCTTCGCGTCGCGGGCGGACGTGGATTCCGCCGTCGTGGAGTACCTGCTCGATGACGCCCGGCGCTCGGCCCTGGGCGAGGACGACCCGGTGAAGATGACCATCGGGGCGCTGCACCACGGCAGGGCTGTGCTGAAATCGGCAGTGGCCGACGGCGGCATCACCGATGAGTCCTGGGTCGCCGGCCTCCGGGGCTGGTTCGAGTCGTTCGTCGAAGGACTGGCCAGCGGCCCGCCGGCCATCCGCGCGGAGCAGCTCGCAGCGCTCGCAAGGGCGGGAGTGGTCAGTTTTGTGGGGCCGGACCCGAAATTCGCGCTCGACCGCAATGCCGGCACCTTCTCGGCGGCATCTCCGTGGGTCAGGGACGGAGCAGTCCGCGCCCGCACCATGATCGAAGCCCTCGCTCCCGCCAACAGGGTTGCCGTGAACGTGTCCCCGGTGCTGGAGCAGCTCCTGGCCGACGGCCTGGTGCGGCCGCGCCTGATGATGACGGTGGAGGGAATCCCGGTGGAGACCTCCGGCCTGGATGTCAGTCCGCACCCCTACCGGCCGGTGGGCGCCAACGGATCCGTCACGGAGGGGCTGTACGTGCTGGGCCTGCAGCTCTCCGCGGCGCAGTGGGGCACCGCCATTGCCGCGGAGTCGCGTCCGCAGAGCGGGCCGGTGTACCGCAGCGGCCAGCGGACCCTCCGCGACGCCGACGAAATAGCCCGGCACATCCTCGACCACTGACTCCCGGCGGCCCAATCCACCCCGACGCTCTCTCACTTCCTGCACCCTTTTTGCCGACGCTCTCTCACTTTTGGGGGCTTTTTGGTGGACGCTCCCGCACCCGCTCCACATGAAACGTGCCCCGCCCCGGACACGGACTCCGAGGGGAATCCGTAGCCAGGGGCGGGGCACGTTCACTGGTTAGGAACTAGCCCTTCAGGCACTTCTGGTACTGGAGCCAGGCCACGCCGTACCTGATCCAGCCCGGGAAGTCGTACCACTTGGTGGGTGGCACAGGAGCAGTGCAGGCCGGCGGGACCGGGCCGCTGGCGGCAACCTGGACTGCGGCCTTGACCACGGTCCCGGACTCAGCAGCGGTGAGCACCAGGGTGCCGGTGCCTGCAGCTGCGCCGGCCGGAACCTTCACATCCACTGCCGCCGCGCCCGCTGAGACCGGGACGGTGCCGAGCTGCGTCACGGTGCCAGCGGCGTCCGTGAAGGCCGCCGAGAGCGAGGTGTTGACCGGGCTGCCCAGGGACGTGAGATCCAGCTTGGAGACAGCCAGTGTGATGGAGTCCCCGGCCTTGACCTCCGCTGCCGTGGTGTTCACCACAGCGACGGTTCGGCGGGCAAAGTCCGGCGAGGCCGGATTGTGGTCCTGCAGGTACTTGATCCAGGCATCGCGGTCCACCAGGCCGGAGTCCTTGGTGCCGGCGCCTTCCTTGAATATCCGGAAGTTGTCGCCGCCGGTTGCCAGGAAGCTGAAGGTGCCAACGCGGTAGGACTTGGCCGGATCGATGAGGGCACCGTTGACCCGGATGGACGTGATGCGGTCACCTGCGGCGCGGGTGGCGTCGTAGGTGTAGTTGACGTTCTTGGACAATCCCAGTTGCTGGTAGGCGCGGCTGGGGACCGTGCCGTCCGGGTTGGTCTGCCACTGCTGTTCCAGGAGCGTCTTGAACTGTGCTCCGGTCAGCGACGTGGTCCAGAGATTGTTCACGAACGGAAGCACGGCATTCGCTTCCGCGTACGTGATGGTTCCGTCCGGCGCGAAGTACAGCTCGTTGCGCAGGCCGCCGGGGTTCACGACGCCGATTTCGGCGGCACCGACATCCGGCGCCTTGAGCGCGTCCACAAGGGAATCCGCCACGAGGTTGCCCAGGGTGGACTCGTTCGCGCGGTCGTCACGGGACGCCGGGCTGGTGGCCGTGGCGGGCGTGAAGGCGGTGGTGATATCGGCGGTGACCTTGCCGACCGGCTGGTTGCCGATCACGGCCGCGTCCGCCAATGCCTTGTCGACGATCGTTTTGACTGCTGCGACGCGCGGGTACCTCGCCACGAGGTCCGCGGCCGTTTCGGTCTCGGTGGGCACGGTCCGCTTGACGTTGCCGGCTTTGTAGCCCGTCACCTGCATGGTCGTTGTATCAACCGTCAGCTGGATCTGGCCGATGAATTCGCCGTAACTGCCGGTCTGCACGATGGGGCGGGTCTTGCCCGTCGGCTGGCCGCTGGCATCGAGCACCGGGGCATCCCAGGAGTACTGCTTGTGGGTATGGCCGTTGAAGATCGCGTCCACTTCGGGAGAGGTTTCACTGACCAGTTTGGCGAAGGGGCCTCCGGCCGCCACTTCCTGTTCGAAAGTGGAGCCGTCGGGCGTACCGGACCCGGCGCCGTCGTGGTTTTCCACGATGATGATGTCGGCGAGCTTTTCGCCGGTGATCTTCGCAGCAACGCGGTTGATCGCCTCGACCGGATCCCGGAACTCAAGCTCGGTGATGCCCGCCGGGGTGACCAGCGACGGCACTTCCTGGGTGACTGTGCCGATCACGGCCACCTTGACGCCGTTCATCTCCAGCACGGTGTATTCCGGCAGGGCCGGTTCCGTGGTCCCCTTCTTGTAGACGTTGGCGCCAAGGTACGGGAATCTGGCATTCGTTCCGCCCGCGACGACGCGGTCGCGCAGGTCCGCCCAGCCGCCGTCGAACTCGTGGTTGCCTACTGAGGACGCCCTCAGTTCGAGGGTGTTCAGCACATCGAGGGTGGGCTGGTCCTTAACGACGGCCGAGGCGAACAGCGAGGCCCCAATGTTGTCTCCCGCGGACAGGAACGCCGTGGCGCCGGGCGCGGCAGCCTCGCGGAGCTTTTCGATGGTTGCCGCGAACAGGACGGTGTTGGAGTCGATGCGTCCGTGGAAATCGTTGATGCCCAGGAAGTTCAGGTCAACGCTCGCCGGGGTGACAGGTGCGGCCGGAAGGTCCAGGCCCACCACCACGGGATCGTGGTCGCTGGCCCTGAACTGGTCCGGCGCATAGTAGTTGGTCACATTGTTGTTATACCGGCTGTACTCCAGCGCCACGGACTCTACGGAGTTAATGTTCCAGATGTCGGCGCCGGTGACCACAGCGTTCGCACCCGGCGACGCAAGGACGTGGTCCAGGGAACCCACCAGTCCACCGAAGAGGTACGAGTGCTTGGCGGTCCCGTCGGCGTTCCTGGCCTTCTCGTCCTGGTTGGCGTAACCGGCAGCCGTGAGGACATTGAGGGGGTCCTCCTTGGCGTAGGCGTTGAAGTCGCCCAACAGGAAGACCTTGTCGGTGCCCTTCGAGGACTGCAGTTCGTTCGAAAACGCGAGGAGGGATTTGGCCTGCCCGGTGCGGGCAAGGTTCGAGGCGCCCTGGCCCTTGTCGGTGTCCTCCGGAGTGGCAGCCGATCCTTTCGATTTGAAGTGGTTGGCAATGGTGATGAACTTCTTGTCGTCGGACGCGCCAACCGGTTTGAACACCTGTGCCAGCGGTTTGCGGGCACTGGCGAAGGCAACTGTGTCGTTGTGGATGATGGATTCGCCCACCGGCTCTGCCGCGGCCTTCTTGTAGATGAATGCAGTGCGGATCATGTCCTCGTCCGCCAGCGGGGGAGCGTTGGCAGGGGTGCGGACGTAGTCCCAGATGCCGGGCGTGGCAATGTTCAGGGCGTCCACCAGTTTGGCCAGGGCGTCGTCGCGGTCCTTGCCGAACTGTGCCGAGTTCTCGACCTCCATAAGGGACACGACGTCGGCGCCGGACTTGCCGATGGCCGCTACGATCTTGTCCTGCTGCCGCTTGAGGTTCTCGGCATTGGCGGCACCGCGGGCGTCACAGCCGCCCTGGACAGTGATCGGGTTGCCGTCACGGTCCTTGTAGAACGTGCAGCCCGCGAGCTGGTCGCCGGTGGTGGGGAAGTAGTTCAGCACGTTGAAGGAGGCAATTTTCAGGTTGCCTCCGACGGCGGCCGGGGACTCGGCGCGGGTGGCGCCGAAAGTTGCCGGCTGGACGATGCCCGCATTTTCCGGCGTCAGGTGGGTCAGCGGCTGGAACTTCCAGGCGCTGTTGGCGTAGCTGAGCACCACGTCGGTTTGGAACGTCACCGGCGAACCCACCCGGACGGGATCCGCAGTGGTCAGGTACGGCAGCACCTGCGCCTTCGTCGTGGCGTCCTTGAGGAAGTTGGTGGTGGCACCGTCGTCGAGCTTGATAGCGCGGGCGGTGTTGGCCGTCACGGTGGCCGTGTAGTCAGCCGAACCGTACGGGGCGACGGCGGTGGGCTGTTCGAGCGGAGTGGTTCCGCCTGCCAAGCCGATTTCGCCGTACTGGTTCAGGGAGTAGTTGTCGGTGACGGTCACGGGGCCCTGCGGTGTCAGCAGCATGCCTTCGAGGGATTCGCGGACGGCTTCCTCCGCCGGGAGGGTGAAGCCGGTGGACTTCACTTCCGGAGCAGCTTCGGCAAGCTTTGTCAGGCCGGCGGCGTCAGTCACGTTCACCTGCGTCATGCCGAAGAACTCGCTGACGGCGCCGGTGATTTCGACGTAGTCGCCGACCGTGACGGACCCGACGGCGGCGGGGGAGTAGACGAAAACAGCGTCCGACGCCGTGTGGTTGGCCGGGGTCAGATCGCCGCCGGTTCCCGGCGTCTGGACGTAGAACCCGGCGAAACCGCCGGTGGGGAACGCCGCGGTCACCTTGCCCCGGGTAGTGACAGTCGCGCCGACGTACGGGCTGGCCGCACCGGAACCCTGGATTTCAGCGATGGTCCTGGCTGCGGGAGCAGGGGGAGGATCCACGGGGTCAGGATCGACGGGATCCGGATCCACAGTGCCGCCGGCAGTTGTCGGCGTAATGGTGGAGCTGAGCGCGAAGTCGGTGGCGTTGTTGTTGCCGTCCGTTCCGTTGGAGCGGTTCACGCTCTTGACGTCGGTGTTCCCGGCCGGCGCCGCCGCGGCCTGCGTCTCGAAGGTGTTGGATGTGCCGTAGCCCAGGAGGTCCGCAACGTTGGCCGGCTCGATCACCGAACCGGTGGCCAGCGGGCTGACGGCAGTGGCCTGCCTGGCCAGGATCAGCGTTCCTGCCGTCCCGGACGGGTTCAGCCCGGTGGCCACGGCGTCGGGCGCGGGCAGCTCGGCGGCCGTGGACGTGGCGCTGTTCGTGCCGCCCTGGACCAGGTAGTGCCCCTTCGCCGGGATGCTGCCGCTGAGGGCCGCAACTCCGTTCGGCGCCGATGTGCCCGTTGCCGAGCGGTACTGAAGGGACCAGCCGTCCAGCGATACGGGCGCATCAGAGGTGTTGTACAGCTCCACAAACTTGTGCTTGTAGGCTGCGCCGGTGCTGCCGCCGCTGAGGTATGCCTCGTTGATGACGACGGGCGATGTACCAGCAGCGGCTGGTGGGACCTCCGCTGCAAACGCCGGGACGGCCGTCAACGGAGCGGCGATGAGCCCCGCTGACAACGCCGAACCCAGCGCAATTTTCCAAGGTGTGCGTTTCATCCGCTCTGACTCTCATTAGGGTGCCCCGGGTAAGGGGCTCAGTGGAATGTGTCCGGCTTGTGGCGACGGACAAAGGGCCCGGACTTTACTCCTGGTCAAGTAGTTTCCGGCACAGCAAAACGGGGTTGAATGAACGTGCGATTGATTGAGCGTGCATTCTGCGAGACGTCCCCCAGCGAAACGTTCACCGCCGGCCCCGGGGCGGCATCGGCCCGGTCCCGGCAACGGTGTTTTTGTTTGGTGTGCATGCCGGCCCACCCCATGTGCCGGACATGCCAAAAGAATACCGGCCAGTAGCTCGGATGGGAGCCGCTGGCCGGTATTTCTTAAATCAATTTACTTAGATGGATCGCCCGGACGCTTTAGGCCCCGGCGGTGTCTCCTGTTCCGGCCTGATCGGCGGCTCCCTGCCCGGTATCTGCCACGATCTTGAACATTGCGCCGGTGGGGTCGGCAAGGGTGGCGAGTCGGCCGAACGGAGTGTCGTCCGGTCCGTCGATCACCTGCGCGCCAAGTTCGACGGCCTTCGCGATCGAGGCATCCGCGTCCTCGACGGCGAAATAGACCTGCCAGTTGGACGGAACCTCGGCCGGCAGGTAGCCCGAGGCGTCCATGATGCCGGCCTTCGCTGCATCCCCTGCGCCCAACGTGGTGTACCGGAACTCGGGAGTGTCGCTCATGACGTCGGTTTCCCAGCCGAAGACGTCCTGGTAGAACTTCACGGCGGTGGCGTAGTCCTTGGTGTGGAGTTCGTGCCAGGCTGCTGCGCCGGGCTCGGCCACGAGCTGGTAACCCGTCATTTCGCGGGGTTGCCAGATTCCGATGGCTGCTCCGGTGGCATCTCCGAACATGGCCATCACGCCCTGTTCCGGGACGTCCATGGGCGGCATGAGGACCTGGCCGCCGTGCTCGGTGACGGCGGCTGCCGTGGCGGCGGCGTCGTCCGAGCGGAGGTAGGTCGTCCACACGTCCGGCATCCCGGCCATGGTGTCATCCTTCTGCATGATTCCGGCCACGGACTTGCCGTTTTTCCAGGCCGTGATGTAGCCGCCGTATTTCTCCTCGTCGCCCGTCTGGAAGTCCCACCCGAACAGTTCTCCGTAGAACTGCTTGGCGTTGGCGGCGTCCGAAGTCATGAGGTCGATCCAGCTGGGTGCGCCGGGAGTGATGTCAGGGCTGGGCATGGTGGCTCCTGTCGGTATCCGCGGCAACAGGGCCGCGGTGAAGGGATGGTCGGTGAAGACAAACCAGACACTATGCCGGAGCACCGACACTTTCAATGGTCCCGGTCCAAACTTTCCCTTAACGGAAAATGCCCCGGGGCCTGATGGTTCAGGGCCCCGGGGCATCGTTCGCGGAAGGTAAGAGATTCGAACTCTTGGTACGGGGTTACCGCACACTGGTTTTCAAGACCAGCTCCTTCGGCCGCTCGGACAACCTTCCTTACCGAGTAGTGTTTCATAGGCAGTTGGCTGCGACAAAAACCGTCCGGAGTATTTGGCGGGCCGGCGCGGCCGCTGCACACTATTTTTGTGGCAGGAAGCAGCTAGGAATCGGGAGTTCTCCATGAAGGCCGTCTACGTGAGCAAGGCCGGCGGGCCCGAGGTGCTCGAAGTGCGCGAGGTTCCGGCACCGGTTCCGGGCCCCGGCGAGGTGCTGATCGACGTCGTCGCCGCGGGACTCAACCGTGCCGACGTCCAGCAGCGCAGGGGCTTCTACCCGCCGCCGCCCGGCGCCTCAGAGATCCTTGGCCTGGAAGTTTCCGGCCGGATAGCCGGCTTCGGCCCGGACGTGTCCAAGCCGTTTTCCGTGGGGGAGAAGGTTGTGGCGCTGCTCGCGGGCGGCGGCTACGCGCAGCAGGTGGCGGTCCCCGCCGAACAGGTGCTGAGGATTCCCGACGGCGTGGATCTGGTCACCGCCGCTTCCCTCCCCGAAGTGGCGGCCACGGTCTACTCGAACCTGATTATGACGGCGCAGCTCCACCCGGGCGAGACCGTGCTGATCCACGGTGCCACGGGCGGCATCGGCACCATGGCCATCCAGCTCGCCAAGGCGTTCGGCGCCAAGGTTGCCACCACCGCCGGCACCGCGGAGAAGGTGGGGACCGCCAAGGCCTTCCTGGGCGCAGACATTGTCATCAATTACACCGAGGAGGATTTTCCGGAATCCCTCCGGGCACAAAACGGCGGCCGGGGCGCCGACGTCATTCTTGATGTCGTGGGTGCCAAGTACCTCCAGCAGAATGTTGACGCGCTGGCGGACTACGGCCGGCTCATCGTGATCGGGCTCCAGGGCGGCACTAAAGGGGAACTGGACCTCGGGAAGCTCCTCAGCAAGCGGGCCGCGATCATCGGCACGGCACTGCGCCCGCGTCCGGTGGCCGAGAAAGGCGTGATTATGAACGCGGTGCGGGAATCCGTGTGGCCGCTCCTGACCGACGGGCGAATCCGGCCCCTGGTGGCAAAGTCCTTCCCTCTGGACCAGGTGAGCGCAGCCCACGAGTACTTCGACTCCGGTGACCACGTGGGCAAGGTCCTCCTGGTCATGTAGCGGTACCCCGCGGTTGCAGCGGAGCCCCCGCGAATGAATACCCAGTATTGCCCCCGGCGTTAAATCACGCTACTGTGATTCCATACGCGGTATGCACGCGTCTTGGGGGCGCGTGTATGCCGTCGTCTTTGCGACATCAGGGGGCAGCATGTCCATTCGTCATAGTCTCCTCGCCCTGCTCCAGGACAAATCCCGCTACGGGTACCAGTTGAGGGTCGAGTTCGAGGACCGCACCGGCTCCGCCTGGCCGCTGAACATTGGGCAGGTTTACACCACCCTGGACCGGTTGGAGCGGGACGGACTGGTCAGGAACGACGGCGGCGACGGTGAAGGCCACGTCATCTACAGCATCACGGACGCGGGCCGGAGCGAAGTCGTCGGATGGTTCCAGGCTCCGGTAGGCCGCGGCAACCCTCCCCGGAACGAACTTGCCATCAAACTCGCCCTCGCCGTGACGATCCCCGGTGTGGATGTTGCTGCCGTCATCCAGGCACAGCGGGTCGCGTCAGTGAAGGCCCTGCAGGACTACACCAAGTCCCGTCGTGACACTTCTGCCAACCAGCGCAGTGCGGACACCGCATGGCTGCTGGTGCTTGATTCGCTGATCTTCCAGACCGAAGCCGAGGTCCGGTGGCTGGACCTCTGCGAAGCACGGATGGCCCAATTGAACAGCGCGGCCCCCTAGCCCCGCCAGCCACGGCGAAGACGGACGGGCGCCCAATTTCTGCCGCTTAACGCTGCCCTCCGACCGCTCGGCGAGGGACGCATGGCCCCGTCCCAAAACCAATATCCCGGTCCATGGCGCCCTGCTATGGTGCCATGGGGCAGATCACTCTTAAGCTGGGGTTCTCGAGGAGGAGACATGGGCAAAATGCCAGATGGCAAGGCACGGACAGCACTGGACGACGACGTGCTGGTACCGGATCCAAAACTTCCGCCAACGTCGGTGGACGAGGTGGCACTGGAGGCCGAAGAGCGCAAGTGGACACCGACGAAGATCGCGATCTGGGCCGCCATCGCACTGCTTGGCGGTGTCGCCTGGTTCATGCTGGCCATTGTCCGGGGGGAAACAGTCAACGCGATCTGGTTCGTGTTTGCCTCCGTCTGTACGTACCTGATCGGCTACCGCTTCTACTCCAAGGTGATCGAACGCTACATCACCAGGCCGAACGACCGCCGCGCCACTCCCGCTGAGTACAAGGCGGACGGCAAGGACTACGTCCGCACCGACCGCAACGTCCTGTTCGGCCACCACTTCGCGGCAATCGCCGGGGCCGGACCCCTGGTGGGCCCGGTCATTGCGGCCCAGATGGGCTACCTGCCCGGCACTATCTGGATCATCATCGGCGTCGTCTTGGCCGGAGCGGTGCAGGACTACCTCGTCCTGTTCTTCTCGATGCGGCGCGGCGGCCGTTCGCTGGGCCAGATGGCCCGCGAGGAACTCGGCGTCATCGGCGGAACGGCCGCCCTGGTCGCCACCCTGCTCATCATGGTGATCATCGTGGCCATCCTCGCCCTCGTCGTCGTGAACGCCCTGGCCGAAAGCCCCTGGGGCGTCTTCTCCGTAGGCATGACCATCCCGATCGCGCTGTTCATGGGCGTGTATCTCCGCTTCCTGCGGCCCGGCAAGGTCCTGGAGGTCTCCCTGATCGGTTTCGTCCTGCTGATGGCCGCGATCATCGGCGGCGGCGCCGTGGCTAACACCGAGTGGGGTGCGGCGTTCTTCCACCTGGACAAGGTCACCATCGCCTGGGGCCTCATCGTGTACGGCTTCATCGCAGCCATCCTGCCCGTGTGGCTGCTCCTGGCACCCCGGGACTACCTTTCCACGTTCATGAAGATCGGCGTCATCGTTATGCTGGCCCTGGCCATCATCGTGGTGAGACCTGAAATCACGGTTCCCGCGTTCAGCGAATTTGCCAGCCGCGAGAACGGGCCTGTGTTCCCGGGGGCCCTCTTCCCGTTCCTCTTCGTCACCATTGCCTGCGGCGCGCTATCCGGGTTCCATGCCCTGATCTCCTCGGGCACCACGCCGAAGCTGATCGAAAAGGAACGCCAGACCCGCCTGATCGGCTACGGCGGCATGCTGATGGAATCCTTCGTGGCCATCATGGCCCTCGTGGCAGCCATCTCCATCGACCGCGGGCTGTACTTCGCAATGAACTCCCCGGCCGCCCTGACCGGCGGCACGGTGGAAACCGCCGCCACCTGGGTCAACAGCCTGGGGCTTGCCGGCGTCAACATCACGCCCGATCTGCTCTCGGAGACGGCCGCCAACGTCGGCGAGGAAAGCATTGTCTCCCGCACGGGCGGTGCCCCCACCCTGGCAGTGGGGCTCGCCCACATCATGCAGCAGTTCATCGGCGGCACGGCCATGATGGCCTTCTGGTACCACTTCGCCATCATGTTCGAGGCACTGTTCATCCTGACTGCCGTGGATGCCGGGACCCGTGTGGCCCGCTTTATGCTGCAGGACTCCATCGGCAACTTCATCCCCAAGTTCAAGGAACACTCCTGGCGGCCGGGAGCCTGGCTCTGCACGGCCATCATGGTGGGCGCCTGGGGCGCGGTCCTGCTGATGGGCGTCACTGACCCGCTGGGCGGCATCAACACGCTGTTCCCGCTGTTCGGCATAGCCAACCAGCTGCTCGCGGCTATCGCGCTGTCCGTCTGCATGGCCATCGCCGCCAGGCGGGCCTCGTTTAAGTACCTTTGGATCGTGGCGCTTCCGCTTGCCTTTGCGGCGGTCGTCACCATCACCGCCAGCTTCCAGAAGATCTTCTCTACTGTTCCAGCGGTGGGTTACTTCGCCAACAACGCGGCGTTCGCCAAGGCACTGGCTGACGGCAAGAAGGAATTCGGCACGGCCAAGACCGTCGCGGCCATGGAAGCCGTGGTGCGCAACACCATGATCCAGGGCTGGCTGTCGGTGATCTTCGTGGTGCTGAGCATCATCGTCATCATTACGGCGATCGTGGCAACCGCAAAGGCGTTCCGCAACGCACGGGACGGCGTCGCCCACACGGACCACGAGGACCCGGCCGTGCCGTCCCGGGGCTACGCTCCGGCGGGATTGATTCCCACGGCGGCAGAGCGGGAACTCATGGCCGAGTGGAACAAACTTCCCGCCGAACTGCGGCTCGAAACGCCCGGGCACCACTGATGCAGACCCGGTCATGAACGCCATCCTCGAGGGGGTCCGCGGCTTCGCCCGGTACTTCGGCAGCGTGATGGGTGCGGACGCCTATAGGAAGTACCTGGAGCATCACACGGCCTCGGGTCATAAGGATGCACCCATGAGCGAGCGCGAGTTCTGGCGGGACCACACGGACCGCCAGGACAGCAATCCCCAGGGCCGCTGCTGCTGACCGGCCGTTGCTGCGGAGCGGCCGCTCCTGCTGAAAACAACTCCGCAGCCCGAGGGCGCCGCCGGATCCTTAAAGGGGCCGACGGCGCCCTCGGCATTTCCCGGGCACCGCCAGTCCCGTCCGGGTCAACTGCGTTCATTGACTGGCACCTGTCCTCGTCGCTCATGAGAGTATGAAGCCATGAGCGACCCGAACGACACTCAGCCTGCGGTTGACGCCCCCGTAGAGGGCACCACTCTCGACGACCCGGCTCCTTCCGCCCCCGCGTCGAACCCTGAAGCCGGGCCCCGGCCCAAGCGGAGCAACCTCCAGGACCTGGTGGACGAGCCCGCCAAAGTGATGCGGATCGGCACCATGATCAAGCAGTTGCTGGATGAAGTGAAGTCGGCACCGCTGGACGACGCCGCGCGCGGGCGGCTGGCGGCTATCCACGAACGCTCCATCAAGGAACTGGAAGACGGGCTGGCACCGGAACTCGTTGCAGAGCTGGAACGGATCAGCCTGCCGTTTCCCAAACAGGCCACACCGTCCGACGCGGAACTCCGCATTGCCCAGGCCCAGCTGGTCGGCTGGCTGGAAGGACTGTTTCACGGCATTCAGACCGCCATCGCCGCCCAGCATGCAGCCCGCGAGCACGCCATGGCACAGCGGCAGCTGCGCCAGCTGCCTCCCGGGACGGTGATCGCCCCCGGCGTCGTGATCGGCGAGGACGGCACGCCGGAGCGCGCCCGGGCCGCGCACCCTGGCGCCGAGAAGGCCGGCACAACGGATGATCCGGACCATGGTCCCGGCCAATACCTTTAGGGTCCCCGTGGCATTTTTCGCAGCTGCCCGCCAGGGGCGGAAGGACGACGCCGAGCTCGGCAAGGGTCTGTGGCGTCGCGCCCATGACCGTTTCCACCGCGGGCTTGACCGGTACCACCAGGTCCTGGAGGGTGTGGAGGATGACCAGCTGTATGCCGAGCTGGTGGAAATCGCCAACGAACTCGCCGCCCTCTCCGTCCGGGTCCGGGAGGTTTGTGTCGAAGCGCAGCGGCGTTCACCCAGCGACGGTCTGGATATCCCCGGAGCACTGGCAGGCGTCCACCGGTCGCTGTCCAAGGCCGGCAACTCCCTCGCCACCACGGCTGAGGCGGCGGCGATGCTGCGCCTCGCCGTCGGGCCCGTGCCGGTTGGGGCTGCCTCGGTGCGCCGCCGTGCGGAATCGGTTTTTGAACAGATCGCCGACGCCGAACGCCGCCTGGCTGAACAGCCGCAGGATTCGTAGCGGGCTGGGAGCCCCTGCGGTCAGCCCGGCTGACCGGGCCGCTATTCCCGGTTAAGCGCCTAGCTTAGCCGGCCGGTTTCGCTGGCCGGGCGGTGCCAGTCCTTGGCACGATGAACGAATGACTCTTTCTCCTGAACTGACTTTCAACGACGGCAACACCATTCCCCAGCTCGGCTACGGGGTGTGGCAGGTTGAGGATGACGTTGCGGAAAAGGTAGTGGTCCAGGCCTTCGAGGCCGGATTCCGCCACATCGACACCGCCAAGATCTATGGCAACGAAGCAGGGGTGGGCCGCGCCATTGAACGCTCCGGGCTCACGCCGGAGGACATTTTCATCACCACCAAGCTGTGGAATGCGGACCAGGGCTACGAGTCCACCCTTGCCGCCTTCGAGGCATCCATGGACCGGCTGGGCCTCGAAACCCTGGACCTGTACCTGATCCACTGGCAGCAGCCGCAGCAGGACAAGTACGTGGACACCTGGAAGGCGCTGATCGAGCTGCAGAAGCGCGGCCGGGTCAAGTCCATCGGTGTCTCCAACTTCACCGCGGAGGGACTGCAGCGGATCATCGACGAAACCGGTGTTGTCCCGGTTATCAACCAGGTGGAGCTGCACCCGTTCTTCAACCAGGCGGAACTGCGCGAGTTCAACGCGTCCAAAGGCATCCTCACCCAGGCGTGGTCGCCGCTGGGCCAGGGCGGCGAGCTCCTCGAGCACCCTGCCATCGCAGAGATCGCAGCCAAGCACAGTGCCACGCCGGCACAGGTGGTCATTGCCTGGCACCTGGCCATCGGCAATGTGGTGATTCCGAAATCCGTTACGGAGTCCCGGATCCGCGAAAACCACGCGGCCCTCGACGTGACACTGGACAGCGCCGACATCGAGACAATCAACGGGCTGGACCGGACTGCTGAGGGCGCCGGCCGCATCGGCCCGGACCCGGCCGTCTCCGACTTCGCCTAGGCGGACACCAGACCGAAGGTTTAGCGCCGAGGCCGGCTATCACGGGACGCCCCGCACTTACGCAGTGCGGGGCGTCCCGCGTTTGCTCAGGCTGCCAGGCGCCCCTGCTGGGCAGGTACGGCGTCGATGACAGCCCAACCCTGCTCGTCCGAAACGTTGCGGCCAGCGAAACGCTCCGCCTCGGCCAGGGTGTCGAACACCTCTGACCGGATCAGGCCGCAGTCGGCATCAAAGTAGGTGACGTGGAATTCCCGGTGCCCAGTGGCGTCGCCGCCGTGGTTGGCCCGGGCGGAGGCCTTTGTGTTGCTGAGGTTCGTATCCATGAATCCAGTGTGCGACCGACCCCTGACAGTAAAGGCCACTCAGTCCGGCGTGTTGCGAAGCCGGAGCACCCTTTCACGGGCGAGCACTTCCGCGCGCCGGCCTTTCTCCGCGGCACGGGAAGCCAGTTGCATCTGGGCTGCCGCCGTCTCCCGCCGTTTCCTGGCCTGGTCGAACTGGACGTCAACAACCTTGAGCCGTTCGCGAAGGCTGCGTGCTTCTTCCCCGAGCCGGGTCATGTCCGCTTCCGCCTCTTCGAATTCCTTCGTGCGGAGTCGGGCTTCCTCCGCTGCTGAGCCAGCCGTTTCTTCCGCTTCGGCCAGCCGCGCCGCGGCGCGCTCGACAGCCGACGGCGTTGGGGCCGGCCGCTCCGTCCTGACGGCCTGCAGGCGCGGTTTCTCAGCGGACGTCGCCGCGGGCGCACCGTCAGCGGGGGTGCCGGCCCTGGTGGCGCGCCGTGTGGGCTTCCGGGGCGCCTGCACGGGCTGCGCCGCCTCCGGTGCCTGCCCCGCTTCCGGCGCCGGGACCGCCGGGAGGGTCAGTACGGAGGGGACCGCCACAGCGTCGCGTAGGTCCACGCGGTCCACGCCGTCCGCCGAAAGTACCCGGAGCAGCCTGCCGCTCCGCACGGCGGCTGCCGCACCCTCGTCCACGGTGGCGGCCCGCAACGTTTGTTCCACTTCGGTGGCCACGGCGCCGCTGAGCTTGCGGCCGTGCTCCTCCGCCACCGTGCGTGCTGTGTCCATGACCTTGTTCAGCAACTGCCGCCGCTCCTGTGCGAGCGAGCGGAGAGCACCGGCGTCGAGGTCATCCTGGGCGCTGCGCATCAAGGCTCCAAGCTTTGCAAGCTCGTTGAGCGGGCCAGGACGGTGCACTGCGAGCATGTTGACGGCCCACGCCGCTGCGGAGGGTTTGGGCAGGGCACGCACATCGTCGGCCGGGGCGCGGCCGCTATCCGCCGCGGCAGCCTTTGCCGCTGTTGTCCGTGCTGTCACGAACTCCTCCAGCGGCAGCCTGTAGAGCGCGGCGGCGATGTCCGCGAGTTGTTGCTCGTCCATGCGAGCATCATATGGTCCGCGGCCGCTTCCGCACCTTCGGGTGAGCTGCAAGGACTGCGGCGGCGCCCTGCACCACCCGGTGGATAAGATCGCAGAGTGACGAACTCACCGAGTAATGAACGCTATGTCGTCCGCCAGTGGTGGAGGCGGCGGGAGCTGCATTGGGCGGCGTTAGTCGGTGCTTCCATCGTCCTTACGGGCATATCTTTGGAGCGGACCATGCTGTCCGCCTACGAGCCTGTACCGGAGTTTGTGGAGCGATTGCGCGTCGGCAGGCTGTTCATGCTCGCCGGGTCCGCCGCATCCATTGCGGCGGCCGTCTGGTCCCAGATCCGGCAGTATCCGCTCTGGGTCACGATCTGCGTTGCCGCGCCGGTTGCCCTGGTGGGCCTGGCCACAATGGTCACGACTCCACCATCCCTGATGCCGCAGGTCTTTGGTTTGTTCGCCCTGCCGGCGGCCCTGGCAGGGCTTATAGGAGGGGTCACTTTCAACCGCCGGTGACAGGCAATGGGTGACAGCTGCACAACCTGTCACGGGCACCCGAATCAAACCAGTAAAAAACCCCGCATCGTCGCCGAACCAGCGACAACACGGGGTTCTTCCCGAGCTTCCTATCAGAATCGAACTGATGACCTTTTCATTACGAGTGAAACGCTCTACCGACTGAGCTAAGGAAGCACCGCGTGACAGGACCCGGAAGAACCGGGCGGATCATGCAAGAGACAACTGTAATAGAGTCCCCTGCCCGGGTCAAAATGAGCCATTCATGCATCCGCAAGATTGCCGGTCCGGCCGGGCAGGAGGTGTCGCGGAAGTACCGGGGCGGACGTTGTCTGGATGTTCATCCTGCGGTCGAAGCGGGTTCAGCAGGGGGTTCCGGCGGGCTCCCACTGTGGAAGGATCAACCGCGGCCGGGTCGACGGCCGCAAGTCACCGAAGGGGCTTGGCCATGACTCCGGACACAGCAGACGTATCCGCAAGGGAATCCGAAGCCGCACTGCAGGGGGTGGAGCCGGGCACCGCCCATGACGTCCGGCTCGCCGTACTGGCCATGGTGGGAACAACAGTGTTCGACGGCGGCCTCATGGAGCGTGCCATGACCCGCACCCTGGCAGACCAGGGGGTGAGGGAAGGGTCGGAGCAGTTCGAACGCATGCTCCGGTACGCCAGGGACACGGCAGGGATGTCAAAACTCGCTGTGTTCAGCCGGCTGTTTGAGGACCGGCACCGTGCCGCGGCGGCGAACACCTTCTTCGAGCGCAGCTGCGATGAGCTGATAGCAGACGGCATCATCCGGGCTGTTCCCGGCGCCGAGGACGCGATTGGCTGGCTGCGTGAGGCCGGCATCATGGTCTGCCTTGCCACCGGCTTCGGACGCCACACACAGAACATGGTGCTGGAGAGCCTTGGCTGGATGGGGCTGGCGGACCTCAGCCTGTGTCCTGCGGACGCAGGGCGGGGCCGGCCGTATCCGGACATGATCCTGACGGCGGTCCTCGCCCTGGACCTGGACGACGTCCGCGAGGTCGCCGTGGTGGGGGACAGCTGTGCAGACATCCAATCGGGACTGCGGGCCGGTGCCACCACGGTTGCCGGAGTCCTCACCGGGGCACACGGGGAGCCGGCGCTCCGCGCGGCCGGCGCCACCGCCGTCGTGCATTCGATCCGCGACCTGCCGGTGCTGCTGGAACCCCGGTCCGCTTAGCCCGTTACGTCAGGCCGGGCTGCTGACCTAGCACTGCGTGTTGTCCGCAGGCGGCTCGCCGGTCAGGAGGTAGCCGTCGACGGCGTCGCTGACGCAGGTGTTCGAGCGGCCGTAGGCGGTGTGCCCCTCGCCCGTCCACGTCACCAGGGACGCGTTGCCCAGCTGCTTCCGCAGGGCGCCGGCCCACTCCACGGGGGTCGCGGGGTCGCCGGTGGTTCCCACCACCACGATAGGGGCCGAGCCGGAATACTCCACGGGTGCGGGCGTGCGGATGCTCTTGTAGGGCCAGTCCTGGCAGTTGGCGCCGCCGTAGGCGAAGAAGTAGCCCAGCGTGGGGGATTCCTGCCGCAACTTCTGCTCGTCGGCCCGCATGGCGGCCGGGTCCGAGACCATGGGGTAGTCCAGGCAGTTGATGGCGGTGAAGGCGAAGGCGCTGTTGGACGTGTACTTGCCGCTCGGATCCCGGTCGGCGCCGAAATCGGCCAGCCGCAGCATCGGTGAGGGGTCGCCCTTGAGGGCCGCGTCCAGCGCCTGGGTCAGCAGCGGCCAGTTGTCGTTGTTGTACAGGGGCAGGATCAGGCCGCTGACAAACGCCGAGCCGGTGACCAGCCTGCCGTCCTGGGCGCGCT
This sequence comes from Arthrobacter sp. NPDC093128, assembly GCF_040683875.1. Lineage (NCBI taxonomy): Bacteria > Bacillati > Actinomycetota > Actinomycetes > Micrococcales > Micrococcaceae > Arthrobacter > Arthrobacter sp. NPDC093128. The sequence goes on from NZ_JBFBEY010000017.1 coordinate 103,201, forward strand.
GTGGATTGGCGTCAACCGCCTCCACCACCTCGCGGATCTGCTGGACACCGTTGTCCACGGTTCCGCTCAGGGGGCAGCCGTCGTCCCCGAGGCACTTCTCCACGTAGGCGCGGATGGCTTTCTCAAACGCGCGGGCCTGGCCGTTGGTGAGCTCCTCGTTGCTGAGGGAGGGGTCAAGCGCGCCGTCGAGGACCATACGGCCCACGTTGTCCGGGAAGAGCGACGCGTACATGGACCCCAGGAACGTGCCGTAGGAATAGCCCAGGTAGTTCAGTTTGGTGTCGTTGACCACCGCGCGCAGGATGTCCAGGTCCTTGGCTGCGCTGACGGTGTCCACGTGGGCCAGCAGCGGACCGGTCTTTTCGGCGCACTTTGCGGCCGTTGCCTTGTTGTCCGCAACGGCCGCGGCCAGGCCGGCGTCGGAACTAAGGTCGTAGTTCTTCGCCCGGGACTCGTCCCGTTCCTGGTCAGTGAGGCACGTAACGGGGGATGAACGCTTCACTCCGCGGGGGTCGAACCCCACGAGGTCATAGCTGGAACGCACTTCACTGGAAATGTTCGTGGTGCCGGCGTCCTTGACGAAGTCATACCCCGAGCCGCCCGGACCGCCGGGGTTGACCAGCAGGCTGCCGGTCTTGTTTCCCGTTGCCGGCATCTTGAGCGCCGCGATCTCGATACTGTCGCCGTCGGGCTTGCTGTAGTCCAGGGGCACCTTGATCTTGGCGCACTGGAGCTTGTCCTCACAGGCTGTCCAGGAGACCTCCTGCGAGTAGAAGCCCCGGAGCTCCTCCGGGGCTGCCTCGGCGATCGCCGGATCAGCCTTGCCCGTGCTTGCACCGCTTGATCCGCCGTTGGAAGTGCCGAACAGCGTGCAGCCTGTCAGCGCGAGCAGCACGGCCAGGGAGCCAGCAGCTGCCTTGACCGCGGTCGCTCCGGACCGTGACCGTAGGGGCAGACGTCGGGCAGGCTTCATGCAGGGCTCCTTGAGGGATTTGGCGTGGGCTCGGGCGGGGGACGGGCGGCGGCGGGACGGGGCTGGACGGAACGGCACTAGATCAGGCTCGCGGCCATGGATTCGATGGCCAGCAGCGGTGCGACGTTGGTGGTGGTGATTCTTTGGCGGGCCTTGTTGATCGCATCCATCCGGGCGAGCGTGGCCTCTGCACCGGAACGGCCGGCAAACTCCGTCAGCTCGCTCCTGAGTTCAACGTTCACCAGTTCCACAGCGTTCCCCATCTGGATGATCAGCACATCCCGGTAAAACGAGAGCAGGTCCGTGAGCGTCCGGTCAAGGGAATCGGTGATGGAGCGTTTGGCGCGCCGCTTCTGGTCATCCTCGAGCTGCTTGACCTGGCCTCGCATGGCCGGCGGCAGCGTACCGCTTTCGGGGGCGCCGAGCGTGGCCAGGAGCGCTGCCTTCTCCTCGGCGTCACGCAGTTCGTTGGAGCTGTTGGCTTCTTCCGTGGCGATCTTCACCAGTTTTTCGGCCATCAGGACCGCCGCCGTGACGCCCCGCAATCCCAGCGGGAACCGCACGGTCTCCAGCCGGCGTTCGCGGGCATCAGCATCCCGGGCGAGCCGGCGGGCGATGCCGACGTGGCTCTGCGCCGCGCGGGCCGCACGTTCGGCGAGGGCCGGGTCCACGCCGTCGCGCCGCACCAGCAGTGCCGCCACATCGGCAGCGGGCGGGAGCCGCAGCGCCACCGCGCGGCAGCGGGACCGGATGGTGACCAGGACGTCCGCCGGGGACGGGGCACACAGCATCCACACGGTGCGGGGAGTGGGCTCCTCGATGGCTTTGAGCAGCACGTTGGTGGTCCGTTCCGCCATGCGGTCGGCATCCTCCACCACGATGATCCGCCACCGTCCGGATGACGGACGGTTTCCGGCGGTGGACACCAGGTCCCGTGCCTCATCAATGGTGATGGTGACTTTTTCGGTGCGGACAAATGCCACGTCCGAATGCGTTTCCCCCAGGATGGTCAGGCAGGCCGCACATTCGCCGCAGCCGCGCCGGGTGACGTCCTCCTGGTCACAGTTGAGGGCGGCGGCAAACGCCTTCGCGGCGTTGGACCGGCCGGATCCCGGCGGTCCGGTGAACAGCCAGGCGTGGGTCAGGGCCTCGCCCTGGGCGGCCTGGCGGAGCTGGGCGACGACGGCTGGCTGGCCCTGCAGGTCATCCCAGACGGTCATGGGGCAACACCGTGCCGGGACAGCATCAGCTCGTCCACGCGCGCCAGGATGACGCGGGCCAGCTCATCCACTGGAAGGTGGGCGGGCAGCACAAGGTAGTGGTCCGGCCGGTCGGCCGCGAGGCCGAGGAAGGCGGTGCGGATCTTGGCATGGAATTCGTCGGCTTCGGATTCCATCCGGTCTTCCGCGGCGTCGCCTGCGGTGCGGCGGAGCCGGCCCACGGCGGGGTCGACGTCGAGCAGCACTGTGAGGTCCGGCTGGAGGCCCGAGGTGGCCCATTCGTTCAGCTCACGGACGGCACCGGTTCCGAGCCCGCGCCCGGCCCCCTGATAGGCCACCGAGGAATCGATGTAGCGGTCCGTCAGCACAACGTCGCCGCGTTCCAGGGCGGGCAGGATGACCTGGTCCGCGTGGGCTGCGCGCGAGGCGGCAAAGATCAGGGCTTCGGTGCGGGCATCGATGTGACCGTGGCCGTGATCCAGCACCAGGGACCGCAGTTTCTCACCGATCGGGGTGCCGCCCGGCTCCCGGGTGCGCAGCACCTTATTACCGCGCGACTCGAGGGCCCCGGCCAGTGCTGCGGCCTGCGTGGACTTGCCTGCGCCGTCGCCGCCTTCGAAGGCGATGAACAGTCCGGGGTTTTGGTTAGTCACAAGACCAGCCTACCGACAATCACTGACAGCTTAGGTGCCCGGCCGTAACGGCTTTCATGCGCTGCAGGCCTCCCACGTACTCTTTGACCATGAGTCTTTCCGAACAGCAAGCCGCCGCGCTGTCGGCTGAAACGGTGGTTGTGGCCGCCGGCCGGCCGCCCCGCAAACGCGATGAGCCGGTCAACCAGCCCATCGTCCTGTCGTCCACCTACTTCGGGACCGGGCCCCTCGCCGACGGCGACCGCGGCTACGGCCGCTACTCCAACCCCACCTGGGATCCCTTCGAAGAAGCACTGGGCCAGCTTGAGGGCGCGGCACTCCCCGGCCTCCTGTATGCCTCCGGGCTGGCGGCCGTCAGCTCGGCGCTGTCCCTCATCCCTGCCGGGGGAGTCCTGGTGATGCCGTCGCACAGCTACGCCGGGTCCCTGGTCATGGCTACCGAGCTCGCGGAAAAGGGGCTGTTCGAGCTCCGCACCGTGGATATCGCGGACACGGACGCCGTGAAGGCGCTGCTGGCCCCGGCTGAGGGCAAGGCCGCCAGCATGCTGTGGCTGGAAAGCCCCACCAACCCGATGCTCGGGATCGCGGACATCCGAGCCCTGACCGCTGCCGCCCACGAGGCAGGCGCCATCGTTGTTACTGACAACACCTTTTCCACGCCCCTTGTCCAGCAGCCGCTGAGCTTGGGGTCCGACGTCGTCCTGCACTCGGTCACCAAGTACCTGGCCGGGCATTCCGACGTGGTCCTGGGCGCCCTCGTGACGTCGGACGCCGCGATCCGTGCAGCGCTGCTGCACCACCGCATCATCCATGGCGGCATCGCCGGGCCGTTCGAAGCCTGGCTTGCCCTGCGCGGCTTGCGTACGCTCGCCCTGCGCATCGAGCGCTCCCAAGCCTCGGCTGCAGTCCTCGCCCAGCGGCTGAGCGCGCACCCGCGTATCGAGAGCATCCGGTTCCCGGGGCTGCCCACCGATCCCGGCCATGAACGCGCCAAGTCACAGATGAAGAGTTTCGGTTCCGTCCTGTGCGTGCAGATTGCCCCCGCCGGCGGGCTCAGCGGCGCCGACGCGGCGGACAAACTGGTCCGCGCACTGCAGCTGTGGCTGCCCGCCACCTCGCTGGGCGGGGTCGAGTCCCTGATCGAACGACGACGGCGGCACGCGGCCGAGCCGGTCAGTGTGCCGGACAACCTGGTCCGCCTGAGCGTGGGGATTGAAAACGTCGACGACCTTTGGGCCGATTTGGAGCAGGCACTGGACGCTCTGGACGGATAGGCTGGGGTCGTGGACGGAAAACTGATGATTGGCTATGTCGAGACCGCGGTTTATTTCGTATTGGCGCTCGTGGCGTTCTGTCTTGAAGCGTGGGCGTTCTTTGACTGCCTCCGCCACAAGGCGAACGCATTCGAAGCCGTTTCCAAACGGACCAAGACTTTCTGGCTGGCCCTGACCGGCGGCGCCTTGGCCATCGGTGCCCTGTCCCTCTATGCAGGCGGTGGTGGCGGGTTCGGCACGCTCGGCCTGTTTGGCCTCGCCGCAGTCACCGCAGCTTCCGTGTATCTCGCGGATGTCCGCCCTGCAGTGAAGGATGCCGGCCGCGGCGGCAGCCGCAACATGGGGCCTTACGGCCCCTGGTAGGGGGCAGCCTTACTGAGGAGGCCGTCCCTAGGGTGCGGGCGCCACGGCGTCCCAGCCCACCGTCAACTCACCCAGCCGCCAACGGGAAGGTCCGTCCTGAACGGGCCAGCCGCCGTCGAGCATTGACCGGCACATGGCCGTCCACCGTTGCCTGTTCCCGAACGCCGCCAGCGGCGCCGCCTCCAGCCAGGCCCTGTCCAAGGCCTGGAGGAAACCGTGGATCTTCTCGCCGGGAACATTCCGGTGGATGAGGGCTTTCGGCAGCCGTTCGGCAATCTCCGAAGGCAGCGCGAAACCGCCGAAACGCATGGAAATGGTCAGGCTGAGCGGTCCGCCGCCGTCGAGCGCCACCCACGTCACACGACGCCCGATCTCGTCGCAGGTTCCGTCGATGAACAGTCCGTCGGGGCCCAGCCGGCCCTGGACCAGGCTCCAGATGGCAGCAACATCGGCCTCCTCATACTGCCGCAGGACGTTGAACGCCCGGACAATCACCGGCCGGCCCGGCACGGGAATCTCGAAGCCGCCCACATGGAAGCTCAGCCCGGCCCGTTCCAGTGCCTTGGCGGCGCGGACCCGCTCGGGTTCGATTTCTATTCCGGCCACCCGGACATCCGCGCGCACTGCGGACAAACGCTCAAACAGCTCAACAGCAGTGGCGGGGGATGCCCCGTAACCGAGGTCGATGACCAGCGGGTCGGCTGCCCGGCGCAGCCGCCAGGCCTGCGGCCCCGTGAGCCACCGGTCCAGCCGCCGCATCCGGTTGGGGTTGGTGGTGCCGCGCGTTATGTTGCCGATCGGTTTGCCGCTGTTACCCGCGCCGCTGGCTCCGCCCCTGGTTCGGCTCCCGGCCCGGGAGGGGTCTACCCGTTCAGCTTTCTGCACCACCGGACAAGCTTAACGGTCCGTCCCCGCCGTCCTGCCCCACGGTCTCCCAGCACCGCCGGCTCAAACCGACTGCCCAGAGCGTGCCTTCATTGCACCCGCTGTAACGCTCGGCACTGCCACCGCCTGCTCGGCTAGGATGAAAACCATGACTTACAAGCTGATTCTGCTGCGCCACGGCCACAGCGAATGGAACGCCAAGAACCTGTTCACCGGCTGGGTGGATGTTGACCTCAACGACCAGGGCCGCGAGGAAGCAGCACGTGGTGGTGAGCTCCTCGTGGAGAACGATATCCTCCCGGACGTCCTCTACACCTCGCTCCTGAAGCGGGCCATCAACACGGCCAACATCTCCCTGGACAAGGCCGACCGCGGCTGGATCCCGGTCAAGCGCGACTGGCGGCTGAACGAACGCCACTACGGCGCACTGCAGGGCAAGGACAAGGCCCAGACGCTCGCCGAGTACGGCGAAGAGCAGTTCATGGAGTGGCGCCGTTCCTATGACACCCCGCCGCCGCCCCTGGACGACAACAGCGAATTCTCCCAGGCTCATGATCCCCGTTACGCGGACCTGGGCGACGCCCTCCCGCGCACCGAGTGCCTGAAGGACGTCCTTGTCCGCCTGATGCCCTACTGGGAATCGGACATCAAGGAAGACCTCAAGGCAGGAAAGACCGTACTGGTCACCGCCCACGGCAACTCACTGCGCGCCCTCGTCAAGCACCTTGACGGCATCAGCGACGAAGCCATCGCCGGCCTGAACATCCCCACCGGCATCCCGCTGGTGTACGACCTCGACGAGGACTTCCAGCCCGTCAAGCCGGGCGGCACCTACCTCGACCCCGAGGCCGCTGCGGAAGCCATCCTCGCGGTGGCCAACCAGGGCAAAAAATAAGGCTACACATTAACAAACGGCGGGCCGGTCACTTAGGTGACCGGCCCGCCGTCGTTAACTCCTCGAACCTGAGTTTTTGTCCAGATAATGCGCCAAAACGCCAGCCAAAGGCCATTGTCGGGACAAAAACTCCAGGGAAGTTAGCTGGTTTCGGTGCTGTTCGGGTGCCAGGCGCCGGTGACAAGGTACGTGACCTTCTGGGCGACCGAGACGCCGTGGTCGGCGAACCGTTCGAAGTAGCGGCTGGCCAGGGCAACGTCCACCGTGGTGGCCGGGGACTCGTTCCAGTCACTGCGGGCAATTGCCTTGAAGACGCTCAGGTGGAGGTCGTTGACCGTGGCATTCGCTTTGAGGATGTCACGGGCGACTTCCAGGTCGCGCGTTTCCAGGAGTTCGGTGAGCTTGTTCGCGATCAGGAGGTCCTGTTCGGCGAAGCTCTTGAAGGTGTCCGCGAGCTGTGGCGGAATCACCATGGCGGGGAAGCGGAGCCGCGCCAGCTGGGCGATGTGCCGGGCGAGGTCGCCCATGCGCTCCAGCGAGGCACTCATCCGCAGCGAACCTACGATCATCCGAAGGTCGCTGGCCACCGGCCCCTGAAGGGCAAGAATGTCGATGGCACGCTCGTCCAGGCTGTTCTGCAGGAAGTCGATCCTTGCGTCAGCGGCGATGACGTCCTGGGCGAGGTCGATGTCGGCCCCTTCGAAGGCAGTCGTGGCCTTGTCAATGGCCTCGCTGACCAGCTTTGAAATCTCGACGAGCTGCTCGCCCACCTGTGTGAGCTCCTCCTGAAAAACCTTGCGCACTACGCGTCCTTTCCTTGGAAATCCTTTCCCACCGTGGTGGCGGCCGGATTTCGTGTCACCGCTCTGCAGTCCAACTGGTAACTCTGTCAGTGGCCGGTGAACTGTTAGGCACCTATAGGTGAACGTTAGTTGAACCCATCGGGTAATCGCATCACATTCGTCTTTGACGCCCGGGCCAGAGCATAAGCTGGAGCCGTGGATCCAATGCTCATCGGTGTCATCGCAGGCCTGGTCGGTCTGTCGTTCGGCATCTTTGGCGTGCTCGCCTTCAGGGTGAGCGAACAGCAGCGGAAGCTGGTGGATGTTGAATTCGACGAACCGGCGCTGCCTCCCGGCGCCGCGGAGGTACTCGCCGTCGTCGGCCGTGCCTTCGTAGTGGTCGACGCGATCGACGGCGTGGTGAGGGCGAGCCCGGCAGCCTACGCCTTCGGCCTGGTCCGCGGGCACACCGTGGTCCACAAACAGCTCCTGGACATGACAGCAAGGGTGCGGCGGGACGGCGTCATCCTCGAGAAGCAGTTTGAACTGCCCCGCGGCCCGCTGGGGCAGGGGACCATCGTCGTCCAGGTCCGCGCGGCCATGCTCGGCGAGGAATACATCCTCCTGCTGGCTGACGACCGGACCGAGATCACCCGGACTGAGGAGATCCGCAACGACTTTGTTGCCAACGTCTCCCACGAGCTGAAGACGCCGGTGGGCGCCATTTCCCTGTTGGCTGAGGCGCTGGAGTCGTCGGCGGACGACGAAGTGGCGGTCCGCCGCTTTGCCAAGCGCATGGAAAAGGAGTCGGCGCGGCTCGCGGCGCTCGTGCAGGACATCATCGAGCTCTCCCGGCTGCAGGGCGCCAATGTGGCCCAGCAGGGACACCCCGTAGACATTAATGCGGTGATCACCGAGGCCGTGGACCGTTCGCAGCTGCCCGCCGAAAGCAAGAACATCTCCATCGTGGTTGGCGGCCGCGTTGACGCCATGGTCTACGGCGACCAGGACCTGCTGGTTACGGCGTTGCGAAACCTGATCGACAACGCCATCCGCTACTCACCGGAGAACACCCGGGTGGGGATCGGGGTGCGTGCCAAGGCAGGCCTGATCTCCATCTCCGTCACGGACCAGGGGGACGGCCTGAGCCCGGAGGACCAGGAGCGCGTTTTTGAACGGTTCTACCGCGTGGATGCCGCAAGGTCGCGGCAGACCGGAGGCACAGGCCTGGGCCTGAGCATCGTCAAGCACGTCATCTCCAACCACGGCGGGGAAGTGACGCTGTGGTCGCAGCCCGGCCAGGGGTCCACGTTCACCATCCGGCTTCCAGAGATGGAAGGGCAGGACGACGGCGACGCCCCCGCGCCGCCGGCAGCGGCCGCCCAGAGCACCTCACCACACAGTCACGACGCCACCGGCGTCCAAGAGCAAGGAGCCAGCGCTTGAGCAGGATTCTCATAGTCGAGGATGAGGAGTCGTTCAGCGACCCACTGTCCTACCTTCTGGGCAAGGAAGGATTCGAGGTGGAAGTCGTGGACAACGGTTTGGACGCCATCACGGAGTTCGACCGCAACGGCGCTGACCTGGTGCTGCTGGACTTGCAGTTGCCCGGCCAGTCCGGCACCGAGGTGTGCCGGCAGCTCCGGCAGCGCTCCTCCGTCCCGGTCATCATGCTGACAGCCAAGGACGCCGAAATCGACAAAGTCGTAGGGCTGGAACTCGGGGCCGACGACTACGTCACCAAACCCTATTCCTCCCGTGAGCTGGTTGCCCGCGTCAGGGCTGTCCTTCGGCGGCAGGGGGAACCGGAAGAGCTCATCACCAACACGGTCCAGGCCGGGCCCGTGCGGATGGACGTCGAACGTCATGTAGTAAGTGTCGACGGCGAACAGGTGTCGCTGCCGCTGAAGGAATTCGAGCTGCTGGAGATGCTGCTGCGCAATTCAGGCAGGGTACTGACCCGCGGCCAGCTCATCGACCGGGTCTGGGGATCAGATTACGTCGGTGACACCAAGACGCTGGACGTCCACGTCAAGAGGCTGCGCAGCAAGATCGAGCCGGACCCGTCGGCGCCGCGGTACCTCGTGACAGTCCGGGGCCTGGGCTACAAGTTCGAACCCTAGGCAAACTCCGAACCCTAAACAGCGCGGACCGGTAACACAGAAGGAGGGCCCCCGCCGGGCGGGAGCCCTCCTTCTGCGTATCCGGATTGCTTATCCGGGCTAGTGGCTTTCGCTGCTCGTCGGAGTCGGCGTTGCCGTCCCGGAGACGGTGGGCTCGGCGCCTTCCGGCAGGTATTCCTTGTATTCAGGCAGCGTGGCGTCCAGGACGGGCACCTTGACCTTGGCGGTCTGGTTGGTGCCGTCTTCGGAAATGCTGACCTCGGACAGTGAGCCCGGTGCGGCCCCCGAGCTGCTCAGGATCGCCGGATCCGTGGAGTTGTTAAGCAGGGTGTAGGAATTCGGCTTCACAGACACCTGCGTCTGCGAGCCCTCTGCCCCGTTGATGGTCAGCTTGACGTCGCTGGAAGACGAGTTGTAAATCGCCCCGAGTACGCGGCCCTGCTTGTCCTCGCCGGTGGAAACGATCATGAAGTTGCGGATCCGGAGGGGGCCAAGATCTTCCCTGGTGCCGTCCGATGCCGAGTACTGCTCAGAAGTTTGCTGCGGGTTGATGTAACCGCAGCCGGTCACGGACAGCAGGCCGATGGCAACTGCTGCCGTTGCCATTGCCAGCTTGCCGCGCTGGCCCCGGTTCATCGCAGTGAAACGCACGTCACGCACTCCTTGAGAGTCTTGAAACATTATTCAGCCATAGCCTATCCTCAAACCGTCTCAAACAAGGATTCGGGCCGTACACATTGGTGTCCGGAAACATGGCCCGGCCCGACCACTCCGCACGCCGCCCGCCGGGCACGGACCTCTACCCCGGCCCCTTGGCATGATCCCCTACATGCACTAATATCCGCATCCGTCAAGGGGGTTGAGGGGGTGGATTGGGCCCTTTTTCCTTGTATTTACGCGGTTCCCGGCCCTTATCCGTGCCAGACGTATGCCTGAATCGTGATAAACTGGTCTGCGGGAAAGGGGAAAGTCCACATGGTTTTTGAGGTCGGCGAGACAGTAGTTTACCCTCACCACGGTGCAGCAAAAATTGAAGAAATCAAGATGCGCACTATCAAGGGCGAAGAGAAGATGTATCTCAAGCTCAAGGTGGCTCAGGGTGATCTGACCATTGAAGTTCCAGCAGAGAACGTTGACCTTGTTGGGGTTCGCGACGTAGTGGGCAAAGAAGGTTTGGAGCATGTCTTTGACGTGCTGCGGGCCGAGTTCACTGAAGAGCCTACCAACTGGTCGCGTCGTTACAAGGCAAATCTGGAGAAGCTTGCTTCCGGGGACGTCATCAAGGTGGCAGAGGTCGTTCGTGACCTCTGGCGTCGTGATCACGACCGCGGCCTTTCCGCAGGTGAGAAGCGTATGCTGGCCAAGGCCCGTCAGATTCTGATTTCAGAACTGGCACTGGCTGAAAAGACAGATGAAGAGAAGGCCGCAAGCGTTCTCGACGAAGTCTTGGCTTCCTAAGAATTGAACCCCGGTGGCTCAACAGCCGCCGGGGTTTCTTTTTGCCCGGATTCTGACGGATCCCGGGATTTTACCGGTTGCCGGAAGCGGGCGGACACGTAGTGTTGTGCCCATGAGCGCAACAGAATTTCCGGCCGGACCCGGGCCGGCCGCCGCGGACCACCACCGCCCACGTCCAGTCGTCGCCGTTATCCTGGTCGCGGCCGGATCAGGGCAGCGACTTGGTTACGGCATGCCTAAGGCAAGGGTTCCCCTCGGTGGGGAGCCCATCCTGATGCACGCCCTGCGCGGGATTGTTGCCTCCGGCGTTGCGCAGCAGGTCTGCGTAGCCTTGCCGGCGGGCGACGGCGCGCTCCGGCGAATGTGCGATGACTTCAAAGACGAGCTTGTCGACGGCGGCCCCTTGCTGACGATGGTGGACGGCGGTGCAACGCGCGCTGACTCCGTGCGTTCCGCATTGGCGGCACTGGAGGACGGCACCCAGGCCGTGCTCGTCCACGACGCCGCGCGCGCTCTGACGCCGGAGTCCGTCTTCCACCGTGTGGTCGACTCCCTCACGGCCGGCGCCCTGGCCGTGATTCCGGTCATGCCGGTGGTTGACACCGTCAAGACGGTAGAAGCAACCCGTGACGAAGACGCTCTCATTGCGCCGGAGGTCGTCGTCGGCACGGCCCCCCGGGAGAAGCTCCGCGCCGTGCAGACGCCGCAGGGGTTCGATCTCGGCACGCTGATGAAGGCCCACCGGGAGGTGGCAGGCCTCGACGAAGCCCAGTCCGCCGCCATTACCGATGATGCGATGCTCGTGGAACGCCTGGGCGTCCCGGTCCATGCCGTCCGCGGAGCCAGCCAGTCACTCAAGATCACCACGCCTTTGGACCTGATCATTGCGGAGGGCCTGCTGGAAGGTCCCCTCGGCGTACGTTGGGTGGAGGGCTGATCATGGCAGTTCCCATCATTCCCAGAACAGGTATCGGCATCGACGTCCATGCTTTTGCTGCACCGGACAATCCGCGGGCGCTGTGGCTGGGCGGGCTGCTGTGGGACGGTGAGCAGGGGCTGGCTGGCCACTCCGACGGCGACCCCGTGGCCCACGCAGCGGCGGATGCGCTCTTTTCGGCCTCCGGGATCGGGGATCTTGGCACGCACTTCGGCACGGACCGCCCGGAATTCGCCGGGGCCTCCGGTGTGACGCTCCTGGCCGAGGCCGCGCGCATCGTCAGGGCGGAAGGCTTCGAGATTGGCAACATCGCCGTGCAGTTCGTGGCCAACAGGCCCAAATTCGGCCCGCGCCGGCAGGAATCCCAGGACGTCCTCAGCGCGGCGGCCGGTGCCCCCGTCAGCGTCAGCGCCACCACCAGCGACGGCCTCGGCTTCACCGGCCGTGGCGAAGGCATTTCGGCCCTCGCCACCGCGCTGGTCTACCGGGCGGGCTGAGGCGGAGCGCGTCTTTCGCCTAGGCTTAAGGGAGTCAGACCTCTGCCGAACAATCCAGGAGACCCCTCGTGAAGAAGCCGCTTGCCGCCGTCGTACTCGTTGCAGCACTGCTGCTGAGCGGTTGCGGCGCGCCGAAAATGAGTGTCGAGGAAAGCTGCAAGTTCCTCAACGGGGACACGTTCGTTCCCACAGGAAACCAGCAACAGCAGGCTGACCAGATCGCCAAGCATTACCAGGAAGTGGCGGACAAGGTGGCCCCCGAGGTAGGCGAGCCCATCCAGAAAATGGCGGACATCATGAAGAAGGTCGCCGGTACTTCGCTGGGCACTAAGAGCGCCGAACAGACCGCACAGCTGAGCGAGCAGAACAACAAGATCGGCGAGGTCTGCAAATAGCAGGCCCGGCGCCGGGTCCTGCAAAGGCCATCGGCTAATCTGGAGCGGTGACCCTGCGCTTTTACGACACAGCATCCGCCGAAGTCCGCGACTTCGTCCCTCTGACACCGGGCAAGGTGAGCCTGTACTACTGCGGCGCGACGGTGCAGGGCCTGCCGCACGTCGGGCACATCCGGTCCGCCATTGCCTTTGACCAGCTCACCCGCTGGCTCGAATACCGGAAATTCCGCGTGACCGTGGTCCGCAACGTCACTGACATCGACGACAAAATCCTCGCCAAGTCCGCCGCCTCCTTTGAGCCGGACTTCGAGGAAGGCCCGGACGACATCCGCGAAGAGGAATGGTGGGCGCTTGCCTACCGCTACGAGCAGGCATTCCTCAAGGCCTACGACACCCTTGGTGTTTCCCGCCCCACTTACGAGCCACGCGCCACCGGCCACATTCCGGAGATGCACGCGTTGATCCAGCGCCTGATCGACCGCGGCCATGCCTACCCCGCCCTCGATGATTCCGGCGACGTCTACTTCGACGTTCGCTCCTGGAACCGGTACGGGTCCCTGACCCGCCAGAAGATCGATGACATGCAGGGCGCTGCCGACGCCGATCCGCGCGGGAAGAAGGACCCGAGGGACTTTGCGCTGTGGAAAGGCCATAAGGAAGGGGAGCCCACGACGGCCAGCTGGGTTTCACCCTGGGGCACCGGCCGTCCGGGCTGGCATCTGGAGTGCTCGGCCATGGTGACCAAATATCTCGGTACCGGTTTCGACATCCACGGCGGAGGCCTGGACCTCCGGTTCCCGCACCATGAAAACGAGATGGCGCAGTCTCAGGCAGCCGGCCATGCCTTCGCCAACTTCTGGATGCACAACGGCATGGTGACCTACCAGGGCGAAAAGATGTCCAAGTCCATTGGCAACACCGTCAGCCCCACGGAAATGCTTGAGCTCGCGTCGCCGCGCGTGGTGCGGTACTACCTGGGCCAGGCGCAGTACCGGTCCGTGCTGGACTACCAGCCCACCTCGCTGCAGGAAGCCTCCGCCGCGATGGAACGGATTGACGGCTTCCTTGCCCGGGCCGTGCGTGCTTTGTCTGATGGCGGGGCCCTCCTGTTCGGGAGCTACGGCGAAGTGCCGGACGCCTTCGCCGCGGCCATGGACGACGACCTGAATGTTCCGCAGGCGCTGGCCGTCCTGCACGACACCGTGCGGGCAGGCAATACCGCGCTCACCGCGGGCGATAACGCTGCGGCCAGGGCAGCGCTGCACTCCGTCACCGACATGCTTCGCGTCCTGGGCCTGAACGACGTTGCGGCGCCCGCACGGGACGACCAGGCGGATACAGCCCTGGGCGTCCTGGTCGAGGCCCAGCTTGGTGCCCGGGCGGAGGCGCGGGCCACCAAGGACTGGGCCGCATCGGATGCCATCCGGGACACACTCGCCGCGGCGGGCGTCGTCGTCGAGGACGGCCCGGACGGCGCCAGCTGGACCCTCAAGCGCGGCTGAGCTGAGGCAGTCCGGATGCCAGGCAGGACCTTGCGCCGGCGATTTAACCTGAGTAAGTAGACTGGAGGTCAGACTTACTCAACAAAGCAAGGGTGAAACTCATGGCCAACAACGGTCGCCGGTCGGTCAAAGCAAAGAAGGGCCCCACCATCGGAACGGGTGGTCACGGCCGCAAGGCCCTCGAGGGCAAGGGCCCCACTCCCAAGGCGGAGGACCGCCCGTACCACAAGGCCCACAAGAGCAAGCAGCTCGCCGAGCGGTCAGCTGCCAAGCGTCCCGGCGCAGCCCGCGGTTCGGGTGCCCGCTCAGGTCCGAAGGGCCGTGCCACGGAGGAAGTCGTCACTGGACGCAACTCCGTTGTTGAAGCACTGCGCGCCGGCATCCCGGCCAAGGCCCTCCACGTCGCCATCCGCATTGAAATGGATGACCGCGTCAAGGAGTCCCTCAAGCTTGCCGCCGAACGTGGCATTCCGCTGATGGAAACGGGCAAGCCCGAGCTGGACCGGATGACGGACGACGCCATCCACCAGGGACTCGTGCTGCAGATTCCGCCGTACGAGTACCAGGACGCGTACGAGCTCGCCGAAGAAACACTGGCCAGCTGGAAGCGGGGCCACGTGGCCAACGCGCCGCTCTTCGTCGCCCTGGACGGCATCACCGACCCGCGCAACCTCGGCGCGATCATCCGCTCTGTGTCGGCCTTCAGCGGCCACGGCGTCATCGTGCCGGAGCGGCGCTCCGTCGGCGTCACGGCCTCGGCCTGGAAGACCAGCGCCGGCGCAGCAGTCCGCGTTCCGGTGGCACGCGCCGCCAACCTGAACAACACCCTCAAGGCGTTCAAGAACATGGGCATCTACGTGCTCGGCCTTGACGGCGACGGCGACGTGTCACTGCCGGACCTCAGCCTCGCCAAGGAACCCGTCTGCATCGTGGTCGGTTCCGAAGGCAAAGGCCTGAGCCGGCTGGTCCGCGAAAACTGCGACCAGATCGTTTCCATCCCGATCGACTCCGCGATGGAATCGCTCAACGCCTCCATGGCCGTCGGCATCTCCCTGTACGAAGTCTCCAGGCAGCGCGCAGCTAAGTAACCGGGGGGCGAGTAGCGCGGAGGAGCGGCGCGCGGCACAACGCTCGCGCAGTACCTGCCGCCAAATCTGCAACGCTCTCGCACTTCCTGCGGCTTAAACAGCAACGCTCGCTCACCTGGTGAACGAGCGTTGCTGTTTTTGTTGCGAAAAGTGAGAGAGCGTCTGTTACTGGAACGTGTGGCGGTTGGCCAGGACCGGGAGCTTTGTCCGGGCTTCCTTGACGACGGCGGGGTCCAGGTCCGCGAACAGCAGCCCGGTGCCGCCGTCGAGCTCTTCGATGACCTCGCCAAGCGGAGAAACGACGGCGGAGTGCCCCACGCCGGTGGGCGCCGATCCCTTGGTTTCGATGCCTTGCGTGGCGGGATCGCCCTGGCCGCAGGCGAGCACGTAGGTGGTGGTGTCCACGGCGCGGGCACGGGCCAGCAGGCGCCACTGGTCCACCTTTCCCGGTCCTGATCCCCAGGAGGCACAAACGATGTTCACTTTGGCACCCAGGTCGGCGTTGGCTGTGAACAACGCCGGGAACCGGACGTCGTAGCACGTGGCCAGGCCGAAGCTGATGCCGCCGAGCTCGAAGATGACCGGTCCGGTGCCGGCGTCGACCGTGTCCGATTCGGCGAAGCCAAAGGCGTCGAACAGGTGGATCTTGTCGTAGCTCGCCTCCACGCCGGGGCCCGTGACAAGGAGCGTATTCCGCACCTTCCTGACATCGTCGCTGTCCGCCGGGCCGCCGGTTTGACCGGGGCCGGCAGGACCGGGGTCTCCCGGGGTGAACATACCCGCCACAATCACGATGCCCAGCTCCGCGGCTATGCGCCGCACGCGGGTGGCCCACGGACCGTCGAGCGGTTCGGCAATATCCAGAAGCGAATTGCCGAACGCGCGCATGGTTGCTTCCGGGAAAACGACCATTTCTGCGCCGCCTTTTTTCGCTTGGCGGGCGAAATTTTCCACGAGCTCCAGATTCCCGGAAATGTCGCGGCCCGTAACTACTTGAGCAAGTGCAACTCGCACAATTACCTCCAACTTGGCGTGTTCTTCCAGTATGAACGCTGAACAAGGCCAGCCCATTTCCCGACACATTGCGGAAGATATCGGGCATTTGTGTGGCACAGCTAATATTTAAGCAATGGTCATGCCACTCCTAGACACAGCCTCAACCGTGGACGCCTCCCGGCCGTTTCCACTGGGTATCAGCGTTCCGCGCACGGGCTCTCCGGCAACGGACGATCCTCAGAGTGCCTGCGCTAACGTCGCAGTGTACGCGCCCGGTGTGAGCACGCTCGAAATCGCCTACTGCGCGCCCGGCGGAACATGGCAGCTGAAAACGCTGCCGAACGTCACCAATGATGTCCACCACGGCATCGTGGACGGCTTCCCCACGGGGTCGAGGTACGGGTTCCGCTCCTCTTCCGAGGATGACGCCCTCCCCGTATCGGTGCCCACCATGGCCTTTGACTACGACGGCGAGCAGCCGCTGCTGCTGGACCCTTATGGCCGGGCCGTGGATGAGCGCGAAGGCTTCCTCACCAACGTGCGGATGTCGCCCGGATTCGACTGGGGCGACGACCGCAGTCCTCACATCCCGTGGCGCAACACCATCATTTACGAGGCACACGTCCGCGGCCAAAGCATGTTGCACCCGGACATCCCCGAGAATCTCCGGGGCACCTACGCCGGCATGGCGCACCCGGCAATGATTGAGCACCTCACTGGCCTGGGCATCACCTCGGTCCAGCTGCTGCCGGTCCATTTCCACTTGGACGAACCGCACCTTCAGAACCTGGGCATGACCAACTACTGGGGCTACAACACCGCGGCGTTCTTTGCACCTCATCCGGCGTATGCCACCCGGGCTGCGCAGGCGGCCGGGCCGCAGGCTGTACAGGACGAGTTCAAGGGCATGGTCAAGCTGCTGCACGCCGCGGGCCTGGAAGTCATCCTGGATGTGGTCTACAACCACACAGCCGAAGGCGGGCGGGACGGGCAGACGCTCAGCTTCCGCGGGCTGGGCGAGATGCAGTATTACCGGAACGACGGCAACGGCCGGTACGTAGACACCACCGGATGCGGCAACAGCCTCAACTTCGGCCACCCCCGCGTGGTCCAGCTGGTCCTCGACTCGCTGAGGTACTGGGTGGACGAGTTCCACATCGACGGCTTCCGCTTCGACCTTGCGGTCACCCTCTGCCGCAATGCATCGAACGACTTCGATCCGCACCATCCGTTCCTCGTGGCCATAGCCGCGGATCCGGTCCTTTCCTCCGTCAAGCTGATTGCCGAACCGTGGGATGTGGGCTACGGCGGCTGGCAGACCGGACGCTTCCCGCCCGGTTGGGTTGACTGGAACGACCACTATCGTGACGCCTTGCGCTCCTTCTGGGTCGCGGACCGGGCCGCGATCGATGCCGGCGGCCAGGGCGGTTCCGTGGCCCGCCTCGCAGACTCCATTTCCGGCTCCGCAGGCCTTTTTGCGGAATCGGGACGTTCCCGGATGGCCTCGCTCAACTTCTTCACGGCTCACGACGGTTTCACGCTGGCCGACCTTGTGTCCTACGACCGCAAGCACAACGAGGCCAACGGGGAGCAGAACCGCGACGGCCACGGAGACAACCGCAGTTACAACCACGGCTTTGAGGGCCGGACCGAAGACGAGGAGATTCTGGCACTCCGGGCGCAGACCAGCCGCAACCTGATGGCCACGCTGATGGTGTCCATGGGCATCCCCATGATCACCGCCGGTGATGAGATCGGACGCACGCAGCAGGGCAACAACAACGCCTACTGCCAGGACAACCAGATCACCTGGCTGGATTGGACCAGTACGCCGGAATCCCATGCCATGCTTCGGAGCACGAAACGGGTCATCCGGCTCCGGAAGGAGTTCCTGGCAGGCCAGCCGCACGACTACCCCTCCCGGGACAAGCAGGCCTATCTGCACTGGTTCGACGAGCACGGCAATCCCATGTCGATGGACCGCTGGAATGACCCCCAGCACCGTGTTGTCCAGCTCCTGCTCGGTTCCGACGACGGCCAGGTGGACGGACTTGTGGTGGTGAACGGCAGCGCCAACGACATGAAAATCACCCTGCCCGACGTCAGCAACGACGAAGGCACGGGAAAGCGGCTGTTCGAACTCCGGCTGACCACGTCTGAACTCCACGACCGCCGCCAAGGTGTGAGGGTGACGGCCGGCGAGCGTGACGTTGTGCAGTCCAACACCATCAGCATCTACCGCACGTAGGATCCGCATGTGGGGAATCCATGAGGAGGATCGCGAGGCTCCTGGCCTTGGCCGCGCTCCTGATTCTGGTCGTCGGCCTGGGCATGGCGCTGTCCAATACGCAGGAGAACCCGGCCGCACCCGACGTTTCGGCGAGCCCGACGGCGGGAGGCAGTTCCGCCGTCGGGTCCGGCACCGCCAGTCCCGGCTCCCCAAAACCTGTCCCGGTGCCGGCTGTTCCCGAGGTGAAGAACACCTCGGGCCTGGATGCGGTTCCTGCCTCAAGCCTTCCACCGGAGGCACGGGAGACCCTGGCCCTGATCACCCGCGGCGGGCCCTACCCCTATTCGCGTGACGGCGCCGTCTTCGGCAACTTCGAGCGCCTGCTGCCCGGGAAACCCGGCGGCTACTACAAGGAATTCACGGTCAGGACTCCCGGCGAATCGGACCGGGGCGCCCGCCGGATAGTCTCGGGAGAGACCGGCGAAAAGTACTATACGCCGGACCACTACGAATCGTTTCTGTTTATCGTCGAAGGCAAATAAGGACACAAATGAAGATTTACTCCGCGGACACCTGGACCATCGATGAGCTGCGCGAGCAGGCATCGGACGCCGGCCGCCGGGTCCTGGTGATCCCCGCCGCTGACACGAAGAAGGCGGTGCTCCGGACATTTGGGGAAGTATTGGATTTCCCGGAGCACTACGGCGTCAACCTCGATGCCCTCAATGACTCCCTGCACGACTTCGCGGATACGGTCACGGACGACGGCAAGGCACCCCTCACGTTCATCTGGCAGGTCCCGGCCGTCTACCGCTCGGACCGCTCGTTCGGGGTCATCTGTGAGATCCTCCAGGACGCGGAGAGCTACGCCGGCAGGAGCCTGTCCGTGGTCGCCGTCTTCCTCTAGCCGACGCTCTCTCACTTCCTGCCGCCAAAATCTCAACCCTCTCGCACTTTTCGCACGGAAAGCACCGACGCTCGTGCACCTTTCGCCGTTAAAAACGCAACGTTCCCTCACTGAGTGAGGGAACGTTGCCAGTCGGGACCGCAGGAACTCCTAGGCGTTGACGATGAGCCCCAGCTCAGCCCGCGAAGCGAGGGCCGAGTGCTTGGGCAGCACCCGCACGGTGTAGCCGAAGGACCCGGAGCGGTCGATCAGCAGGGAGCCGCTGAAGAGGAAGCGTCCCTTGCCAAGGTCTTCCTTGGGCACCAGGTCCGCCACCGTGACATCGGCCAGTTCGTCGCTTTCCTCGGCGCGGCCGAACGCAACTTCGACGGCGACGTCGTCCGGGTCAAGATCGTGCAGCGCGATGTAGGCGTTCACCTGCAGCGTGTCCCCGATCTGCGGGTCCTCGGAGACGCCCACCGAATCGACGTGTTCCACCTGGATCTGGGGCCACGAGGCGCGGATCCGTGACGTCCACGCTGCCAGTGCAATGGCCTGGGAGAAGGAATCCGCGACCGCCCGGCGCCCCGCAACCGCGGCGGGACGGTAGAGGATGTTCACGTAGTCCTGGAGCATCCTCTCAGCGGAGACGGCCGGGCCAAGGTGCGCCATGGTGTGCTTGATCATGGACACCCAGTGGGTGGGGACCTTCTGCGTTCCGGATTCCGAAGGCCCTGCGGCTCCGGCAGCGTCGGAAACGGTGAGCCCGTAGAAGCGGGGCGCCACCTGTGTTTCCAGCAGCTCGTAGAGGGCGGCGGCTTCGATGTCGTCGCGTTCCTCGGGCGAGGCGTTGTTGTTGGCGGTGGGAATTGCCCAGCCGTTTTCGCCGTCGTACATCTCATCCCACCAGCCGTCCAGCACCGACAGGTTCAGCGAGCCGTTGATGGCCGCCTTCATCCCGGACGTTCCGCACGCCTCCAGCGGCCGCAACGGATTGTTCAGCCACACGTCGCAGCCGGGGAAAAGCGTGCGCGCCATGGCGATGTCGTAGTTGGGCAGGAACGCGATGCGGTGGCGCACCTCGGGATCGTCGGTGAACCGGACCAGGTCCTGGATCATCTTCTTGCCGGCATCATCCGCCGGGTGCGACTTGCCCGCGATGACCAGCTGGATGGGGTGGGTCTCGTGCAACAGCAGGGCCTTGAGCCGGGCGGGCTCGCGGAGCATCAGCGTAAGCCGCTTGTACGTCGGTACCCGTCGGGCAAAGCCGATGGTGAGGACATCCGGGTCCAGCACCGAATCAGTCCAGCCGAGCTCGGCGTCGGCAGCTCCGCGTTTCTTCCACGCTGCACGAAGGCGCTTGCGGACGTCCTCCACGAGCGAGACGCGCATCTCGCGGCGGAGTGCCCAGACGTCCTCGTCACTGACGTTGTACGCGAGGTCCCAGCGGCCCAGGGCTTCCGCCTCGGCACCGAACTGGTCCCGCGCCAGCTTGGAGACACGGCTGTCCACCCACGTTGGGACGTGGACGCCGTTGGTCACCGAGGTGATCGGAACTTCCGAATGGTCGAAGCCCGGCCACAGGGCCGAGAACATTCCGCGTGACACCACGCCGTGGAGCTTGGCCACGCCGTTGGCGCGCTGTGCCAGCCGCAGGCCCATCACGGCCATGTTGAAGACCGACGGGTTGCCGTCCGCGAAGTCTTCACGCCCCAGGTCCAGGATCCTGGACACCGGCACGTCCGGCGCCAGCCCGGCCTCGAAAAAGTGCTGGATCTGCGAGACCTCAAAACGGTCGATGCCCGCCGGCACCGGGGTGTGCGTCGTGAACACGGTGGAGGCACGCCCTGCCGCAAGGGCTTCTTCCCAGGTCAGCGGACGCTCAGAGGACATGAGTTCCTGGATGCGTTCAATGCCCAGGAAACCGGCGTGGCCCTCGTTGGTGTGGAAGACCTCCGGCGCCGCGCAGCCCGTGAGGCGCTGGTAGACGCGCAGCGCCTTCACGCCGCCCATCCCGAGCAGCAGTTCCTGCTGGAGGCGGTGGTCACCGCCGCCGCCGTACAGGCGGTCTGTGATGCCACGGGCGGCGTCGTCGTTGCCCGGAACGTTTGAGTCCAGCAACAGCAGCGGGACACGCCCGACGTCGGCACGCCAGATGTGCGCCAGCAGCCGGCGCCCCTGGGGGAGCGGCAGCGAAATCTGGATGGGTTTGCCGTTGCCGTCGGGGGAGTCCTCGCGGAGGAGCGTCAGCGGGAGACCGTCCGGGTCCAGGACCGGGTACGTTTCCTGCTGCCAGGCGTCCCGGGACAGGGACTGTTTGAAATAGCCGGCCTGATACAGCAGGCCGACGCCGATGAGCGGCACGCCGAGGTCCGATGCTGCCTTAAGGTGGTCGCCGGCCAGAATTCCCAGGCCGCCGGAATACTGCGGCAAAACTTCGGTGATTCCGAATTCCGGTGAGAAGTAGGCGATGCAGGACGGGGCATCGTCACCCAGGCTCTGGTACCAGCGGGGCTGCTCGAGGTAGCGGTCCAGGTCCTCGGCTGCGGCCTGGACGCGGCGGACGACGTCCTGGTCCGCTGCGAGGCGCTGCAATTCCTCCCTGCTCACCAGGCCAAGGAAACTAACCGGATCGTGGGCGCTGTCGTCCCAAATGGCGGGGTTGAGTCCCTCAAAAAGCTCCCGGGTGGGCCGGTGCCACGACCACCGCAGGTTGGTGGCCAACCGGGCCAGCGGCCGGATGGATTCCGGTAGGACGGTTCGGACGGTAAATCTGCGGATAGCCTTCACCTGCGTCACACTAACCGACAACATGGGCCGTCGGAACAGGTTTAGGTTTCTTTTAGGTAAATGACGGA
This sequence comes from Arthrobacter sp. NPDC093128, assembly GCF_040683875.1. Taxonomy (NCBI): domain Bacteria; kingdom Bacillati; phylum Actinomycetota; class Actinomycetes; order Micrococcales; family Micrococcaceae; genus Arthrobacter; species Arthrobacter sp. NPDC093128. The sequence goes on from NZ_JBFBEY010000017.1 coordinate 125,216, forward strand.
TTGCTCTAAGAAAAACGGAAGTCCCCTTAGCAAAACGGGCGATTTCTAGATAACGTCGAGTTTGTGACGACTAATACGCGAACCAGTGCCGGATCCAGCAAAAAACCTAAGGCCCTGATCACGGAGGGCCTGCGTTTTGGCCGTTTCCCGATCACGGCCGTTCAGCCCGTGGTGGACGGAGGTAAGTTTCCCGCCAAGGCGTTGCCCGGTGAGGGCCTTGTCGTTGGCGCGACGGCATTCCGCGAAGGGCACGACCAGCTCGGAGTCAGCGCGGTGCTGTTTGATCCCAAGGGCAAGGAACGCCAGCGGGTCCGGCTGGCGCCGCCCCGCGGCGACCGCGGGAAGGGCACCGACCGGTGGGAAGGCACCATCACCCCCACCGGCCCGGGCAACTGGTCATTCGCCATTGAAGCCTGGCATGACCGGTACGGGACCTGGCACCACAACGCAGAGGTCAAGATTGAAGCGGGCATCGACGTCGAACTGATGCTGGCCGAGGGCGCTGCGCTGCTCTCCGAAGCATCCGAGGATTCGGCCCGCCCCTCCTCCGACCGGCGGACGCTCCGGACCGCCGTCGTGGTTCTGTCTGATGCGTCGCTGTCCCCGGAGGAGCGGCTCGCTGCCGGGTTCGGCGCCGAGGTGACGGACGTCGTCGAACGCCAGCCCATCCGTGAACACGTCACCGTCTCGGAGCGCTTCCCCCTGCTCGTGGAACGCGATCTGGCCGGCCGCGGTGCCTGGTACGAGTTCTTCCCCCGTTCCGAAGGGGCCGTCCGCAACCACACAACAGGCGAATGGCAGTCGGGAACGTTCCGGACCGCCGCCCAGCGGCTCGACGCCGTCGCGGGCATGGGCTTCGACGTCATCTATATGCCGCCCATCCACCCGATCGGGGTCCAGCACCGCAAGGGCCCGAACAACACGCTGATCGCAGGCCCGCACGATCCCGGTTCGCCGTGGGCCATCGGAGCCAAGGAAGGCGGACACGACGCCATCCACCCGGACCTCGGCACCTTCGAGGACTTTGACGCGTTCGTGGCGCGTGCCCGGGAACTCGGCCTCGAAGTGGCACTGGACCTGGCCCTGCAGGCGGCGCCGGACCATCCCTGGGTGGAGTCCAACCCCGAATGGTTCACCACCCGGGTGGACGGCAGCATCGCCTATGCCGAAAACCCGCCGAAGAAGTACCAGGACATCTTCCCGCTCAACTTCGACAACGATCCCGAGGGGCTGTCCAAGGAGATCCTCCGGGTTGTGCTGCTCTGGGTGAGCCACGGCGTCAAGATCTTCCGGGTGGACAACCCGCACACCAAGCCGGTCTGGTTCTGGGAATGGCTCATCGCCAAGGTCAACAAGAAGCACCCGGAAGTGGTGTTCCTGGCGGAGGCCTTCACCCGCCCGGCCATGATGCACGCGCTCGGACGGGCAGGCTTCCAGCAGTCCTACACGTACTTCACCTGGCGGAACACCAAGACCGAACTCGAGGAGTACTTCACCGAGGTCAGCCATAAGTCGCCGGCGTATTTCCGCCCGAACTTCTTTGTGAACACCCCGGACATCCTCACCGAATACCTGCAGTTCGGCGGTCCGGCAGCCTTCAAGATCCGTGCCGCACTCGCGGCGACGGCAAGTCCGCTGTGGGGCGTCTACGCGGGATACGAGCTCTACGAGCACGTGGCCCGGCCGGGCGCCGAGGAGTACATCGACAACGAGAAGTTCGAGTACAAGGCCAGGGACTGGGACGCGGCGGCGGAATCAGGCCGGACCCTTGCCCCGTACCTGACCAGGCTCAACGAGATCCGCCATGCGCACCCCGCACTGGGGGACCTGCAGAACCTGACGCTGCACCACAGCACGGACGATGCCACCATCGTGTACTCGAAGCACAAGACGCTTCCGGATGGCACCAAGGACACGCTGATCATCGTGGTGAACGTCGATCCGCACGGCACCCGGGAGAGCACTGTTTCCCTGGATCTCGCGGCTCTCGAACTCGACCCCGAGGACCTGACGCACAACGGCGGCTTCCGGGTGGATGATTTGCTGACCGGCGAAAGCTGGGAGTGGGGCGAATACAACTATGTGCGCCTGGACGCGCACCTGGAACCTGCACACGTCCTGAATATCCGGAGGTAGCATTCGTGAGTTTTAGTCCACAGAACCCGAGCCAGCACTTCACCCCCAAAGGCACATTCGAGCTCAACGCCCCCGGCCTCCAGCACGATCCCCTGTGGTACCGCAAAGCGGTGTTCTACGAAGTCCTGGTCCGCGGCTTTGCGGACGGAAACGGGGACGGCTCCGGAGACTTCCATGGCCTCATCGACAAGCTGGACTACCTGCAGTGGCTGGGTGTCGACTGCCTCTGGCTGCCGCCGTTCTTCCAGTCCCCGCTCCGTGACGGCGGCTACGACATCTCGGACTACAACTCCGTGCTCGATGAGTTCGGCACCATCAGCGACTTCAAGCGGCTGGTGGCCGAGGCGCATGCCCGTGGCGTCCGGGTGATCATCGACCTGCCGCTGAACCACACCTCTGACCAGCACCCCTGGTTCCAGGAGTCCCGCAAGGACCCGGACGGGCCGTTCGGCGACTTCTACGTCTGGAGCGACACGGACGAGAAGTACCAGGATGCCCGCATCATCTTCGTGGACACGGAAGAGTCCAACTGGACGTTCGACCCCATCCGGCGGCAGTTCTTCTGGCACCGGTTCTTCAGCCACCAGCCGGACCTGAACTTCGAGAACCCGAAGGTGATCGACGCGCTGTTCGACGTCGTGCGCTTCTGGCTGGACCAGGGAATTGACGGCTTCCGCGCGGACGCCATCCCCTACCTGTTCGAGGAGGAGGGCACCAACTGCGAGAACCTGCCCGCCACGCACGACTTCCTGCGCAAGCTGCGGAAGATGGTGGACGACAACTACCCCGGAAGGGTCATCATCGCTGAGGCCAACCAGCCTCCGGTGGAAGTAGTGGAGTACTTCGGAACCGAAGAGGAACCCGAATGCCACATGGCTTTCCACTTCCCCATCATGCCGCGGCTCTACTACGCCCTGCGGGACCAGAAGGCGGCGCCCATCATCGAGACGATGAAGGACACCCCGGACATTCCCGAGGGTGCGCAATGGGGTACGTTCCTGCGGAACCACGATGAGCTCACCCTGGAAATGGTCACGGCCGATGAACGCGCGGCCATGCTCGGCTGGTACGCGCCCGACCCCCGCATGCGGGCCAACATCGGGATCCGCCGCAGGCTGGCGCCGCTGCTGGACAACTCGCGGGCCGAGATAGAGCTCATCAACGCCCTGTTGCTTTCCCTGCCCGGCAGCCCGTTCCTGTACTACGGGGACGAAATCGGTATGGGCGACAACATCTGGCTTGAGGACCGGGACGCCGTCCGCACGCCGATGCAGTGGAACCCGGACCGCAACGCAGGCTTCTCCCATGCCGACCCGGGCAAGCTCTACCTGCCGGTGATCCAGTCGCTGGTCTACAACTACAGCATGGCCAATGTGGAGGCCGAGGCCGCGCATTCCGGCTCGCTGCTCAGGTGGACCCGGCAGATCCTCAGCGTCCGGAGGAACCACCCCGCGTTCGGGCTGGGGGGCTTCAAACACGTCGAAGCGGACCACGACGTCGTCCTTGCCTACCTGCGGGAGATCCCGGCCGACAACGCTGCAGGGGAGGACGCCGAGTCGATCCTGTGCGCGTTCAACCTCTCCCAGCACCCGGTGGCCACCACGTTGCGGCTTCCGCAGTTCGCCGGCCGCGGCCTCCGGGATGTTTTCGGCGGCCAGCCGTTCCCGGCAATCGGCGACGACGGCCTGCTCACGCTGACGCTCGGCAGCCACGATTTCTTCTGGCTGCGGATCCGCTCGGCAGCTTCCAACCCGGCCTCGCCGTTCACCCAGGCCCTCCCGGTCCTGTCCATCGAAGGCTGACATGACCCAATCCACACTCACCCCGTCCCTCGCCCAGCTGCTCAGGGCCTGGCTGCCGCGCCAGCGCTGGTTCCCCGTCAAGACGGGTGAATTCACGTTGTCGCCCGTCGGCGGTGTGCGCCTGGACGACAGCAGCGGCGAGGTGGGCCTTGAGGTGTTCCTGGCGGCAGTCACGTATCCCACGGCCGACGGCGGCAGCCGGACCGACGTCGTGCAGGTCCCGCTGAGCTTTCGCGTCGAGCCCCTGCGGGGCAAGGAAGCTGCGTTGGTCGGCGAGGGAGGGGACTCCGCCCAGGGACGCCACTGGATCTACGATGCCGTCCATGACCCTGTGTTTGTCTCGGCCTGGCTGGAGCTCATCCGCGGCGGCGGCACCTCGCCGGAAGGAAACGCGGTGGGCCACCTGGTGCCCTCCGACTACCGGCTGCCTACGGCCACCGGCACCGTAAAGGTCCTCTCCGGTGAGCAGTCAAACAGTTCGGTGATAGTGGACGACGGCGGCTCTGCGGCCATTGTGAAATTCTTCCGCGTGCTGTCCGAAGGACGGAACCCGGAAGTGGAAATCGGCGCAGCCCTGACGACGGCCAGGACCTCGGAAGTGCCCGCGACCCTGGGCTGGGTCACGGGGGAGTGGGAAGCCCCGCTGAACGGTCCCGAAGATAAGCCGCGCACGTCTGAAGGCGAACTCGCCGTTGCCCATGAGTTCCTGGCCGGCGGGCGGGACGCGTGGCGGCTGGCGGTTGATGCCGCAAGTTCGGGCACGGACTTCACGTCCGAGGCCCACGCCCTGGGCGTTGCCACCGCTACAGTGCACCGGCGGCTGGCCGAGGCCCTCGGCTTGGCCGCGGAATCCGCGCCGGGTAAGGACATCGCGCCCGGAGTAGCGCAGCGCGTCCTGCAGTCCTGGACGGAAGCAGGGCCCGCCGTCGGGCCGTACGACGACGCCCTGTCCGGCCTGCTCAAGCAGCTTGAAGGCAGCAACGCCGGTGCGCTGCAGCGGATCCACGGTGACCTCCACCTGGGGCAGATCCTGCAGGTACCCGGGCACCAGGGGGAGCCTGAACGATGGGCCATCCTGGACTTCGAAGGGGAACCGCTGCGGCCCATCGCGGAACGCAATTTCCCCGACGTGCCATTACGCGACGTCGTCGGCATGCTGCGGTCCTTCGACTACGCCGCCGGTGCCGCCCAACGCGAGCAGGCCGGGGTCCGTGTGCCCGAATCCTGGGTGGACGACTGCGCCGACGCGTTCCTGGCGGGTTACGGCGAAATTACGCCCGGGACCATTGACCGCCGCTCGCCCTTGTTTGTGGCATTGTGGCTGGACAAGGCTTTGTATGAAGTTGTCTATGAGTTGCGGAACAGGCCCGGATGGCTGGACATTCCGGTAAATGCCTCACGACGTCTCCTCAGCAGTACAGGCTCCGGCGCATCAGCCGCAGCCGCAGCGGAAGGTAACAAAATGACAGGCTCAGCACGTACAGACCGGCCCGGTGTGCCGCTTCAGGTGGACGCGGAGACGCTCTCACGGGTGGCGTCGGGCGAATATCACGCCCCGCACTCCATCTTGGGAGCGCACCTTGACGACCACGGCCACGTCACCATCCGTACCGTCAAGCACTTGGCCTCGGCGGTGTCGGTTGTGACCGCAGCCGGCACCGTGCCCATGACCCATGAGGCCAACGGTGTCTGGGCAGTGGTGCTGGACCCCCTCCAGCCGGGCCACGTTCCCGACTACCGGCTGGAAGTCACCTACGAGGGCCTGCCCCCGCAGGCCATGGATGATCCCTACCACTACCTCCCGACGGTGGGGGAGGTGGACCTTCACCTGATCGGCGAAGGCCGCCACGAGAAGCTGTGGGAAGTTCTTGGCTCCCATGTCCAGCACTACAAGTCCTCCCTCGGTGACGTGGACGGAGTCTCATTCGCCGTATGGGCACCGAACGCACAGGCCGTCCGGGTCAAGGGTGACTTCAACGCCTGGGACGGCCGGGAGAACTCGATGCGCTCGCTGGGCTCGTCCGGCGTCTGGGAACTCTTCATCCCGGGTGTTTTAGCAGGGGCGTGCTACAAGTTTGAAATCAAGACAAAAGCCGGCCACTGGGTGGAAAAAGCTGATCCGCTGGCATTCGGAACGGAGGTCCCGCCGCTCACGGCGTCGCGGGTCGTCGAGTCGGCGTATGCCTTCAAGGACGATGAGTGGATGGCCGCCCGAGCCGAGCGGGACCCGCACAACTCGCCCATGAGCGTGTACGAGGTCCACCTCGGATCCTGGCGTCTGGGACTGGGCTACCGAGAGCTGGCCAAGGAGCTGGTGGAGTACGTCAAGTGGCTTGGCTTCACCCACGTGGAGTTCATGCCGGTGGCAGAGCACCCCTTCGGCGGTTCCTGGGGCTACCAGGTGACGTCCTACTTCGCGCCCACGTCCCGGTTCGGCCACCCGGACGAATTCAGGTTCCTCGTGGACGCGTTGCACCAGGAGGGCATCGGTGTCCTGCTTGACTGGGTGCCGGCGCACTTCCCCAAGGATGCGTGGGCCCTGGCCCAGTTTGACGGCGAGGCACTGTACGAGCACGCTGACCCGAACCTGGGCGAGCACCCGGACTGGGGCACGCTGATCTTCGACTTCGGCCGCACGGAAGTCCGCAACTTCCTGGTCTCCAACGCGCTCTACTGGCTGGACGAGTTCCACATCGACGGCCTTCGCGTGGATGCCGTGGCATCGATGCTTTACCTCGACTATTCGCGTGAGGAAGGCCAGTGGCAGCCCAACAGGTACGGCGGCCGCGAAAACCTTGAGGCGATCTCCTTCCTGCAGGAAGCCAACGCCACTGTGTACAAGACCCACCCGGGCGCGGTGATGATCGCGGAGGAATCCACTGCTTTCCCCGGAGTGACCGCCCCGACCAGCGTCGGAGGCCTGGGCTTCGGACTCAAATGGAACATGGGTTGGATGCACGACTCACTCAAGTACGCGTCCGAAGACCCGGTAAACCGCAAGTGGCACCACGGAACCGTCACCTTCTCGATGGTCTACGCGTTCACTGAGAACTTCCTCCTGCCCATCAGCCATGACGAAGTAGTGCACGGCAAGGGCTCCATGCTCCGGAAGATGCCGGGCGACCGTTGGCAGCAGCTGGCCAACCTCCGCGCTTTCCTGGCCTACCAGTGGGCCCACCCCGGCAAGCAGCTGATCTTCATGGGCACTGAATTCGGCCAGGAGGCTGAATGGTCCGAACAGCATGGCCTGGACTGGTACCTGGCGGAAATTCCGGCGCACCGGGGTGTCCAGCTGCTCACCAAGAAACTGAATGAGCTCTACGCCTCGACTCCCGCGCTGTACGAACGGGACAACGAACCGGGCGGGTTCCAATGGATCAACGGTGGAGACGCTGACCGCAATGTCCTGTCGTTCATCCGCTGGGATACTGACGGCAACCCGCTGGTGTGCGCCATCAACTTCTCCGGCGGCCCGCACCAGGGCTACACCCTCGGTGTTCCGGTACCAGGTGCGTGGCAGGAGGTCCTCAACACGGACGACTCCGCATATGGCGGTTCGGGTGTCCTGAACAAGGGCGCCATCACAGCTACGGCGGAGGGCCAGGACGGCCAGCCGGCGACGCTGAGCGTTACGTTGCCTCCACTGGGTGCGGCCTTCTTCAAGCCGGCCAGCTGACCCAGGCATAAAAAGCGCGCTCGAAAGCCCGGGATCCCTGTGATCCCGGGCTTTTTGCGCTCCTGCCGGAGGCGGCTTTGTGTCCTCGCAAAAGTGGTGGTAGAGTTTATTTCCGCGCTGCTCCCCGGAGTTGGCCAGCAAAGACTTCACAGATTGCCGCAGGCAAAGTGAGTCGGGTTGGCCGATTTGACTCGGGTGAAGCAAGCGAGTAAGCTTGAAAAGTTGCTCCGGAGCGATCCGCGACCGAAATGTTGGTTGTGGTGGTGCCGGGTGTGTCTGTTGTTTGAGAACTCAATAGTGTGCCAAGTTTGTTGATACCAATTTATTTATATGGATTGGTTGTTTTGGCCAGGCCTGTCCACCCCGTGGATTGGGTTTGGTTTTTACAGCTGGTTTCAAATTTTGCAGTGTGGTTGCCGCGTTTTCCCGTGGGGCCATGTTGTGTCTGTTTTTGTTTTACTTCAACGGAGAGTTTGATCCTGGCTCAGGATGAACGCTGGCGGCGTGCTTAACACATGCAAGTCGAACGATGA
>NZ_JBFBEY010000018.1:0-116712 GCF_040683875.1 Arthrobacter sp. NPDC093128
CGCCACCAACCCGGCAGTGGTCACCTACGACCCCGCCTACGGCTACGAAATGGGCCACATCATGCGCGACGGCATCGAGCGCATGTACGGACCGGCCGCAAGCGGCGACGGAACCGGAACTGCGTCCGATAAAAACCTGATGTACTACATCACCGTCTACAACGAACCCATCACCCAGCCGAACGAACCGGAGAACCTCGACGTCGAAGGTGTGCTGAAAGGCATTTACCGGGTATCGGCGTCGGGCGCTGAAGGTCCCAGGAGCCAGATCCTGGCCTCCGGCGTCTCCGTTCCCTGGGCGCTGGAAGCCCAGCGGATCCTGGCCGGGGACTGGGGCGTCTCAGCGGACGTCTGGTCCGTCACGTCCTGGAACGAACTGCGCCGTGACGGCCTCGCCGCCGAGGAGGAAGCCTTCCTGAACCCCGGCGAACCGGCACGGGTCCCGTTTGTGGCCCGGCAGCTGGCCGATGCACAAGGTCCCGTCGTGGCGGTCTCGGACTACATGAAGGCCGTCCCGGACCAGATCCGCCAGTTCCTCCCCCACCAGTTCGCCTCCCTCGGCGCGGACGGCTTCGGCTTCTCCGACACCCGGGCCGCGGCACGACGTTTCTTCAAGAACGACACCCACTCCATCGTGGTGAAGACGCTGCAGCTGCTCGCGGCGAGGGGCGACGTGGAGGAGGGCGCGCCGTCGTACGCCATGGACCGCTACAAGCTCCTGGACGTCAACGCCGGCACCACCGGCGGAGCCGGCGGCGACGCCTGACATACCGCTGGAGTTTTTGTCCAGATAATGCGAATTGGAGGCCCTTTTGGGGCCATTATCTGGACAAAAACTCCTCCCCGGGGAGGGTGAGGCGATCCTTGGAGCTAGGGTTTGGGCATGGCTGACTTGAATGGACCGCGGACGACGGCGGTGCTGCTCGCCGCCGGGGCGGGCACCCGGCTTGGGCGGGGGCCAAAGGCGCTGCTGCCGTTCCGCGGCCGGACCCTGGTGGAAGTGCTGGCCGGTGTCCTGCTCGACGGCGGCTGCCGCGAGGTGGTCATCGTCCTCGGCGCCGACGCGGCGAAGGTCCGCGATGCCACCGACCTGGCCAACTACACCGTCATCAAAAACCCCGACTGGCAGTCCGGAATGGGCAGTTCATTCCGGCGGGGAATTGCCGCGGCGGCAGCCGAAGACCATGTGGTGATGGCCCTGGTGGACCAGCCCGGCCTGACCCCGGAAACGGTGGCCCGCGTGCTGGCAGCGCACCGGGCCGGCCGGGTGACCTCCGCCGCCTACCGCGGACCGGGCGGCACCCTCCGGCGCGGCCATCCGCTGTTGCTGGACGTCACCTTGCGTGCAGAAGCGGCCGCATCAGCAACGGGCGACGCCGGTGCCCGGCTTTTCCTGCAGACCCACCCGGAGCTCATCGACCTGGTGGATTGCAGCGATCAGTCCGGCGGCGAAGACCTGGATACTCCGGACCAGCTGCGGTTGCTCGGCTAGGCCAGACGCAAGGCCGGGCCCTGGCCGCAGACTGCCCTACTGCCGCACCTCCGCTGAAAGCAGCTCCTCCAGTCCGCGCTTGAAGCCGGACCTGCCGCCGTGGGCGGGATGCCTGATTTTCGGCACGTCCAGGCCGCTCCGTTGCAGGCTGCGGTGGGCCACATTGCCCACGGCCACAACGGTTTCGATCGGGAACAGCTCCGTCAGTGCCTGCCAGAACGGAGTACCCAGGGCTGCCTCGGGGGCAGTCGGCGTGCGGTTGGACAACGGCCGCCCGGGCACATGCGTATGCCAGGGGCACGCACTCCACAGCACGGGCAGGAAGTCCAGCTCGGCCAGCACCTGCCACATTACTGTTGCGGTCGGCTCGGACGCGACCCCCTCAGCCTCCGTCGGCAGCTCGTAGCCCTTTCCCGGCCCGAACAACCCGAAGTGGTTCGCCGGCCCCTCGAACATGGTGCGGTTGGTGAAGGGAACGCCGGTGATTCGCATGCCCCTGAAGCCGGGTGCTTCCCCCACCAGCAGCACCTTCGGGGAGCGGTCCAGCATTTCCTGCAGGTAGAGGCCCAGGTTCCGGCGGCGCTGCGCATTGGCCGGGATGGTGTGATCGAAGAAGTTGTTGCACCCGGGCGGTGTGGCTACGGCCGCGAGCCGGTCCACGAACGCGCTGATGGATGGTGTGGTCATGCACGTCCCCCTTAGCACCTTGGCAGCCGCCACCATAGCATTGGGGCATGACGGACATGACCATCTTCACGGTGGGCCACTCCACTCATCCCATCGAGGAATTCATCAGCATCCTGAAGGCCCACGGCGTGAAGAAGCTGATCGATGTGCGCACCGTCCCGAAGTCGCGGCACAATCCGCAGTTCAATGGGGATGCCTTGGCGGCGAGCCTTCGTGCCAGCGGAATTACCTACCGGCGGATGCAGTCCCTCGGCGGGCTGCGGCACGCCCGCAAGGACAGTCCCAACAGTGCCTGGCGCAACGCGTCGTTCCGGGGCTACGCGGATTACATGCAGACCGAAGAATTCTCAGCAGCCATCGACCAGCTTCTGGAACGTGGGCGGAGCAACAAGGCTGCCATCATGTGCGCGGAAGCCGTCCCGTGGCGCTGCCACCGCTCACTGATCGGTGACGCGCTGGTGGTCCGGAACGTCGAGGTTCTGGACATCATGACGGAAAAGACCGCCAAACCCCACACCCTGACGTCCTTCGCACGAGTCGACGGCGAGCGGGTCTGGTATCCGGTGGACTGATCTGCACCAATTGGTCCCGCAGCCTCAGCCATGCATGTCCCATTCCAGGAGACCGCCTACCAGCGCGGGTGGATCGAATCGCGGAAGTAGCGGTCGTAGATTTCCCGGACCCCCACGTCGAACGTTGCGTCAACGCCGGTGACGCCCGCCGCGGCGGCGTTGGAGCGGGCCTGGTCCACGTTCCGTGCGCCCGGGATCACCGTGCTGACGCCGTCCTGGGCGGCGATCCAGGCGATGGCCGCCTGTGCGGTGCTGACGCCGTCGGGCACCAGTTCCTCGAACTCTGCCACCGCTTTGAGCCCCTGCCCGAAGTCCACTCCGGAGAAGGTCTCTCCGACGTCGAACGATGAGCCGTCGCGGTTGAAATTCCGGTGGTCGTCCGCCGCGAAGGACGTGTCCGCGGTGTATTTGCCGGACAGCAGTCCCGAGGCGAGCGGAACCCTGGCGATAATGCCTACCCCGGCAGCCTCGGCCGCGGGCAGCACCAGGTCCAGCGGCTTGAGCCTGAAGGCGTTGAGGATGATCTGCACCGTGGCCGTGCCTTGGTGCCGGATGGCTTCGAGGGCTTCGTCTGCCCGCTCCACGCTGACGCCGTAGTTCCGGATTGCACCGTCCGCCACGAGGGTGTCCAGTGCGTCATAGACCTCGGCGTTGCTGTAAACCGCGGTGGGCGGGCAGTGCAGCTGCACCAGGTCCAGCTGCTCCGTTCCCAGGTTGCGCCGGGACCGGTCCGTCCATTCGCGGAAGTTGGCGAGGCTGTAGTTCTCCGGCTGCTGCTCCTTCCGGCGGCCCATCTTGGTGGCCACAGTGACATCCAGGCCGGGGTTGTCCGCCAGGAATGCGCCGATGGCCTGCTCGCTGCGGCCGTCGCCGTAGACGTCAGCAGTGTCGAAGAACGTGACACCCGCTTCCACGGACGCAGCCAGGATGTCCCGTGCCTGCGCGGGATCCACGTTGCCCCAGTCCGCGCCCAGCTGCCAGGTTCCCAGGCCAACAATGGAGACGTTCCGTCCAGTCTTGCCCAAAATGCGCTGTTCCATCATCCGACTATATGCCGTCGGCTTCGGTCCAGTGCGAGCCGGGATGACATACTTTTGGTGACTCGAACCGGGGGAATAGCTTGAAAATCGTTTTGTACGCCGTCTGGGCGCTGTTTGCCGTCGGCATCACGTTGACGCTGATCCATCAGTTTCGTAAATCGATGCGCCACGAAAAACTGATAGCCAGCTGGCCAAAGGTGCGGGCCACCGTGACCGGCAGCGTTGCAGGCTGGAGCAACGGCGGCGGCAGCGGAGAGAGGAGCCGGCGCTTCTTCGCCACCTACCAGTTCGCGGACCCGTACGGGACCCTCTTTGCCGGCGAATCGGAGGTGTCAAACGCCAACCCGCCGATGCCCGGATCGTTCGTCGAGGTGGCCTACAACCCCGTTAATCCCGTCCAGTCATTTGAGGTCCAGAACGGATCCACTACGATGCTCGGCATTGCGGCTGCTGTCTTCGCCGGAGTCCTCGCGGGCATGTTCGTCTTTATCGGCGTCCTCACAGGCTGAACCATGGACTCCATCAAATTGATCTTCGTGGTAGTGCCGGGCATGTTCCTGGTGGTCGGCCTGATCCTCATAGGCCTCTCGCTGGCCCCGTCCTTCCGACGTCGCCGTGCCGTGTCCAAGTGGTCACGCACCTCGGCCATGGTCACCGGCAACCTCCACGGCACGGACGGACCCGGCAGCAACGGCAGGAACCGCTTCGCCCCGACCTACGAATTCACGGACTCGACGGGCAAGCGCTGGCTGGGCCAATCGGACATCTACGGCTTCGACCAGGCGATCATCGGAACTGCCATTACGGTGCTGTTCAACCCGGCCAACCCTGCCGAATCCACGCCGCCGGTCCTGGTCGTTGCCAAAGGCCTGATGTCAACAGGCCTGATCATGGTGCTCTTTGGCGCAGGGGGCGTCACGATGTTTGCCACCGTTCTCTGGTAGCCTCCCCGCGCCGCTATAGGCCGTGGGCCCCCTCCAAACGCGACGCCCTGCCTGCTTCCTTCAGACCCAGGTAGATCTTGTCCCTCGCGATGGGCAGCTCGGCGAACCTCACGCCCGTGGCGTTCCGGATGGCATTCGCCAGCGCCGGAGCCACCGGATTGAACGGGCTCTCGCTCATTGACTTGGCCCCCAGCGGACCCATCTTGTCGCTGGTTTCGGCGAAGTACACCTCGCTGCGGGGCACGTCCGCGAAAGTGGGGATGTGGTACTGCCGCAGGATGTCCGTGGTGACTTTCCCGCCGTCGTCCACCCTGACTTCCTCATACAGCGCGGCGCCGAGGGCCTGGGCGATACCGCCTTCGATCTGGCCGCGGCACTGCCGCGGGTTGACCACCACGCCGGCATCGGCGGCCTGGACGCTTTGCAGGATCTTCAGTTCGCCGGTTCCGGTGTTGACCGCCACCCGGAAGCCCTGGACGTTGAACGCAACCGATCGCGGCGTCCCGCCCCAGTGCCCTTCGGTGGCAAGCTCGACGCCGGCCGCTTCCGCTGCGCCGAAGATTTCCGTCAGGGGCACCCGGGTTCCCTCGCAGACCACGGCGTCCTCCTCCAGCACGCAGCCTGAGGACTGCACCTGCCGGATGCCGGCGGCGAACGCGCGGATCCGGACTGCGAGCTCTTCGGCCGCGGTCAGCGTGGCCTTGCCGGCCACCACCGTTCCGGCCGAACCGAAGGCACCTGTATCGTGCTGCACCAGGTCCGTGTCCGACTGCCGCACGGTGACGCGCCCGGCCGTCGTGGACAGGGCCGTGGCCGCGAGCTGCGCATGGACCGTGGTGGTGCCGTTGCCGAATTCGGCGGTCCCGACGTCGGCAGCGTACGTTCCGTCCGGAAGGAGCCGAACCTTGGCGTGGGCAAAGTGGCCGCGCGGCGGGACGGTGTCGATCATGGACAGCGCCGTCCCCTCCCCTGTGACCCAGTCCGGGCCCAGGTCATCCAGCCCGGCAGCCCGGTACCGTTCGAGCCCGCGGGCTAGTGCATCCTGCACAAGCCGGGTGCACTGGTCCAGCCCGTAGCTGCCGTAGTGGACGTCCTCTTCCGGTTCGGGATGCGTGGAAAGCATGTCATCGCCTTCGAGGACCATGTTGCGGCGGCGGAACTCCAGCGGGTCCATCCCGATCCCGGTGGCGAGCTCGTCGATGCCGGACTCGATGGCGAAGATCATCTGGCTCAGGCCGTAGCCGCGGAACGCGCCGGCGGGAACCGTGTTGGTGTACACCGCGTGGGCGTCCACCTTCTTGTTGGCGCACTTGTACACGCCTAGGGATTCGCCGCAGCCGTGGAACATCACGCCGACCGCATGGTTGCCGTAGGCGCCGGTGTTGGTGAGCACGTCCAGCTGCAGCGCCGTGAGCCGGCCGTCCCTGCTGGTGCCGGCCTTGAGGTGGATGGTGAACGGGTGCCGGGTGGTGGAGGCCGTGAACTGCTCCGTCCGGGTGAATTCGAGCTGCACCGGCCGCTTCAGCTTCAGCGCCGCCAGGGCGACGACGTCCTCGGTGAGCACTTCCTGTTTCCCGCCGAAGCCGCCGCCCACGCGGCCGGCCACCACACGGATCTGCTCTTCCGGCAGGTCAAAGACGCGGGACAGGGTGCGGCGGACCAGGAACGGCACCTGGCTGGAGGTGCGGACCTGGAGCCGGCCGTCAGGGTCGACCGAGGCGATGGCGGCGTGCGTTTCCAGTGCGGTGTGCTGCACGCGCTGGGTCCGGTAGGTCTGCTCGTGGATGAAATCGGCCTCGGCAAACCCGGCGGCAACACTGCCGAGTTCCGAATGCAGCTCCGCCACCACGTTCTGGTCCGGCCGGCTGATCCGTGCGGTGGCTGCATCCTTCTCCCCGTGGATCGCCGGCGCACCCGGCCGCATCGCATCCTCGGGGGTGAAGACGGCGTCCAGCGCCTGGTAGTCCACCTTGAGGGCGCGCACTCCGGCTTCCGCCGCCGCCACGGAATCGGCGACGACGGCGGCAACCTTCTGCCCGATGAACCGGACCACGTCGTCCAGGACGCGCGTATCGTCCGGATCGTCGGTGTACAGCTCGTGCTGGGCCGTGGAGAACAGCTGCGCCGGGGCGTCCTCGTGAGTGAAAACGGCCACCACGCCGGGGATTTCCAGGGCCGCCGTTGAGTCGATGGAGAGCACCCGGGCATGGGCGTGAGGTGACCGCAGGAGCTTCAGGTGCAGCAGCCCCGGCAGTTCCTCCGCGGGCACATCCAGGGTGTACTGGGCCTTTCCTGTCACGATGGCGAGGCTCGCAGGCGCGGGCACGTCGTCGCCGAGCTGGCCCGGCTTGGGCTCGGGCTGGCCTTCGCCGGCGATCCCCGAACCCGGGCCTTTGGGATCCGGGTGCCCCTCATGGCCACAGACGGCATCCTCGATGGCCCGGTACCCGGTGCAGCGGCAGAGATTGCCCTTGAGGTTGCGGGGCAGGTTTTCCTTCTGCTCCTCGTCGAACGTGGCGGCCGTCATCACCATGCCGGCCGTACAGAATCCGCACTGGAATCCCTGGCGGTCCAGGAACTGTTGCTGCATCGGGTGGAGGGCGCCGGCGTCGGACGAAATCCCGTCGGGCGTTCCGCAGGTGGCCAGCCCCTCGATGGTGGTGACGGCGTGCCCTTCGGCCCGCACGGCGGGGTAGATGCAGCTGTGCACGGGGGTGCCGTCCACATGGACCGTGCAGGCCCCGCAGTCGCCGCCGTCGCAGCCCTTTTTGACGCCGAAGTTTCCCTGCTCCCGCAGGAACGTGCGCAGGCACTGGCCGGGACGCGGTTCAGCCGCGGCCGGAACGCCGTTGATTTCGATGGTGCGGGTGGTGTCGTTGGCCATGCTCAGGCCCCTTCCTGCTGAGACGAAGCCTGCGATGAAGCCGTGCGCCGGGTGATGTGCAGCGGCGATGTATGCTGCGGCAGGGTCTGCGGCGGCGGCCAGAAATCCCCGGAGACACGGACGGGCGGAATCCCGGCCGGGGCCTCCAGCTCGGCCCGGATCTCCTCCGCGAGGCGGTAGGTCATGTCTTTCCGCCAGGCTGGCAGGCCGTGGATGTCGTTGTGGTACAGCTCCGCCGGAATGGCGGCATCGAGTGCTTCGACGAGGGCACCTGCCGACGTCGCGGCGCCGTGCGGCGCACCGAAGCGCAGCTGGACGGGGCGTTTGGTGGCGGCGGTGACGGTGAGGACCAGGGTGCCGTCGGCGTCGAGCCTTCCAATCAGCAGCACCCCGGACCGTCCCAGGTTGCTCAGCGACAGCCGGCGGAACGCCACCCTGGCGGCAAGGGCCGACGCCGGAAGATGGATGCTGCGCAGGAGTTCGCCGGGCCCCAGGCAGTTCTTGCCGTCCCCCGTGACGAAGTCGGCCACCGGCACGGTGCGGCGGGCACCGCCCGGTCCGAGCACGGCGGCCTCGCCGTCGAGCGCAGCGCACAGCGAAATCATGGGACCGGCGGGCAGCGACGTGCAGAGGTTGCCGCCCACGGTGGACATGTTCCACACCTTGAAGGAGGCCACGAAGGACTCGCAGCAGGGGCGGACGAGGCTCAGGGCGGGCCAGGCAGCTTCCCGCTCCCCCAAAACGTCGGAGGAAGGCAGTGCGTAGAGCTCCGCGACAGTGCACGTTGCCGCGAGCTCGATGCCCGTTTCAGTGACTGTGACGGCGGGCCAGCCGGCGGCGCCGAGGTCCAGCAGCCGGCGGAGCGGCTCCTTGCCGAAGGCGAGGCTCCCGTAGGAGAAGAGGACCGTTCCGCCTGCGAGCCAGGCATCCCCGTCGCGCCATTCGGCCGGGTCCTCGGTGCGGACCACGGCCTCGATGGTGGTCATGTCCATGGGGTCTCCTGGTGTTGCGTGGTGTTGACGTTGTGAATGGGGCCCGTGTGAATGGGGCCTGTGCCGTCCTTCAGCGACGATGCCAGCACGGATGCCCCGGCGGAGCGGCTGCGGCTGGCCACCAGCTCGGCGGTGATGGACACCGCCACCTCGGCCGGGGTCACGGCGCCCAGGTCCAGCCCGATGGGCGAATGCAGCCGGGACAGGGCCTCGGCCGGAACCCCGGCGGCAAGCAGCGAATCGACACGCTGCCGGTGGCTTCGCCGTGATCCCATGGCGCCCACGTAGGCAAGATCCAGGCTCAGCGCCGTTTGCAGCAGCGGGATGTCGAACTTCGGGTCGTGGGTCAGGATGCAGGCCACGGTCCGGGCGTCGATCCGCCCCGCCGCGGCTTCCTCCGCGAGGTAGCGGTGCGGCCAGGCCGTAACCACCTGGTCCGCGCCGGCGAACCGTGACTGGCCCGCAAAGGCAGGCCGGGCATCGCACAGCGTCACGTGGTAGCCCAGCAGCTGGGCAGCGGGCAGCAGGGCCGCGCCGAAGTCGTTGGCGCCGAAGATCAGCAGGCGGGCTGGCGGAAGTCGGCTCTCCACGAGCAGGGAGATGGGCTCCGGATCGGTGGCTGGGTTTGTGGCTGGGTTTGTGGTGTGGCTTTGTGGCACGAGTGTGCCGGAACCCGCGCCGGGAACTTCCCCGGCCATGGCAGCGGCCATGCCAGCCGGAAGGCAGCCCTCCGGCGGGGCAAGCCGGACCAGGCCGGTCCGGCCGCCGCGCAACAGCGGTTCCAGCTGGGCAGCGGCCGCCAGCATCAGCCGCCCGGCAGCCGGTGCCCCATGAGAGGCCAGTCCCAGCAGCGCCGCGAGTTCGGCGGAAGAGTCCACCCGGTACGTGGCCGGATCCGGGATCACGACGGCGCCGCCCCCGTGGGCGTCCACCCTCCTGACCAGCGCCAGGGCACTCGCGGGGCCGTGGCCGGCGAACGCCTGCAGGCTCTCCAGCCTGAGCCCCCCCGGGGCCGAGCCGAGCGGCTCGATGTGGATCTCCAGCTCCCCGCCGCAGGTGAGCCCGACGGCGAACGCGTCCTCGGCGCTGTAGCCGAAAAACTTGCGGCGGGTGCCGCCGTCGTGCAGTGCCGCCAGCGCCGCTTCCACGACGGCGCCCTCAACGCAGCCGCCGGACAGGCTGCCGAGGACGTCTCCCGCCTCGGACACGAGCATGGACGTGCCCAGCGGCCGCGGCACGGATCCGCCGGCGCCCACTACGGTGGCCACGGCGCAGCGCTGGCCGGTAGCGGCGGGCTGCCATTCCTTCAGTGAAGGCATCAGATCCAACATTGCTGCACTCCCTTTTCCTGTGCCGCGATGGTGTCCATATTCTCGTTCCTATCCTGCGCCGGGGGAAGCACCGGCAGTAGTGGCGCCTGCCGTAATTTCCTTGCAGCCGGCGATGTTGCAGTTTGGTGGACCGGGGCCGGCCCCATCTGCCTGCCCCGGTCCGGTCTAAAGGGGTCCCTATACGCCCAGCAGGGCGTTGATGGGACCGCGGGCGAAGTACACCAGGAAGCCGGCCGTGACCACCCACATCAGCGGGTGCACCTTGCGGATCTTGCCGGAGCATGCACTGATGACCGCCCAGGAGATGAAGCCCACGCCGATGCCGTTGGCGATGGAGTAGCTCAGCGGCATGGTGACGATGGTCAGGAACGCCGGGAGCGCCACCGAGAACTTGCTGAACTTGATCTCGCGGATCTGGGCCATCATCATGGCGCCAACCACCACCAGGGCTGCGGCGGCCACTTCCAGCGGCACCACTGACGTGAGCGGGGTCAGGAACATCGAACCCAGGAACAGCACGCCCGTGACCACGGAGGCCAGTCCGGTGCGGGCGCCTTCCCCGATGCCCGCGGCGGAATCGATGTACACCGTGTTGGATGAACCGGAGGTGGCACCGCCCGCGACGGCTCCCAGGCCTTCGACGATGAAGGCCGACTTCAGCCGCGGGAACGTGCCGTCCTTGTGCGCCACGCCGGCGCTTTTGGCCAGGCCGGTCATGGTGCCCATGGCGTCAAAGAAGTTGGTGAACACCAGCGTGAAGACCAGCATGGTGGCGGCGAGTCCGCCGATCCGGCCGAAGGCGCCGAACAGGTCGAACTGGCCCACCAAACCAAGGTCCGGGGCGGACACAAGCTGGCCGGAGAGAACAGGGGTGTTCAGGTGCCAGCCGCCGGGGTTGCTTTCGCTGCCCGGGCCGATCTTCATGAACGCTTCGACGACCGCGGCCAGCACGGTGGTGGCCACGATGCCGATCAGCAGGCCGCCCTGCACCTTGCGGGCCACGAGGACGCCCATGACCAGCAGCCCCACGATGAACACCAGGGTGGGAACCGAGGTGATGGAGCCGTTGTCACCCAGCTGGACCGGAGGGCCCGCCGTCGTGGCCCGGACAAAGCCCGAATCCACGAACCCGATGAAGGCGATGAACAGGCCGATGCCCACCGTGATGGCGGCCTTCAGCTCCTTGGGCACGGCCCGGAAGATGGCTGTCCGGGCGCCGGTGACGCCGAAGAGCACAATCAGGATGCCGTTGATGACCACCAGGCCCATGGCCTCGGCCCAGGTGACTTCCTGGATAACTGCCACTGCCAGGAAGGAGTTGATGCCCAGGCCTGCTGCGAGTCCGAAGGGGAGGTTGGCGATCAGTCCGAACAGGATGGTCATCACGCCGGCGGTCAGGCCGGTGACGGCACCGACCTGCGCTGCGGACAGCCAGCCCCCGGCAACGTCGGTGGGGGCGTTGTCCGCGCTGAAGCCGCCAAGGATCAGCGGGTTCAGGATGACGATGTAGGCCATGGTGAAGAAGGTGACCAGTCCGCCGCGGACCTCGCGGGCCACGGTGGAGCCGCGCTTGGTGATCTCGAAGAAACGGTCCAGGAAGGCGTTCGACGGCCGCGGGCGCTTGGGGGCGGCAGGCTGCTGCCGCTCTTCGACGGTGGTGTCCAGGATTGTCATGTCAGCCACCGGCCCTAGTAGTCAATCCTGGAGTCGAGCGTGTTCCAGGTGTTGAACGGTTGAAGGACCGGAGGCGCCTGGGGGTCCTCGAGTTCCAGCTTGGCCACCGGCATCAGCGCATCGCGCCGGTCGTTTTCGAAGTACTCGTAGAACACGGCGTCGTCGAAGCCGACGGAGGCTGCGTCGTGCCGGTCCGCCGCGAACACCACGCGCTCCACCCGCGCCCACAGCGCCGAGGCCAGGCACATGGGGCACGGCTCGCAGCTGGTGTAGAGGGTGGCTCCGGTGAGGTCGAACGTGCCAAGTTCGCTGCACGCCCGGCGGATGGCCGTGACTTCGGCGTGGGCTGTGGGGTCGTTCGTGGCGGTGACGCGGTTGACGCCGTCGAACGTTTTTCCGTCTGCAGTGACAATGACGGCGCCAAACGGACCGCCGCTGTTCAGGACGTTGGCCGTGGCCAACTCGATGGATTTGGCCAGGAATTCCTGGGCCGTGACGGTGGTACTCATGATGCGACTCCCTTTGCTTGGAAGCCGGTACGCCGAGGTGGAACGAAAGGGCCAGATGCGACGGTTACCAGGCTTCAGCATGTGCTTTTGAAGGTTAAGTTGCGCCTGGTAGATAGCTTCCCCGTAGTCCCGGGGGCCCGCCTTTGGCAAAATCGAGATTAGCACCGGAACGTGAGCTGCGCCATAGGTTTTGGAAAGTTAATTTCGTGATGTGAAATTTGGATGTCCAAGTTGTCACATCGGGTTGGCTCCACCCGGAGCGTTGACGCGCCCCTTCCCGCCGTCCTACGCTGATGCCCAACCGGCGCTCGCCTTAGCCTGCGCCGGGAGCCTGGATCAGCAGACAGGCCTTCACTGAGCTGGCATTTCATCCGCACACTCAGACAGGAGCGCCCACATGTTCACGCACCCCCCGCACCCCACGGAATCCCGGCTCTGGATCCGGAACCCGCTCGCAGCCTTCACCGCCAACGCCCTGGACGCCTCCGGCGGCATCGTGGTCAGCGGCGGAGTGATCACGGAGGTTCTGGCCGCCGGCCAGCTCCCGTCCGCACCCGTCCAGGAGACGTTCGACGCCTCCGGGCATGTCCTGCTGCCGGGCCTGATCAACACGCACCACCACTTCTACCAAACGCTCACGCGCGCCTGGGGTCCGGTGGCCAACGCACCCCTGTTCCCGTGGCTGCAGAACCTGTATCCCGTCTGGGCGAGGCTCAAGCCGCGGGACCTGGAGCTGGCCACCACCGTTGCGCTCGCGGAACTGCTGCTCTCCGGCTGCACCACGGCCGCGGACCACCACTACCTCTTCCCCGACGGCATGGAGGACGCCATCGACATTGAGGTCCGGGCAGTGCGCGCGCTGGGCATGCGGGCAACCCTCACCCGCGGATCCATGACACTCGGGGAGGACGACGGCGGGCTGCCGCCACAGTCGACTGTCCAGGCGCCGGACGTGATCCTGGCGGACAGCGAACGGCTCATCCGCGAGTACCACGAGCGGGGCGACGGCGCCGTCATCCAGATAGCCCTGGCCCCGTGCTCACCGTTTTCCGTGACGAAGGAGATCATGGCCGAAAGCGCTGCCCTGGCGGAACGGCACGACGTCCGCCTGCACACGCACCTGGCCGAAACCCTGGATGAGGAAGACTTCTGCCGGGAGATGTTCGGCCTGCGCACCGTGGAGTACCTGGAGAGCGTGGGATGGCTGGGCAGCCGGACCTGGCTGGGCCACGGCATCCACTTCAGCGACGCCGAGATCGCCGCGCTGGGGGCCGCGGGCACCGCCGTCGCGCACTGCCCCACCTCAAACATGCGGCTGGCCTCGGGCACTGCCCGCGTGCTCGAGCTGGAAGACGCGGGAGTGCCCGTGGGGCTGGGAGTGGACGGCTCGGCATCGAACGATGCCTCGAACATGATCCTCGAGGCGCGGCAGGCGCTGTACCTGCAGCGGCTGCGCTACGGGGCGCAGGTCCCGGTCGAACGGGCGCTGGGCTGGGCGACGCGCGGGTCGTCGGCGGTGCTGGGCCGGTCCGATCTAGGGCAGCTGGCCCCGGGGATGCAGGCGGACCTGGCCCTGTTCCGGCTGGACGGCCTGCGCTTCTCCGGCAGCCACGACCCCCTCGCCGCACTCCTGCTCTGCGGGGCGGACCGGGCCGACCGCGTGATGGTGGGCGGGCAGTGGCGCGTGGTCGACGGGCAGATTCCCGGACTTGATGTTGCCGGGCTCATCGCGGAGCACTCGGCCGCGGCGCGGAAGCTGGTGGCGGGGTAGCTACTCCGCCGTTTCGCCTGCCGCGCAGCTGCTCTAGCTGGGACATCCGATCGTTGCTAGCGTGACGGAATGAACCCGTCGAAGGCCCCGGCCGAGATCCTCACCATTAACGGCGCCGAGGTGCGCATCTCGAGTCCGGACAAGGTGGTGTTCCCCGAGCCAGGGCTGACGAAGCTCGACCTGGTGCGCTACTACCTCGCCGTCGCGGACGGTGCACTGCGCGGCGCCGGCGGCCGGCCAATGGTGCTCAAGCGCTTCCCGAAGGGCATCGATGCCGAGCCGTTCTTCCAGAAGCGCGTGCCCGAAAACCACCCCGACTTCATCGACACGACGACGCTGCACTACGCGTCGGGGACGTCGGCCGAGGAGGCCGTCATCCGGGATGCCGCGGGCCTGGCATGGGTGGTGAATCTTGGCTGCCTCGACCTCAACCCGCATCCCGTGCGGGCCGAGGACCTCGAGCACCCCGACGAGCTCCGGGTCGACCTCGATCCGATGCCGGGAGTCGGCTGGTCCCAGATCGTCGACGTCGCGTATGTGGCACGGGAGGTGCTCGGCGACATGGGACTCGTGGGGTGGCCGAAGACGAGCGGGTCGCGCGGACTCCACATCCTGGTGCGCATCGCGCCGCAGTGGTCGTACCGCGACGTGCGGCTCGCCGCGGAGACCCTCGCCCGCGAGGTGGAGAACCGCGCTCCCGGCCTCGCCACCGCGCGGTGGTGGAAGGAGGAGCGCGGCGAGAGCGTGTTCGTCGACTTCAACCAGAACGCCAAGGATCGCACCGTGGCATCCGCATACTCAGTCCGGGCACTGCCGGATGCCCGGGTGTCGACGCCACTCACCTGGGACGAGGTCCGCTCCACCCGGCCGGAACAGTTCACGGTGCGCACAGTGCCCGTGCGCTTCGCGGAGGTGGGCGACCCCCACGCCGGCATCGACGACGCGGTCGGCTCACTCGACGGCCTCCTCGCCTTGGCGGCCGAGCTCGGGCCCGCCGAGAAAGCGCCGCGCGGCGGCGACGGCTCCGGCCGCCGGCAGTCGGTGATGCCGCTCATCGAAGTGGCCCGCACCAGGACCAAGCCCGAGGCGCTCGCGGCGCTCGATGAGTGGAAGACCCGGCATGCGGACATCGTGCCCGCCCTGCATCCGGCCGATGTGCTCGTCGATGGAATGCGCGGGTCGAGCTCGCTTTGGTACAGGGTGCGGGTGAACCTGCAGCACGTCTCCGAAGCGGACCGTCCGGTGCAGGAGGAGCTCATCGCCGACTACGACCCATGGGCCGGCAAGGAGTGGCCGGGGCACCCTGGGCCCGACACCGGCGACGCGCAAAGTTCCTCATGACGCGCAAAAGGCCTGGCGACACCCGAATCCGGGTGTCGCCAGGCCTTTTGCGCGTCGCTTAGCGCATTGCGTGTCCCGGGCTACGGGCGCTGCCGGCCGAAAACCGGGAGCGCCCGCAGCCAGCGGGAGAATCCGCGGTCGGTGCGGTCGCAGTCGGCCGGGATGTAGAAATCGGGATCGGTGGCGCCGAACGGCAGGTACAGCTCCTGGCCGGGTGCCGGAAAGTCAGCGACGTTGTTCTTATCCTGCGAGTCCATCTGTTCCTCCTCGTTCTTGCGGGGCTTCGTTTCCGTCATTCGGAAAAGATTTATTGTTATGTGGAAATCCTAATGGCCGGACCCAGGCGGGTCAAGACCCCCGCCCAAGGCCTCCTCCTCACGTGGGGGCCGCGCCGGTCACAATCCGATTTTTCGATTAGTGATGTACACCACGGCAAAGCTCGGCTACGCTTTAAGTCAACTCGTGGCGTAGGTCACGTAACCTGGGAGCAGCAGGCAGGGTCGTAATGAGCTGGCGTCATTGGATGCCGGCTCTTTTTTGTTGGGTCGGCTCCATCAGAAACGCGTGGGAAACACGCGCTTAATTTCAATGATGGAACCTAGGTTCCACATCACGGAAGTTGGGAACAGACCATGAGCAGCAAAATCATCCTCGGCCAGAACCAGTACGGCAAGGCCGAAGTCCGGGTCGTCAAGATCACCAGGGACACCGACCGCCACGAGATCGAAGACCTGAACGTCACCTCGCAGCTCCGCGGGGACTTCACCGCGGCCCACCTCGAAGGCGACAACAGCCACGTCGTAGCCACGGACACGCAGAAGAACACCATCTATGCCTTTGCCCGCGACGGCATCGGCTCGCCGGAGGCATTCCTCCTGCGGCTGGGCGAGCACTTCACTTCGAGCTTCGACTGGGTCACCGGCGGCCGCTGGGAAGCCGAGTCCTACAGCTGGAACCGGATCCAGGCCCACGGTGCGGAGCATGACCACTCCTTCGTGCGCAACGGCCAGGAAGTCCGCACCGCCGTGCTGGTCCGCGATGGCGCGGCAACGCACCTCATCTCGGGCCTCAAGGACCTTACGGTGCTCAAGTCCACCCAGTCCGGATTCGTGGGATACCCGAAGGACAAATACACCACCCTGCCCGAGACCACGGACCGCATCCTTGCCACGGACGTTTCCGCACGCTGGCGCTTCAATGCCAACACCGATTTCAACGCCCTTGATTTCAACAAGAGCTACGAAGACGTCAAGAGCCTCCTTCTGGAAGGCTTCACCGAAAAGTACTCACACGCCCTGCAGCAGACCCTGTTCGACATGGGCGCCAAGGTCCTGGAAGCACACAGCGAGATTGACGAGATCAAGTTCTCGATGCCCAACAAGCACCACTTCCTGGTGGACCTCTCGCCGTTCGGCCTCGACAACCCGAACGAGGTCTTCTTTGCCGCCGACCGCCCGTACGGCCTGATCGAGGCTACAGTCCAGCGCGAAGACGCCGCTTCGGCGGACGTCGCCTGGAACGGCATCGCCGGCTTCTGCTAAACCGCACCCGGCGGCCCGGAGTTTTTGTCCAGATATCGAGGCTTAAAGACACTCAAACGCCCATTATCTGGACAAAAACTCCGGGCCCAGCGCACCAATGATTCAAAAACTGTTAGCCAGACACCGTTAGCCAGACAAAGACGTCTGCCATGAACACCAAGAAAGTCTGCCATGAACATTAAGAAGAAATCGGCTGCAGAAGCCGGCACTGGCCGCAAGCAGTCCGACCGCCCGGAGGACCAGCGGCTTCCCCTCGGAAGCACCTTCGCCTACGGCTTCCAGCACGTCCTCACCATGTACGGCGGCATCATCGCCCCGCCGCTGATCATCGGCGCAGCGGCGGGGATGTCTTCGCAGGACATCGGCCTGCTGATTGCCGCCTGCCTCTTCGTCGGCGGCCTGGCCACGATCCTCCAGACTGTCGGCATCCGGTTCTTCGGGTCCCAGCTGCCCCTGGTCCAGGGCGTCTCCTTTGCCGGCGTCTCCACCATGGTGGCGATCGTCCACGGCGGCGGGGGCATCCAGGCCGTATTCGGCTCCGTCATCGCCGCTTCATTGATCGGGCTTCTCATCACGCCGCTGTTTTCCAAGATCATCCGCTTCTTCCCGCCGGTGGTCACGGGCACAGTAATCACCACCATCGGCCTGACGCTGATGCCGGTCGCGGCCAACTGGGCCATGGGCGGCAACAGCAAGGCGCCGAACTACGGCAGCGTGGCCAACATCGGCCTGGCCGCGGCAACCATGGCAATCGTCCTGTTGCTCAGCAAGGTGGGCAGCGCCGCGATCTCCAGGCTTTCCATCCTGCTGGCCATGGTGCTCGGCACGGTGATTGCCTTCGTCTTCGGCATGGCTGACTTCTCCAAGGTGGGCCAGGGCGACATCGTCGCGTTCCCCACCCCGTTCGCGTTCGGTCCGCCCACCTTCGAAATCGCTGCGATCATCTCCATGCTGATCGTCATCCTGGTGACGCTCACCGAGACCTCCGCGGACATCATTGCGGTCGGCGAGATCGTGGGCACCAAGGTTGACTCCAAGCGCATCGGCGACGGCCTGCGGGCGGACATGCTCTCCAGCGCCATCTCGCCCCTGTTCAACTCCTTCACCCAAAGCGCCTTCGCCCAGAACGTGGGCCTGGTTGCCATCACGGGCGTCAAGAGCCGCTTCGTGGTCAGCGCCGGCGGCCTGATCCTGGTGATTCTGGGCCTCCTGCCGGTTCTTGGCCGGGTGGTCGCAGCGGTGCCGACTCCCGTCCTGGGCGGCGCCGGCGTCGTACTCTTCGGAACGGTTGCCGCCAGCGGCATCCGGACACTTGCCAAAGTGGAGTACAAAAACAACATGAACCTGATCATCGTGGCGGCGTCCATCGGTTTCGGCATGATCCCGATCGCGGCTCCGGCGTTCTACGATCAGTTCCCGTCCTGGTTCGGCACCATCTTCCACTCCGGCATCAGCTCGGCCGCCATCATGGCCATCCTGCTGAACCTGCTGTTCAACCACCTCAAGGCCGGCAACTCGGAGAACCAGTCCGTGTTTGTGGCCGGCACGGGGCGCGTGGTCCGCGAAGAGGACCTTAAGTGCCTGGCCGACGGCGACCGCTACGAAGGCGGCAAGCTGATCGACTGCGACGGCAAGGAAGTCCCGGTGGAGTCGGCATCGAAGTCTGAGCACTAAGGCTCCCCCGCCAGTTCCCGGCCACCGCCACACAAACGCGAACGGACAGTTGAAACCCTCTTTCCACCGGATTGAGGACCTCAACTGTCCGTTCGCGCGTGCAGCGCCCGCCGTCGTCGTACCGGACTTACGACGGCGGGACCTAGCTTTGGTTGAGCTCGTCCGAGATCGTCTGGGCCGCTTCGCGCAGCAGCGGCACAGCACGTTCCGCGAAGGACTGGTCCACGCGGGACACCGGCCCCGACACCGAGATGGCCGTGGGCGTCGGGGCGTTCGGGACAGCCATTGCGAAGCAGCGGACGCCGATCTCCTGCTCCTCCTCGTCGATGGAGTAGCCGCGTTCACGGATCAGCTTCAGGTCCAGGAGCAGGGTGTCGATGTCGCCGATGCTCTTGGGCGTGGGCGTGGGCATGCCGCTGCGCTGGATGATCCCGCGGACGGTGTCGTCGTCCAGCTGGGCCAGGATCGCCTTGCCGACGCCGGTGGCGTGGGTGTGCGCGCGGCGGCCCACCTCGGTGAACATGCGCATGGAATGCAAAGACGGCACCTGGGCCACGTAGATGACCATGTCCGAGTCCAGCACGGCCATGTTGGCCGTCTCCCCGAGCCGGTCCACGAGGGATTTGAGCTGCGGCCGGGCCAGTGCTCCGAGCTGCTTGTTGGCGCCTTCGCCAAGCCGGATGAGCCGCGGGCCGAGGGCATAACGCCGGTTCGGCAGCTGGCGGATGTAGCCAAGGGTGACCAGGGTGCGCAGCAGGCGGTGGATGGTGGGGAGCGGCAGATCGGTGGAGGAAGAAAGCTCGCTGAGCGTGACGTCTCCGCCGGCGTCAGTAATCAGTTCCAAAAGTTCGAAGACGCGCTCAACGGACTGCACGCCTCCCGGGGCCTTTTCAGCCATAACCGTGGTCTCCTGCGGTATCGGTTCCGACAACTCTTATCCACATCGTGAAAAAAATTGCTTAGAAGTCCCAAGATACAGCACGCTCCGGTCGTCGTCGATGCGCCTTTGGGGCTTGTGTTTCCACAAAGTAGATAATAATATCCATAATACGAAAACATTTGATTGAGCACTAAGCCCTGATGTGCACCGCATCGGGGCCCGACCAGGAGGAACATTCAATGGCGAACCCGAGCCCCGGAAATTCGATCACCCTGCGCGTGGAAGCACCGTCCAGCTTCACCGCCACGAGCGAACTGGCCGCCGCCGTCGGAGCCGCCGGCGCAGCCATCACCGCCCTGGACGTCACCGAGTCCCACCACGAGACGCTGGTTGTGGACGTCACCTGCAACACCACTGATGACGAGCACGCCGCCCGCGTCAAGGACGCCCTGAACGCGCTCGACGGCGTCACGGTCCAGCACGTTTCCGACCGCACCTTCCTGATGCACCTCGGCGGCAAGCTCGAGGTCGTCCCGAAGGTGGCCCTCCGCAACCGCGACGACCTTTCCCGCGCCTACACCCCCGGCGTCGCCCGCGTCTGCCTGGCCATCGCGGAGGACCCGTCAGCGGCCCGCAACCTGACGGTCAAGCGCAACACGATCGCCGTCCTCACCGACGGTTCAGCAGTCCTTGGCCTGGGCAACATTGGCCCGGCCGCAGCGCTACCCGTCATGGAGGGCAAAGCCGCCCTGTTCAAGCAGTTCGCCAATGTTGACGCCTGGCCGGTCTGCCTGGACACCCAGGACACCGAGGAAATCATCATGATCGCCAAGGCCATGGCCCCCGTCTACGGCGGCATCAACCTCGAGGACATCGCGGCGCCGCGCTGCTTCGAGATCGAAAACCGCCTCCGCGAAGAACTGGACATCCCGGTCTTCCACGACGACCAGCACGGCACGGCAATCGTCACCCTGGCCGCACTGGTCAACGCCCTGCGCGTAGTGGACAAGAAGCTCTCCGAGGTCAAGATCGTTGTCTCCGGCGTCGGTGCCGCAGGCTCGGCCATCATCCAGCTCCTCAAGGCCCAGGGTGCGCAGCACATCGTCGCCGCCGGCCGCTCCGGCGCCATCCACTCCGGCCAGGAATACAGCGACGAACACCGCAGCTGGATCGCAGCCAACACCAACGAAGAAGGCTTCTCCGGGACCCTGCACGAGGCCATCGTCGGGGCGGATGTCTTCATCGGCGTCAGCGCCCCTCACGTGATCGGCGAGGAGCAGGTGGCCGCGATGGCTGAGAACGCCATCGTATTCGCCATGGCCAACCCCACACCGGAAATCGACCCGGTGGTAGCGTCGAAGCATGCGGCAGTGGTGGCTACGGGGCGCAGCGACTTCCCCAACCAGATCAACAACGTACTGGCATTCCCGGGGTTCTTCCGCGGGCTGCTGGATGCCGGGGCCTCGGACATCACGCCGGACATGCTGGTGGCCGCAGCGGAGGCGATTGCCAAGCGCGTGGCGGACGATGAACTCAACGCCAGCTACATCATCCCCAGCGTCTTCGACCCCCACGTTGCCGCCGACGTCGCAAGTGCCGTAGCACAAGCAGCAGCCAATGCAGCCAACGCAGCCAAAGCCGCCGCGCACGCAGCCCCAGAACCCGCCAACGCCTGATTCGCAAGCCTAGAAAGGACCCGGACAATGGCTCTCTCAGTCACAGACCCGCAGCCGATTGCACGAGCAGAGGAAATCCTCACCCCGAAGGCACTGGCCTTTGTGGAGGAGCTCCACAAGCGGTTTGCGGGCACCCGCGCCGAACTCCTCAAAGCCCGCGTGGCCAAGCGCGAGCAGGTAGCCCGGACCGGAAAGCTTGATTTCCTGCCGGAAACCAAGGATGTCCGCGAGGGCGACTGGAAGGTTGCGCCGGCGCCTGCCGCACTGCAGGACCGCCGCGTGGAAATGACCGGCCCCGCCTCACCGGCCAAGATGGCCATCAACGCCCTCAACTCCGGCGCCAAGGTGTGGCTGGCCGACCTCGAGGACGCCAGTACACCCACCTGGGCCAACGTCATCGACGCCATCCTAAACCTGCGCGATGCCGCCACCGGATCGCTGAGCTACACCTCCCCCGAGGGCAAGGAATACCGGCTCCGCACCGATGCCCCGCTCGCCGTGGTCGTGGCCCGTCCCCGAGGCTGGCACATGGACGAGCGCCACCTCCTGCTCAACGGCGAACACACCGTGGGCGCGCTGGTGGACTTCGGCCTGCACTTCTTCCACGTGGCCAAGCAGCTGGTCCTCAACGGCCACGGTCCGTACTACTACCTGCCCAAGATGGAAAGCCACCTTGAGGCGAGGCTCTGGAACGAAGTGTTCGTCTTCGCGCAGGAATTCCTGGGCCTCCCGCAGGGCACCATCAAGGCCACCGTGCTGATCGAGACCATCCCCGCAGCGTTCGAGATGGACGAAATCCTGTACGAGCTCCGCGACCACGCCGCCGGTTTGAACGCCGGACGGTGGGACTACCTGTTCAGCATCATCAAGTACTTCCGCGATGCCGGAGCGGACTTTGTGCTGCCGGACCGCGCCACGGTGGCCATGACGGCACCCTTCATGCGCGCCTACACCGAGCTGCTGGTCAAGACGTGCCACCACCGCGGCGCCTTTGCCATGGGCGGCATGGCTGCCGTGATCCCCAACCGCCGCGAACCCGAGGTCACCGCCCAGGCGTTCGAGAAGGTCCGTGCGGACAAGACGCGCGAGGCCAACGACGGCTTTGACGGCTCCTGGGTTGCGCACCCGGACCTGGTGCCGGTGTGCCAGGAAGTGTTCGATTCCGTCCTCGGGGAGCGCCCCAACCAGCTGGACAAACAGCGCCCGGAGGTCAGCGTCACCGCGGACCAGCTGCTGGACATCGCCTCGGCTGACGGCACGGTCACGGAGGCCGGGCTGCGCCTGAACCTCTACGTCGCCGTCGCGTATACGGCCGTGTGGATTTCGGGCAACGGCGCGGTGGCCATCCACAACCTGATGGAGGATGCCGCCACGGCCGAGATCTCCCGCTCGCAGGTCTGGCAGCAGATCCGCAACGGCGTGGTGCTGGCCGACACCGGGAACACTGTCACCCGTGAACTCGTCAGCGCCATCCTCGCCGAGGAAACCGCAAAGCTCCGCGGCGAAGTGGGAGAGGAAGCCTTCGCGAAGTACTACCTCCCCGCCAGCGAGCTGATCGCGGACATCTGCCTTTCCGAGGACTACACGGACTTCCTCACCACTCCGGCCTACGAACTGGTGGGCTGAGGCATGGCAGTACCCTCAGGTTCCCTCAGCCCCAACGATCTCGCGCAGATCGACGCCCAGCTGGCCGCCACCGACCAGCTGCTGGAGCGCAACTACCCGGGCGACGACGGCACCCGCCAGCCCGTACATACCGTGTATATACCGGCGGACCGTTTCACGCCGTCGTTCGCGGCTGAGTGGGGTGCCCAGGCGCTGGCGACGGCGGACGCCCACGGCGGCCTGGCCCGCCTGGGTCACCTGCTGGGCCAGGACGCCGACCTTGCCGAGGCCGTGGCGGCACGGGTCCAGGCGAAACTGGAGACCGAGCCGGTCGAGGACCTGCGCCTGGACTTCGAGGACGGGTTCGGGGACAGGGGCGACGACGCCGAGGACGCTGCCGCTGTGGCGGCGGCTTCCGCCGTGGCCGCCGCAGTTGCGGCCGGCACAGCGCCCCCGTTCATCGGCATCCGATTCAAGTGCTTCGAGGCTGCCACCAGGGCCCGCGGCCTGCGTACGCTGGACCTGTTTGTTTCCGGCCTGGCCGCAGCGGGCGAACTCCCGCAGGGCCTGATCCTCACCCTGCCGAAGGTCACCACCGTGGCGCAGGTCAAGGCCATGGACTTCGCCGTCTCCCGGCTGGAGGAAGCCCATGCGCTGCCCGCAGGCCGGCTGCGGTTCGAGGTGCAGGTGGAGACCCCGCAGCTCATCCTCGGCCCGGACGGCACCTCACCGGTGGCGCAGCTTCCGCACGCCGTCCCGGGCAGGATCAGCGGCCTGCACTACGGCACCTATGACTACTCCGCCTCCCTGCAGATCGCCGCCGAATACCAGTCCATGGAACATCCGGTGGCTGACTACGCCAAGGAGGTCATGCAGCTTGCAGTGGCCGGAACGGGCATCCGGCTGTCGGACGGTTCCACCAACATCATCCCGGTGGGCGACAACGTGGAGAATGCGTGGCGCCTGCACGGGCGGCTGGTGCGGCGTTCCCTGGAACGCGGCTACTACCAGGGCTGGGACCTGCACCCGGCCCAGCTGCCCAGCCGGTTCGCGGCCACCTACGCGTTCTACCGCCAGGGGCTGCCCGCGGCGGCGGCCCGGCTGCGCAACTACGTGGATCACACCGAAGGCGGGGTCATGGACGAGCCCGCCACCGCCCGGGCGCTGGCCGCATTCGTGCTGCGCGGCGTCCAGTGCGGCGCCGTGGGCGCCGAAGACGTCCAGGCGCTTGCCGGCGTCGGAATCCCCCAACTCACCGGTCTGGCCCACCCAAGGCTGGCCCACTCCACTTCGAAGTAAGGACCCAATGATGGGCAAGTACTACTACCCCCAGGGCGGCCTGCCGCCGCAGACCCACCTCACCACTGAACGGGCCATCGTCACGGAGGCCTACACGGTCATCCCCAAGGGCGTCATGACCGACATCGTGACCAGCACCCTGCCGGGTTTCACTAACACCCGGTCCTGGATCATCGCCCGCCCGATCGCCGGTTTCTCCACCACCTTCTCCCAGCTGATCGTTGAGATCGGCCCCGGCGGCGGTGCCCCGAAGGCCGAGTTCGAAGCAGGCGTCGAAGGCGTCGTCTTCGTCACCAAGGGCAAGGTCAACCTGACCCTCGACGGCGAACTGCACGCAATGGAGGAAGGCGGCTACGCCTACCTTGCTGCCGGCTCCACCTGGGGCCTGGAAAACGTCTCGGACGACATCGTCTCCTTCCAGTGGATCCGCAAGGCCTATGAGCGGCTCGAGGGTTACGAGGCCAAGTCGTTCGTCACCAGTGACGCGGAAGTCGAACCCACCGCGATGCCGGATACCGACGGCGCCTGGAAGACCACCCGCTTCACGGATTCCAGCGACCTGGCCCACGACATGCAGGTGAACATTGTGACGTTCCAGCCGGGCGGCGTGATCCCGTTCCCGGAGACCCACGTCATGGAGCACGGCCTGTACGTGCTGGAGGGCAAGGCCATGTACCTGCTCAACAACGACTGGGTGGAGGTGGAGGCCGGCGACTTCATGTGGCTGCGCGCCTTCTGCCCGCAGGCTTGCTACGCCGGTGGTCCCGGCCAGTTCCGTTACCTGCTGTACAAGGACATGAACCGCCAGATCCGGCTGACCTAGCCCTCCAAGACTGACGCCCACCGAGATCGTCGGAAGCCTGCCAATTCGCCGTTGGTCCGGCGATTTCGCGCGTTTCCGGCGAATTCGGCGGCATCCGCTGGCTATTGACGCGTCAGAGCGCTCTGAGGAACATGAGTTTCGTGGCACGGATTCGCGCACTGCCGTTCCGGACCGCGGCCGCGGCAACCGTCGCCGTGCTGGTCGCAGCACTGGGCGGCTGCACTGCGGCCCCGGAGCCGCCGGAGCAGCCCTCGTCCCTGGCACGGCTGGCGGCAGCGCTGGAAGAGTTTGGCAACGAAATGCTCGACGACGGCGCCCCCGCCGTCCTGATGCAGGCCAAAGTGCGGGGCGAAGAATGGTCCCGCGCTTCCGGTGTCAGAAGCCTGGAGGGCCGGGAACCGTTGGAGATTGACAATCCCGTGCCCATCGGAAGGGTGACCGAATCCTTCGTGGCCGTGTCCGTGCTCAAACTCGCGGTGGAAGGCAGACTTGGCCTCGAGGACCCTGTCAGCCAGCATTTGCCGGACTTCGAGAGCATCATGCACCCGCCCGGGCCCGTCACGATCCGGCGGCTGCTGCAGCACGAGTCCGGGATGCCGGACTACCTCATCCCGCTCCTTCAACAGGGCAGCCTGGGCGAGGTGTTGGCCACCGGCCGCAGCCACCGGGAACTCCTCGCCTTGGCCGCGACCAAGCGGTGGGAGCCGAGGCTGGCGCAGGGTTATGAGTACTCGGGTTCGAACTACATCGCGCTGGGCATGATCGTGGAACGGCTGCGCGGGTTGCCGATCGGCGACGTATTGCGATCCGACGTGACAGAGCCGCTCGGCCTCACGACCACGTGGATGACCGAACGCGGTCCCGCCCCTCCCTCGCTGGTCCACGGCTACGTCACCAGTTCTGGCGAGCGCCTGGACGTCAGCTACCCCCCATTCCGCGCCGGCGATCCTGCCGGGGGCCTGGTGTCCGGCGTCGGCGACCTGAACACGTTTTATGCCGCGCTGCTCGAGGGCCGCCTGATCCCACGGGCCATGGTCACGGACATGCAGACCCCGCCGTACGCCCGGTACGGGATGGGGATCCAGCGCTGGAACGATACCTGCACCAACAACTTCTACTACGGCCGCGCCGGGGACACGGCCGGCTACGGCACTATTTCGATGTCCAGCGCTGACGGAACCCGGCAGGCATCGGTCTCCCTTGCTACCCCGCCGCGGCCCTTCAGCTTAAAGGGCAACGGTATGGCGGAGGACCTCGTGGACATCGTTGAGGAAGCACTCAACGCCAGCTGTTGAAGCACGCAGAAGCCCAGCAACACGGCATGACAAACGGCCCTTCTGGCGTCACCCCCGCCGACGTAGAGTGAGGCATGCCCACCACAGCCGGCGAGGTCCTGACAAACTACTTGGCCCAGCAGCTCGCCGAGCTCAGGCATCAGGAGCCCCTGGTGCGCCAGGAAGAACCGGACTCAGTCCATCAGATGCGGATGTGCGCCCGCCGGCTGCGGTCAGTGCTCGCAACAGGGAAGAAGCTCCTCGACGCCGGCACCGTGACTGATGTGAGGGCAGAGCTGAGGTGGCTCTCCGAGGTGCTCGGTTCGGCGCGGGATCCGGAAGTGATCCACGACCGGCTCCGGGAGCTCCTGGCCGGCGAACCCGACGCGCTGGTCTTCGGACCAGCGGCCCAGCGAATCGACGACGAACTTGACTCCACGTCCGCCGCTGGCCGCCTCGCCGTCCTGGAGGCCCTCGACGGCGACCGTTACGCCACCTTGGTCTCCCGTCTTGAGGAGCTGGTGGCGGCCCCGCCCCTGACCGCGAAGGCTGCAGGAGACGCCCGCAAGGCAATGCGGAAGCTGGTGTCCAGGGAAACCAAGAGGGTCCGGCGCAGAGTGCGGGCGCTGCAGGAACAGCACGGCGGCAGCAGTCCAGCAGCGAGCTCCGGCTCCCCTCCGGACGGTACGGCCCGCGACGCCGGCCTTCATGAAGTGCGCAAGGCGGCCAAGCGGCTCCGCTACGCTGCCGAGGCCGCCGAACCGGTTGCTGGGAAGAAGGTCGCAAGAATGGCCAAACGTGCCCACGAACTGCAGCAGATCCTGGGCCTTCACCAGGACAGCGTGGTGGCACGACACCTCCTCGCGGACCTTGGCGGCCGGGCCTTCCGCGGCGGGGAAAGCGGCTTCACGTACGGACGGCTCCACGCTCGGGAAGAAGCACGTGCGGACCGCGCCGAGGCTAAATTCAGGAAGGCCTGGAAGAAGTTTCCCCGCAGCTAAGTAGAAAAACTAAGCAAACTGAGCAAATCCCTTGCCTGGGGAGGCAGCGGATCATAGCGTTGGATCATCCCGAGCATCGAGGAAAGGCAACGACATGACGCTGTACCAGCCAGAGCCGGTGGAGATTTCCACGCGGATGCGTCCCGGCGAGTGGACGGAATCCAGCCTTGAAGAGCTGGTCACGTCCTACCGGGCCAAGCTCATGAAAATGGGGGCGGGGCCTACCGATGTCATCACCGAAGTTGAACGGGACGATGACGGCTCCGTCAGTGTCGCGGTTTCATGGAACAAGGGCGACATCTCCGACGCCTAGTCCCTTGCGGCGAGCCTGCCTAAGGCGCTGTCACGCAGGTTCGACAGCAGGTCGCGCGGATTCTCATAAATTTCCACGGCACCGGCCTCCAGCAGCTCGGCCGCGCTGGTTCCGCCGCAGGTGAGGCCGATCGTGGGAATACCCAACTTGCCGGCGGCGTACACGTCCCACACGGCGTCGCCGACGTAAACCGCATCCCCGGCGTCCAGGCCGATCGCTTCCAGCGCCGCCTCCAGGATGTCCGGGTCCGGCTTGCTTTCTTTGGCATCGTTGGCGCTGGTGGCGGCGTGGATGAAGGAATCGGCGCGAAGCGTGGAGCGCAGCACCTCGAGGTCCTGCGCCCGGGCCGATGACGCAAGCGCGACGGCGAAGCCGCTTTCATAACACTGGGCCAGGAGGTCCCGCGCTCCGTCGAAGGCCCGCAGCGCTGGCCAGTAGGTGGCGAACACCGCGCCGTGGGCGGCCATGATGGCTGCGTCCCGGGTCTTGTCGCGTCCGGTCGGGAGAAGCCGGTCAACCAGCTTGTCGCCTCCCATGCCAACAGAGCGGTGGATGGACGCCATCGGAACATCCAGGCCAACTTGCCTGAACGCCTGCCACCACGCGAGGGTATGCAGATAGCTGGAATCCACCAGGGTCCCGTCGACGTCGAAAAGAACGCCGCGCTGCCGGCCTGAGCCGGGTCCGATGTTGGGCATGGCCACCTTTAGGCTCAGTGATGCGTGCGGGCTCGCTTTTGACCTGTGGCCGCCGATGCCCGCCCGGACCCCAGAACGCCTATGTTCTTGGGTGCCTTGGCATGCTGCCGCACGGGCGGCTGCCTGAGCGGCTCGGAGTCCTGGGTTTCGCTAAGGTCGCGGATCAGGCCGGTCCCCGCAATTTCCCTAGCCTTGGCCACGCCTGCCGCGGCGGCACGCTTGGTGGGAAAGGTCACTGAGATGGCCATCAGGGTTCCGGTTCCGTCGATGAGCTTGACGCGGTAGCCGCCGTCGGGGGCATCAACCAGCTCGAAGTATCCAGCCATTGCAACTCCTCCATCCATACCCCAATCCGAGGTATTAGTAAGTATACTTACCTCTGCTGGATAGGGAAGTCCCGAGGCATGTCCAGGCGACGGCTTCCGGGCTAAAGTGCAGCGGTTTGCCGAAGAACCTGGCGCTGACGGCCCAGTCCTTCGACTTCCAGCTCCAGCACATCGCCGTCCCGGAGGTAGGGAAAGCGCCCGGAGAGGGCCACGCCCTCCGGGGTACCGGTCAGGATGACGTCGCCGGCTTCCAGGACCATGAACTGGCTCAGGTGGTGCACGATGGCGGGAACGTCGAAGATGAGGTCCGCCGTGGACGAGTCCTGGCGAGGCTCGCCATTTACCCAGGTCCGCAACCGAAGATCCGTTGCGTCCAGGTCAGCGGCCGGGACGAACCACGGGCCAAGGGGCGTGGACGCCGGCAGCGACTTTCCTTTGACCCACTGGCCGGCCGCGCCGGGCAACTGGTAGTCACGCTCTGAAAGGTCGTTGGCCAGCACGTAACCGGCGATGCAGTCCGCGGCCTCGCCCACCGACGCCAGGTAGGAGGTGCGCCGCCCGATCACGACGGCGAGCTCAACTTCCCAGTCATACTTGCCGGACAGCGGCGGGATGGGGGCGTCGTCGAACGGGCCTGCCACCGTGTTGGTTGGCTTGAGGAATACCACCGGCACTTCCGGCACGGCGGCTCCTGACTCGGCCGCATGGCCGGCGTAGTTCAGGCCGATGCCCACCAGCGCGCGGGGGCGGGCCAGCGGGGCACCCGTGCGAAGCGCGCCAGCGTCAGTGATCTCGGCCAGGTTCCCGGCCGCGAGCGCGTCCCGGACCCGGTCAACGCCACTGGCTTCCAGGAACGTTCCGTCGATGTCCGCTGTGAGGCCAGCGAGGGAATACCATTTCCCGTTCGAGTCCGCACCGCCGGGCTGAACGGCCGGCTGCTCCCTGCCTGGATCTCCGAGACGCGCAAATTTCACCGGTCAACACTCCTTCGTGCCTGCTCCGAATAGGTTCCGTGACCATGGAACCACGCAGCTGCCCCCGGCCCCCAGCTGAACGAAATGTGACCGCCTCGCGGACCGCCGGGCAGGCCGCCGCCGCCGGCCCCGCCGTCAGCTCCCGTGTACCGGGGTGTCGCTGCGGTGCACGCTGTCCTCATGCAGTTCCAGCGCACTCATGATCAGCGCGAAGTGGCTGAAGGCCTGCGGGGTGTTTCCCAGCTGGCGGCCGCTTTCGACGCCCCATTCCTCGCTCAGGAGACCCACGTCGTTGCGCAGCGCCAGGAGCCGCTCGAACAGTTCCTTGGCTTCGCGGCGCCGCCCCACCCCAATGAGCGCTTCCACCAGCCAGAAGGAGCAGGCGAGGAAGACGCCTTCGTCCCCGGTGAGCCCGTCGTCGACTTCCTCCGTCCGGTAGCGCAACAGGAAACCGTCGTGCGTGAGTTCGCGCTGCACGGCTTCGATGGTGCCCACCACCCTGGGGTCTTCCGGCGGGAGAAAGCCGACGCGGGGCAGGAGCAGGAGGCTGGCGTCCAGCTCCGGCCGCCCATAGGACTGCACAAAGGTGTTCCGCTCCGCGTCGAATCCGTGGGCCATGACATCTGCGTGGATGGTGTCCCGGAGTTCCTCCCAGCGGTCAGCCGGGCCCACCAGACCAAAATCCCGTACGCCCTTGACCATCCGGTCGGCCGCAACCCATGCCATCACTTTTGAGTGGGTGAAGTGGCGGCGGGGGCCGCGCATCTCCCAAAGTCCGTTGTCGGGCTGCCGCCAGGCGCCCTCAAGGTGTTCCATAAGGGCAACCTGGACGTCCCAGGCCTCGTCGCTGTGCTTCAGCAGGGAGTGCCTGGTCAGGGACAGGCAGTCCAGGACCTCGCCCCACACGTCCAGCTGGAGCTGGCCGGCGGCACCGTTGCCGATCCGCACTGGAGCGGACTTTTCGTAGCCCTGCAGCCACGGGAGCTCCATTTCCGGCAGCCTGCGCTCGCCGTGGATGCCGTACATGATCTGCAGGTCCGCCGGGTCGCCGGCCACTGCCCGCAGTAGCCAGTCGCGCCAGGAGGCTGCCTCTTCGGTATAGCCGGCGGCAAGCAGTGCCTGCAGCGTGAGCGTGGCGTCCCGGAGCCAGCAATAGCGGTAGTCCCAGTTGCGGGAGCCACCCAGCTGCTCCGGCAGGGACGTGGTCACAGCAGCCACGATGCCGCCCGTTGGATCGTAGGTCAGTGCCTTGAGCGTGATCAGCGAGCGCTGGATGGCCTCACGGTAGGGGCCGGTGATGGTGCATTTCGCGGACCAATCCAGCCAGAAGGCCTCCGTGGACGCCAGGACGGCCTCCGGATCGATGGACCGCGGGCGGTAGAGGTGGCTGGGCGTCCAGGTGAGCACGAAGGGCACTCTCTCGCCCGCTCCGACGGTGAAATCGCTGACGGTCTTCATGCGCTCGCCGCGCAGGGGTGCGTCGGTGACCAGGTAGGCCGCATCGGGGCCGGCGACGGCGTGGATTCCGTGCTTGTCGTGCCGGACCCAGGGGACGATGTGGCCGTAGTCGAACCGCAGGGCCAGTTCGCCCCGCATCCTGACGCTTCCGCGGACGCCAACCACGATCCGCACAATGTCCGCCACGGCGTCACGGGGCGGCATGAAGTCGATGACCTTCACCTTTCCGCTTTCGGTTTCCCATTCGGTCTCCAGAATGAGCGTCCCCTTGCGGTAACGGCGCCGGGTGCAGTTTCCGCCGCCGGCAGGTGCCAGCAGCCACCGTCCCGACTTAGGTGTGTCCAGCAGCGCGTTGAAGCAGGCCGGCGAATCGAACCGCGGCAGGCACAGCCAGTCGATGGAACCCTCCGTGCTGATAAGTGCCGCCGTGTGCAGGTCGCCCACCACCGCGTAGTCCTCTATGCGTGCCATGGGACTCACAGTGCCACACGCCGCCCCGTCCGACTACCATCCAAGGCATGGGGATCCACATCGGCACGTCCGGCTGGAGCTATGACCACTGGGAGAACGTGCTCTACCCGCCGGGGCTGCCGGCGCGCGACCGGCTGGCGCACTATGTGGCGCGCTTCAATACCGTGGAGCTCAACGCGAGTTTCTACCGCTGGCCCCGGGAGTCCTCGTTCGCGAGCTGGCGCCGCCGCCTCCCCGAGGGGTTTGCCATGTCGGTCAAGGCCCCCCGCGGCCTGACTCACGGCAAGAAGCTGTACGGCCCCGAGGTGTGGGTGGAGCGGATCATCAGGTGCTGGCATGAGCTGGGTGACAAACGCGCGGTGCTACTGGTCCAGCTCCCGCCTGATTTCGGCCGCGACGATGCCCGTCTTGGCTACTTCCTGGCGGCATTGCCGTGGTGGGTCCGCGTTGCGGTGGAGTTCCGGCACCCCAGCTGGGACCATCCTGACGTGTACGCCCTGCTGGAGCGCCACGGGGCCGCCTATTGCATCATGAGCGGCGCAAACCTCCCCTGCATCCTGCGGGCCACGGCGCCGTTCGTGTACGTCCGCCTGCACGGCCCGGACCACCAGCACCTCTACGGGGGCTCCTATTCGGAGGATGACCTTCGATGGTGGGCAGACCGCGTCCGGGAGTGGCAGGGTCTGGGCAAGGACGTGTTCGTCTATTTCAATAACGACGGCGGCGGCAACGCCGTGCGGAACGCCGACACGTTGCGGTGGCTGCTCGGAGAGGGCTGACTCACCTGCAATGGCCCCTTCGCGGGGAGCTCCCGCTCCACCTCCGCGGGTTGTTACGGTGCAGCGCCTTAGTGTCCGGCGGCGGTTGCCGGAGGGCCCCCTTGTGGCAGAGTGGAGGCATGGAATTGGCGTCGCAGGAATCACAGTTGCCCGGAAACCACGCGCTCCGGGTGGCACACAAGGTCTCGGATACGGTCAACGGCGTCCGCATCCAGCTGGCCCGGCGCTGGAATTTTATTCCGCAGACCCTTGCCTACCAGGGGTACGGCTCCACGTCGTGGGTGCGGGTCCTTGGCCGGGTAGTCCTCACCAGCAAGCCGAAACCAGGCAGCCGTGCAGAGCACGCCGCGAAGAACGGCAACCAGAATGTCCGCGGCTGGAGGGCGTTCACCAGCGTGCCCCTGCAGTTCACGAATGTGGACATCGAAATCGAGGGTGTGACCACCCGGGTCAAGGCGGACCGTGGCGGCCTGGTTGACACAGTGGTGAAGGTTGAACTGTCCCCGGGCTGGCACACCGCGACACTCCGCGCCGAAGGGACCGAGGCCGTGAAGGCCAGCATCCTGGTCATAGGTCCGGACACCAAGTTCGGAATCGTGTCCGACATCGACGACACCGTGATGGTCACGGCTCTACCCCGGCCCTTCCTTGCCTTGTGGAACACCTTTGTACTGAGTGAGCGGGCGCGGATGGCCACGCCCGGCATGCCGGTGCTGATGGACAGGCTGGTGGTGGAACACCCGGACGCCCCGGTGATCTACCTTTCCACCGGACCATGGAATGCGGCCCCGACGCTGGCTCGTTTCCTCAGCCGCAACATGTACCCGGCGGGCCCCCTGCTCCTGACGGACTGGGGGCTGACCCAGGACCGCTGGTTCCGCAGCGGCCAGGAGCACAAGAACGGCAATCTGGACCGGCTCGCCCAGGAATTCCCGGATGTGCGGTGGCTGCTGATCGGGGACAACGGCCAGCACGACGAACAGATCTACTCCAGGTTCGCCCGGGATCACGGCGACCGCGTTGCCGCCATTGCCATCCGCCAGCTCTCCGTTGGCGAATCAGTCCTGGCAGGCGGCCACTCTGAAAACGGGGACCACAGCGCCTCCGCCGTCCCGTGGATCTACTCCCCCGACGGCGCAGGCATCACCAGGGGCCTCGCCGACCTGAAACTGGTCTGACCTGCGGGCTGGACCCCAGCCGGCACGCACATCCCGTCACGGCACAGGCTCAGGCTCTTCCGCGGCGCCGGCGTCTAGGGCGGGGGCGGCCGCGTCCTTGCGCGCGGCGAGCACCTCCTGGAGCCAGTAGTAGGAGGCCTTGGGCGTCCTTGCCAACGTTTCGAAGTCAACGTGCAGGAGACCGAACGGCTGTTTGTAGCCGGCGGACCATTCAAAATTGTCCAGCAGCGACCACACATAATAGCCACG
This sequence comes from Arthrobacter sp. NPDC093128, assembly GCF_040683875.1. NCBI lineage: Bacteria > Bacillati > Actinomycetota > Actinomycetes > Micrococcales > Micrococcaceae > Arthrobacter > Arthrobacter sp. NPDC093128. Next base: position 33,457 of record NZ_JBFBEY010000018.1, read on the forward strand.
AAGGTCAATGGACTCCGCCTCGCCGCCCGGGGCTGTGGCCTCCAGCGCTGTGGCGATGTGCTGGGCCAGGTAGCGCAGCCGCCGCTCGTCGGGAATGATGATCCGGTCCGCGGCCTTGTCCCGGACCACTATGTCCTCAAAGCTTCCCCCGCCCTCGGTAATGAAGACCGGCGGCAGGTCCGGGTAGCGTTCCGCCATTTCACTGAGCGCCACCGCCATGTATTCAGGCTTGATGGGCCAGCCGTAGGCGGTCGTTTCGGCGTCGGGGAAGGGGGCGATGTGGAACGGGGCCCCCGGTGCGGTTCCGCTGAGGTCGTCCCCCATGGCCTCCGCCATCCCTGGCGGAACTGCTCCCTCGCCGGGCCCGGAGGCAACACTCGTGGGCATGTAGTAGTTCAGGCCGTAGAAATCCATGGGCTGGGAGATAAGCTGCATGTCCTCGTCGGAGGGGCTGAACGGGGTAAAGAACGTGGCAGCCCGGATGACGTCCGGGTACTTTCCGAGCAGGACGGGGTCCGCGAACAGCCTGTTCTGGAAGACGTCCATAAGCCCCGCGCTCAGCTTGTCCAATGGATTGCTCGAGGCGGGAACCATGGGCGAGTACACATTAGTCATGCCGATTTCGCCCGGGACTTTCGCTGCTCGCAGCGCCTGCATGGCCAGGCCGTGGGCAAGCAGCTGGTGATGGACGGTGGGCAGGGCCTGCAGGAGCTGCGATTCGCCCGGGGCGTGCAGGCCAAGGGCGTAGCCATTGGTGGTGACCGTGGCCGGTTCGTTGACCGTCACCCAGCGTGCCACCCGGTCACCGTAGGCAGCAGCCGCTATCGAGGCAAACTCGGCCAGCCGGTACGCCGTGTCCCGGTTCATCCAGCCGCCGGCTTCGTCCAGGGGAAGCGGCGTATCCCAGTGGTAGAGGGTCACCATCGGCGAAATACCGCTGGCGAGCAACTGGTCCAGCAGCCTGTCGTAGAAATCGAGTCCCGGCCTGTTGACCGGACCGCTGCCGCCCGGCTGGATCCGTGACCAGGACAGTGAGAACCGGTAGGAATCGATCCCCAGTTCCTTCATCAGTGCAACGTCTTCGGGCATGCGGTGGTAGTGGTCACAGGCAACGACGGGGCTGTGGTCGTCGACGATCGCGCCGGGCTTCTTCGCGAACACGTCCCATCCGGAGGGTCCGCGGCCGTCCTCGTCGAGGGCACCCTCGATCTGGAAGGCGGCCGTTGCAACCCCCAGGGTGAAGGACGGCGGGATCTTGGCGGCCATGTCCTTGGCTGAAAAGTTCATCGGCTTGCCCCTTATGTAGTTACCGGGTGGTGGATTGATATTAGTGCACTGCGGGCTCCGTGCCGAAGAGAAATTCCTTGCCGTGCATCAAGGCTTATCCGGTTCCCGCTAACCGGAGCCTGCCTTCGGGCCGCGTTCCCAGAGCACGGGACTAACCCGCAGCAACGGAGGCTGCTGCGCATGGACACGGCGGACCGGCACCTCGATCGGCCCGCGGCGGCGGGTGGTCGGGACGGACATGGTGCGGTCGTATGCGGCGCGGGTTATTGGATCCCCGAGTACCGCAAAAGCCTCCATGATGTCCAGCAGGCCGCTGTCGGCGTCGGCTTGACCGCCGTTGCCGGTCCCACGATCGGCCGGCACGCTGCCGCCGCCGTCGACGTCCGGGTGGTGGAGCCGCATCAGCGCGCGGTATGCGCGCGCGATTTCCCGCCGGGTGGCCGTTCTGTCCACCTTCAGCACTTCGTAATAGTCAGGCGGTTGATTACTCATGGCCGTAGTCCGCGACGGGGCGGCGGCCAGTCACCACGGCACCCGCCCCGCGCTTCATTTACCGACTAGCTGCCGATTTCGTGCATGCTGTCCTGCTTGGAATCGATTTCGATCTTGCGCGGCTTGGCCTGCTCGGCGATCGGGATGCGGAGCGTCAGGACGCCGGCGTTGTAGCTGGCTTTGACCTTATCCGTGTCCAGGGTGTCGCCGAGGATCAGCTGGCGGCTGAAGACACCGCGGGGGCGCTCCGAAATGACCAGCTCCACGTTGGGCTGCGTCTGATCGCGCCGTTCAGCCCGCACAGTCAGCACGTTCCGCTCAATGTTGAGGTCCACCGAATCGACGTCGACTCCAGGCAGATCGAACGAGACCACGAACTCCCCGTTTTCCTGCCATGCGTCCATCGGCATGGCCGCAGGCCGGGCAGCGGTTCCAAACACCTGCTGGGTAATCCTGTCCAGTTCACGGAACGGGTCCGTACGCATTAACATCATTTCCCACTCCTTCGACATGTGGTTGTGGCTGTATTTCTTTTCCTTGCCCGCCCTTATCTATGGTGGCGGGTATAGATTTTTTATAGCACCAGTGAGAGACTGTGGCAAGGGCAAAATGAACAGACCGAGGAGGGCCCATGGGAGCGCGCGGTGAGGAGACGGGCGTGTATGCCATCTCCGTGGTGGCCCACCTCGTGGGCACGGGCCAACAGAACATCAGGCTCTACGAACGGAGGGGCCTGCTCACGCCGGACCGCACCTCCGGCGGGACGCGGCAGTACAGCGAGGCGGACCTCGCCGTGCTGAAGCGCATCGGTGAGCTGCTGGACGAAGGACTCAATCTTGCCGGCGTGGCGAAGGTACTGGAACTTGAGGCAGCCAACGCCAGGCTCCGGACCGAGCTGAAGAGGGCCCGCGCCCGCCCGCAGGACTCAGGGGCATGAGCGGGGGCTACTTGCGGCCGCCGGCAAGCAGGTAGGATTCTTCGAGAAGTTCCGCCAGCTCCTCCACATCGATCCGGTCAAGCCGGACCAGGACAAGCTGCCGCGAGCGCTCGTGGTGCGGAGTCCAGAAGTACGTGCCGGGGTCCGTACCGGCGAGCGCTTCCCGTTCCCCCGTCTTTACGGTCAGGACACCGTCCTCCCAGATCCTGGCCATGAGCGTCCGGGCAAACCATGCCGGCTGGTTCCAGCTGGGCCGCTCGGTGACGCCAGGCAGAGCGAGGCAGATGCGCCGGACGTCCCCTTCGCCGGCCATTCCGCGCTAGCCTTCCGCCGTATCGGCCTTGGACAGTTCACCGGTGATCTGTTCTCCCGGGACGCGGGCCGTGCGCCACGTATCCACTGCGATGACGGCCCCCAGCACCACGAAGGAAATGAACAGCGAGGCCAAAGCGTCGCTGACCCAGTGGTACCCCAGGTAGAGCCGGCTCACCGAGGCCAGGACAATCCCGATGGCGGCAGCGGCGAAGCCGGCCACAGCCGGCCACGTGCTTTGGCGGCGCGAGAAAACGAGGAACGCGGTGATCAGGAGGAAATCGCAGGCACCGAGCACATGCCCGGAGGGGAAGGAGAAGGTGACGTCCGGACCGAACAGCATAAGGTCCAGTGGCGGCCGCTGGCGGCCCACCGACCGGCCAATGATCTGGGCCAGCGCCACGCCCGTCAGCATGGCTCCGGCCAGGAGCAGAGGGCGCCAGGCGTGCTTGGCGGCGATGCCCCAGGCCACGGTGACCACCAGGATGATGATGGGGAGCGCAACAGGTCCGAAAACGATTGCCAGGAAGATCATGACAGCGGTGAGCGGTTCCGAGCGCTGACTTAGCAGCCAGGCCCTTGCGGGTTCGTCCAGGCCGGTCAATCCGTCCCTTCCGAGGACATCCGCGAGAGTCAGCACGAACAGGCCTGCACCCAGGATCATCAGGATCAGGGCGATCCGGTACAGGTTCTTCCGGGACCCTGCACTCATGTACCGCTCTTCGACTACGAATTTGTCGTGGAAGACCCGCCACCAACGGGGCGATTTCCGCGATTGATCTTCAGACATTTAACGCCCCGCCTCAGCAGTCCTAAACGATGTTCTCCGCTGAGATTATCCCGGTTCCGCCGTTTTGGCTCGCGGCGGACCGCTGACAGCCTGGGCCCCGACCGCCGGTGGCCGATCCAGTCAGGCCACCGCGGTAGCCTGACTGGATGGGTGCCATGAACGAACTGATTGACCGGGCCGCCGTCGGCCTGCTGGTCCGCGTCCTGACGGACGCATCACCCGGCACGTCCTGGACGAATGTGACGGCTGCCGGCGGCGCGCTGGACCACCTCAGCCTCCGCGGCCGCACGGACCACGTCAGCCAGGGACTCCTTGCGGACATCGCCGGAGTGGCCGGTCCTCAGGGGAAGTATCCGACGGCGGCGCGCATCTTCCGCCGCGCCCTCAAGGACGCCGACTTCACGGGTTGGACCCTCTGGCCCGTCACGGAAACGGCAGTGACCCTCGCCCTCGATTCGACGGAGTCCGCCGACTTTGACGACTGCCTCCGGCTTCTCGCCCAGCTGACTCCACGCCTGACCGGGGAGTTCGCCATCCGGCGGCTGCTTGCTGCCGACCTGGACCGGGCACTCGCTGCCGTGCTGACCTGGACAGCCAACCCCGACGAACACGTCCGCCGCCTCGCCAGCGAAGGCACCCGCCCTTACCTTCCCTGGGCTGTCCGGATTCCCGGCCTGATCGAGCGGCCCGGGGCCACCATTCCCATCCTTGATGCCCTATACCGGGACCCGCATGAGTATGTCCGGCGTTCGGTGGCAAACCACCTCAATGACCTGGCACGCCACTCCCCCGAAGCAGTGCTGGCGGCGGCGGCGGCCTGGGCTGCGGAACCGGACGGCAACACGCAATGGGTGATCCGCCACGGACTCCGCACCCTGGTAAAGAAAGCCCACCCGGGCGCCCTGGCCCTGCAGGGGTTCGCTCCCGCGTCGCTCACGGTAACCCCGCCGAGGCTGGACCGGAGCGTCGTGGCACTGCCGGCGGACCTGGCCTTCGAATTCGAGATCTCGAACACGGGGTCCGACCCCGCCAGGCTCGCCGTGGACTACATCGTGCACTACATGAAGGCGAACGGCTCGCAGTCGGAAAAGGTCTTCAAACTGGCGGCCCTGACCCTGCACCCCGGCGAAACCAGGACGGTGTCCAAGCGCCACGCCTTCCGGCAGATGACCACGCGGGTGCACCACGCCGGCGGCCACGGCCTGGAACTCCAGATCAACGGCGTCAGATATGCGTACACCGACTTCGTTGTCGAAACCTAAGGGGGCAGCCTCCGATGTCAGGCGGTCCGGCGGGGCGAAACCCGCCCACCGTGGCTTAAATGTGATTTGACTCACAGGAATCCGCCGGTTATGCTCGATTCGTTGTTAGCGCTAACATAGCATCATCTTTACGGAGTAAAACCAGCCGGAAGCGACCCAAGCGGCCGGTCCGGTCACTGAAGTACCGTGGTGACGGATCTCCGGATCAGGCACCGTTCGACCGGTCCCACCGGCCGGCCCGGCCGGGAAGCGCAGATGCCTCCCGGCTCAGTACAAATTCGCGGACTGCGTTGTCCGCGGAAGGAGATAAACGTGAGAATCAAGAAACTCCTGGGCGCAGTTGCCGTCGTCCTCGCTGTCACAGTGGGGGCTACGGGGTGCGGAAGCCGGGGCGGAGCGGCCACTCCTTCCGGCAGCGCCGATGCAGCGGGCTCGCTCGTGGGCATCTCAATGCCCACCCAGACCTCCGAACGCTGGATCGCGGACGGCAAGAACGTCTCCGACTCGGTCACGAAACTGGGCTACAAGGCAGACCTGCAGTTCGCCAATGACGACATTCCCACGCAGGTCTCGCAGATCGAAAACATGCTGACCAAAGGCGCCAAGGCCCTCATCATTGCGGCCATTGACGGCACCACCCTGACCGACGTCCTCGCCAAGGCGAAGGAGCAGAACGTGAAGGTGATCGCCTACGACCGCCTGATCAACGGCACACCGAACGTGGACTACTACACCACGTTCGACAACTACACCGTGGGCGTCCAGCAGGCCACGTCACTGCTCACCGGCCTTGGCCTGGTTGATGCCAGCGGCAAGAAGGTGGAAGGCAAGGGCCCGTTCAATGTGGAGCTCTTCGCCGGCAGCCCGGATGACAACAACGCCAACTTCTTCTGGACCGGCGCCATGGACACGCTCAAGCCGTACCTGGACGCCGGAACCCTGAAGGTCCCCAGCGGACAGACCAAGTTCGAACAGGCAGCAATCCTGCGCTGGCAGGCCCCCGTTGCCCAGAAGCGCATGGAGGACATCCTGACCGCGGCCTACAGCTCCGGCACCAAGCTCGACGGCGTCCTCTCCCCCTATGACGGCCTGTCCATCGGCATCATCTCCGCACTGACCAGCACCGGCGGCTACGCCAAGGGCAACCTTCCGATCGTGACCGGCCAGGACGCAGAGAAGGGCTCCGTGAAGTCCATCATCGCCGGCGAGCAGTACTCCACCATCTTCAAGGACACCCGCAAGCTGGGTGAGCAGGCAGTGAAAATGGTTGACGCCGTGCTGAAGGGCCAGCAGCCTGAAACCAACGACACCAAGACCTACAACAACAAGGTCAAGGTGGTCCCGGCTTTCCTGCTCGAGTCCGTGATCATCACCAAGGACAACTACAAGCCGGAACTGGTTGATTCCGGCTACTACACGGAGGCGGACATCAAGTAGCAGCCGTACCGGGTGCGGCCGGGCCTGGTCCCGGCCGCACCACAACGGGGGACCCTGCATCCGCAGGAGTCCGGCTCTGACAAGTCATCGGGAAATCACCATGAACGTACCTATTCTTCAAATGCGGGGAATCACCAAAACCTTTCCCGGGGTGAAAGCCCTCCAGGACGTCACCCTGGACGTGAACCGCGGCGAGGTGCATGCCATCTGCGGTGAAAACGGCGCAGGCAAATCCACCCTCATGAAAGTCCTCTCCGGTGTGTACGCGCACAACACCTTTGAGGGCGACATCCTCTTCGAAAACGAACCGTGTGACTTTTCCAGCATCAGCGACAGCGAAAAGCGCGGCATCGTGATCATCCATCAGGAACTGGCGCTGAGCCCTTACCTTTCCATTGCCGAGAACATCTACCTCGGCAACGAGCTGGCCAGGAACGGATGGGTGGACTGGCGCAGGACGAACCTCGAAGCCGCCAAACTGCTGGCACGCGTCGGGCTGAGCGAAAACCCCGTGACCCCGATTCAGCACATCAGCGTCGGGAAGCAGCAGCTGGTCGAAATCGCCAAAGCGCTGTCGAAGGAAGTGAAGCTGCTCATTTTGGATGAGCCGACCGCTGCGCTCAACGACGAGGACTCCGACCACTTGCTGGACCTCATCATGCACTTGAAGGGCCAGGGCGTCACGAGCATCATCATCAGCCACAAGCTCAACGAAATCCGCAAGGTCGCCGATGCCGTGACCATCATCCGCGACGGCAAATCGATTGAGACCCTGCGGCTCGACCAGGGGCAGATCACCCAGGAACGCATTATCCGCGGCATGGTGGGCCGCGACCTGGAAAGCCTGTATCCGGACCGCTCGCCCAGCATCGGCGAGGAAGTCCTCCGCATTGAAGACTGGACCGTGCAGCATCCCCAGGACGCCAGCCGCACTGTGGTCCACAACGCCAGCCTGAACGTGCGGAAAGGCGAAGTCGTCGGGCTTGCCGGCCTCATGGGCGCAGGCCGGACCGAACTGGCCATGAGCGTCTTCGGCCGCACCTACGGACGCGCCGTTTCCGGCAAGGTGTACAAGTACGGCAGGGAAATCAACACCTCCACCGTTTCCGATGCCATTCAGCACGGGATCGCCTATGCCACCGAGGACCGCAAGCACTACGGCCTGAACCTGATCGAAGACATCAAACGCAATATCTCGATGGCAGCCCTGCACAAGCTCGCCAAGCGCGGCTGGGTGGACAAGAACGAGGAAACCACGGTGGCCAACCGCTACCGGAAGAGCATGAACATCAAGGCGCCCTCGGTGGCAGCCATCACGGGAAAGCTATCCGGCGGGAACCAGCAAAAAGTCGTGCTGAGCAAGTGGATGTTTTCAGACCCCGACGTGCTGATCCTCGATGAACCCACCCGCGGCATCGATGTCGGGGCGAAGTTCGAGATCTACACGATCATCGCCGAGCTCGCAGCCGAGGGGAAGGCCGTGATCGTGATCTCCTCCGAACTTCCGGAGCTCCTGGGAATCTGCGACAGGATCTACACCCTGTCCGCAGGTCACGTCACCGGCGAGGTCCCTATCGCCGAGGCCACCCAGGAATCCCTCATGCACTACATGACCCAAGAGAAGGAATAGCGAACATGTCCGCCCTACGAGAATCCCTTGGCTTCCTCACAAGCCGCCTCCGCCAGGTTGGCATCTTCGTCGCCCTGATCCTGATCGTCCTGCTCTTCCAGGTCCTGACCGATGGCATCCTGCTGGAACCGCAGAATGTCACCAACCTCGTGGTCCAGAACAGCTACATCCTGATCCTGGCCATCGGCATGGTCATGGTCATCATCGCCGGCCACATCGACCTCTCCGTGGGGTCCATCGCCGGCTTCATCGGCGCCGTATCGGGTGTGATGATCGTCCACTGGGGCTGGGCCTGGTGGATTGCCATCCCGGCCTGCCTGCTGGTCGGCGCCCTTGTCGGCGCCTGGCAGGGCTACTGGATCGCCTACGTTGGAATCCCCGCGTTCATCGTGACCCTCGCCGGCATGCTCATCTTCCGCGGGCTGACCCTGATCACCCTCAAAAACCAGCAGATCACCCCGTTCCCCGCTGAACTGCGCGCCCTCGGCGGCGGCTTCCTGCCCGACATCTCCGGCGGCACCTCGGTACTCGAATGGCTGACCGTCATCCTGGGCGTCGGGGGCACGGCGGCCATTCTCTTCCAGGCCATCAAGGAACGCCGCGTCCGCCGCAAGTTCAACCTCGAAAACGAACCCATGGCGTGGTTCGCCATCAAAACCGGGTTCATTGCCCTGCTGATGCTCACCATCACCTTCCTGCTCGCCAGCTACCGGGGGACGCCCATCGTGCTGATCGTGCTGGCCGTCCTGGTCATCGTCTACTCGGCACTCATGAACAACAGCATCTTCGGCCGCCACACCTATGCGATCGGCGGTAACCTCCACGCGGCCGAACTTTCAGGCATCAAGACCAAAGCAGTGACGTTCCGGCTGTTCGTAAACATGGGTGTGCTTGCCGCGCTGGCAGGCCTCGTGTTCACGGCCCGCCTGAACTCCGCCCAGCCGGCCGGCGGCACAGGCTTCGAGCTGGACTCCATCGCTGCCGCTTTCATCGGCGGTGCCGCAGTACAAGGCGGTATCGGCACCGTGGCCGGCGCCATGGTGGGCGGCCTGATCATGGGTGTGCTCAACAATGGCATGTCGATCCTCGGCCTCGGCACCGATTACCAGCAGCTCATCAAGGGCCTGGTGCTCCTCCTTGCCGTCGGTTTCGACATCTTCAACAAGAACCGCAGCAGCGGCGGCGGATCGGCCATCGGAAAGCGGTTCAAGCTCAGGACGACACCTCCTGCCGGTGCAGAAACCAAGGAACCCGCCCAGGACCGCCCGGTGGCTGTGCCCGCCGGCACCGAGCAGGCAAGCGCAGTGCGCAACCCCTGAGACAGTACATCCACCGGAAACCCGACCAGCGAAAAGGACAGCCCATGCCCACACTCATTGAGCCGATCGACATTCAGGTCACCAGTCGGCGCGTCCTGGACGAACGCCTCGAGGCCGCCGTCAATGGCCTCCGGGAGGTGGCGATGCTGACGGGGACCCACGGAATCCTGATCACCCGCAACCGGCCCGGACACTACACCGTGGCCCTTTCCGAAGAGGTTCCGTTCGGGACGACCCGCGAACTGATTCGCTGAAGTCGGATGCTCTCGTGTCCGAAGCACCCGATGACTGGCAGCTGCTGATTGGTAGCTGGGTTGAGCTGCGCCACGACGGCCGGATTGTCCGGACCGGCGAGGTGGAAGACGCCACCGCTGACTCATCCGTGCTGTGGCTGAGGTTTAACGGCAACCACGGCCGCCAGCTGGTGGCCAAGACCGACGGGTACGAGATTCGCCAGATCGGCCCTTGGCAGGATCAAGGGCAGGATCAGCGGCACTGACAACACAAGGGAGGCCGACGGCGGCAGTCACATTCCGCCGTCGGCCTCCCTTGTCAGTGGTTCCGTCCGTTGTGTTTCCGGCGTTGCTTAGCGGCCGCCCTCGAGCTTCCGGATGCGCTGCTCCTGTGCCATCGGACCGTACGGATACACGCCCAGCTGCGGCTGGCTGACCTCGGCCAGGCGCCGGGTTTCGTCCTCCGACAGCCGGAGGTCCGCCGCGGCAAGGTTGTCCGCCAGCTGCTCCTTGGTGCGGGCCCCGAGGATCACGGACGTCACAGCCGGGCGGTCCGCCAGCCAGGCCAGGGCAACCTGCGAGGCGCTCACGCCGTGGTCCGCCGCGATCTTTTCCACGGTTCCGATAACCTCCCAGGTCCGCGGATTGTCATTGCGGGCCTGCCAGGCTTCCATGCCGCGTTTCGGATTCTCCCCGAGCCTGGTGGCACCCGCCGGGGCCTCGTCACGCTTGTACTTCCCGGAGAGCCAGCCGCCGCCAAGGGGCGACCACGGCAGCAGGCCGATGCCGGCGTCGAGGGAGGCGGGAACAATCTCCGATTCAATTTCGCGGACCAGCAGGCTATATTGCGGCTGCAGGGTGACCGGCGCGCTCCAGCCGTTGGCCCTGGCGAGGTGCACCGCCTTGGTCAGCTGCCAGCCCAGGAAGTTGGAGAAGCCGTAGTAGGCAATCTTGCCGCTGCTGACGGAGTCGTGCAGGAAGCGCAGCGTCTCCTCCAGCGGTGTGATGGGATCCCACGCGTGCATCTGGTACAGGTCGATCTGTTCGACGCCGAGGCGCCGCAGCGAATTGTCGAGGGCATGCGTCAGGTGCCGGCGCGAGGTTCCGAGATCGTTTGGAGCCTTGCCCATCGGGAAGCGGCCCTTGGTGGCCACGACAGCGCGGTCCCGGACGTCGGGACGGGCCGCCAGCCAGCTGCCGATGATCTGCTCCGAGACCCCCTGGCTGTAGACGTCCGCGGTGTCGATGAAGTTTCCGCCGGCTGCAAAGTAGCCATCAAGGATGGCGAACGAGGTTTCCTCGGTGGCTTCAGCGCCGAATGTCATGGTGCCCAGCGCGTAGTTGGAAACGACGGCGCCGCTGTTGCCCAGTGTGCGGTATTCCATAGTGCTCCTCAGTCCTCGGTTGGGGTGGTGCGGTTCGGGTGGTAGCTGCGCCAGCTGTGCTCGGGGGCGTAGCCCAGGAGACGCCTGGCCTTGTCGATGGACAGCATGGTCTCGTGTTCGCCGAGTTCCCTGGTTACCTTGACGCCGGGAAAGACTTCCGCGGCCAGGCTGGCACTGGACCGGCTCATGACCGTGTCCTCGTTGGCAATGATGAACGCCTCGAACCCGGGTTTGCCGTTCTCCAGCGCCCGGGCAACGGCCTGGGCGCCGTCGCGGCCGTCGATGTAGGCCCACAGGTTCCACTTCCGCAGGGTGGCGTCAGAGTCAAAGGTCGGAAAGTCCTCGTAGTCCTCAGGGTCCATGACATTGGAGAACCGCAGTCCCACAATGCTCAGTTCCGGGTCCCAGCGGGTCAGCTGGATGGCCATCTGCTCCTCCAGGTGCTTGACCAGCGAGTACGTGCTCTCCGGCCGGGCCGGATATTCCTCGTCCACCGGGATGTAGGGCGGCTCGACGTCGAACGGCAGTCCCAGCACCGTCTCGCTGGAGGCGTAAACAATGCGTTTGATCCCGGCACGGCGCGCTGCCTGGAAAACGTTGTAGGTGGCCAGCATGTTGTTCTCGAAAGTGGCGGCGTCCGGCGCCAGGCCGGGCGCCGGAATGGCGCCCAGGTGTACCACCGCGTCAAAGCCCTGGTGGCGGTCATCGAGGCCAAGGATAACGTCCAGCACCTGGCCGTAGTCGCGCAGGTCCACTTGGGTGAAGCCGCGGCCCCTAGCGCCCGAGCGGTCCAGGTTCAGGACGTTGTGCCCGTCCGCGGCGAGCCTGCGGACCACGCTTCTGCCCAGCTTCCCGCTTCCTCCGGTAACAGCAACTCTCATCAGGAACTCCTCTGGGTTGTTGGCGGCAGCAGTGCACCGGTGGTCTTCCGGCACCGCCGTCGTCATTCCACCCTAGGGGCGCTGCGGCACGCGCGCAGCCCTTTTGGCTGGCCCTCTGAGTCCTAGGAAGAGGCGGCCCTGCCTGTCGGAGCACACGGCTCGGACGGAACAGGCGTATGGGTCCTTAGATATGCTGTGACTGGCCTGGCAGGCCGAGGCTCGGGCGGCCGAACGGAAGCCTGCTCGGACCGATCCCCAGCGAGGCGTAGTAGCCACCGGCCACCATCACCGCGAAGCCGGAGACGCCTAAATACAGCAGCTGCAGGACGGCGCCTGCGATCACCATGAGGAATCCGAAGACCACGCACAACGCCCCGAGCACTACCCGGCGTATCAGTAAACGCCGCCGGCCTTCCATACGCGCGGCGAATCGCGGATCATCCTCGAGAAGCGACTGTTCGATCTGCCTGAGGATGTCCCTTTCATGTTCAGAAAGCGGCATCGTTACCTCCGAACTGGATTGATATTAAGGATCGTCCAGTCTGGCGTTATGTCAATAGAGCCAAAAGACATGGACGAAAGCCGGTGGCTTCAGGGCCACCGTGTTCAGTGACTTTGTGCCCTAATCCCGGTTGGTGCCAAGCCCTAACCTGAAGTCATGAGCGCGGTGAGCACCGCGCGCCACGTCCCGGGAGCATCGTCATGAAAGCAGCAACGGCGAGCATCACTGCAGGCGCAATCCTGCTGCTGGTGGGCGCCCTGCCAATGAAACCAGGACCGGGTGATGCTCACCGTGGCCACTGACCCAGCACACGGGGACAACGTTGTTGGGGGGACGCGGGTATACATCCTCGACAGCCATGCTCTGGTCCGGCTGGGGCTCCGGGAGCTGCTGGAAGAGGCGCACTTCGTGGTGGTGGGCGAGAGCGGTTCGGCCGCCGAGGCGAGCCAAAGGATCCCCGGGCTGAACCCGGATCTGGTGGTGATCGGGGCGTACTTGCCCGAGGGCACCGGCATCGAGGTGTGCCGGGAGATCCTGTCCGACAACGCGTCGCTCCGGTGCCTGCTGCTCAGCAGTTACGACGACGACCATGCCTTGGGCAGTGCGGTATTGGCCGGGGCGGCCGGCTATGTGCTCCGGCAACTGCCCGGAACCGCCCTCATCGAGGGAATCCGCAGGGTGGCCACCGGCGAATCGTTACTGGCGCCAGGGGCCAAACGCAGGGTCATGGAGGGCCTGTACAGGGTCCAGGCGGACCGCAGCGGCCTGAGCTCGCATGAGCTGGAGGTCCTTGCCCTGATGGGGCAGGGCCTGACTAACCGCGAGATCAGCGAGGAAACCAGCTTTGCCCGGGCCGCAGTGAAGATGCAGGTGGCCGGGATCCTGGTGAAGCTGGGCTTCGAGCTGCGCAGCTAGTTCCGGTCGCCGCCCGCACCGGCCCCGTTGCCTCCCGGGTCACCTTGTCCCGGGTCACCTGGAGGGGGCGCTCCAGGTCAGGCGGGTGCCGCGTCCCGGGCTGCTCTTGATGGAGCACTCCCCGCCCAGGGCCACGGCCCGGTGCTTCATGTTGGCGATTCCGCTGACACGCAGGGGGTTTTCGAACCCGCAGCCGTTGTCCGCAATCCTGAGCTCCACACCGTCTGTCCCGGCAGTCAGGGTGATGTCGATTTCGTCGGCGCCCGAGTGGCGTACCGCGTTGCTCAAGCCCTCGGACAGCACCGGCAGCAGCTGTTCGACGACGGCGTCGGGCACCGCTTCGTCCACCGGTCCCGTCAGCTGGACCTTGGGTGAAAATTCAGAGTTCCGGATCCCCTCGTGGATGGTCCGCATAATGAGGCCGGTCAGCGGCTCCTTCTGCCCATGGCCGGTCCGCATCGAGTAGATGGTGTCCCTGAGTTCGTGGATGGTGCTGTCCAGCTCCGCAGTAACCGCCGAGATGCGGTCCTGGGCCACGGGGTCCGGGATGTACCGCCGTAGGCTCTGCATGCTCAGGCCTGCCCCGAACAGCCGCTGGATCACAAGGTCGTGCAGGTCCCGGGCGATCCTGTCCCGGTCGGTGGACAGCAGCTGCTCTTCCCTACGCTCCCTCGCCCGGACCAGCCCCAGGGCCAGCCCCACCCGGGAACCGAAGACGGCGCTCGATTGGATGTCGGATTGGAGGTAGAGCGCGCCTCCTGCGGGCCGGGCAAGAATCAGGAGGCCGCATTCACTGCTCTTGCGCCCCAGCGCCGCCACCAGCAGCGGACCCAGCTTCCCGTCAGTGCCGGGCCCGAACACATCGCCGGGATGCAGGACCAGCGCCGACATTCCGGTGTCGATGACCTCGGTGACGATCTTCGACGCCGGCAGCTCCTGACCGGCGGGGAGGGACTGGACGCCCACCATGGTCCGGCAGCGCTGGGTGCCGTCGGCATCGGGATAGGCCACCACGGCCAGGATCGAATCCGAAACGGTCAACGCCCGCTCAGCCACGAGGTCCAGGTTGTCCGTTTCACCGGAAAACAGCGCCGAACTCAGCTGGTCGCTGACCTCGAGCCCGGCTTCAAGCCACCGTTGCCGCCGGCGCGTATCCTCGTACAGCCGCGCATTCTCGATAGCGACTCCCGCGGCCGCCGCCAGCGCAGAGGCCAGCTCCTGGTCCTCCGCGGTGAACGGCCCGCCGTCGAGCTTCTCTGTCAGGTAAAGGTTCCCGAACACCGCGCCCCGAACACGGACCTTCACGCCGAGGAAGGTTTTCATGTCCGGATGGTTCGGCGGGAAGCCGTTGGCCATCCCGTGGGCCCCAAGGTCGTCCAGCCGCAGGGCTTCGGGCTGGTTGATCAGGTGCCCGAGGACGCCGCGGCCGGTGGGGAGCTCGCCGATCAGCCGGATGCCGTCGTCGTCGATTCCCACCGTGATGAAGTGTCCCAATTGATGGTCGTCGTCGAGCACGCCAAGGGCGCCGTAGCGCGCTCCCACCAGTTCGCACGCGGACTGGACCACTCTGTCCAGGACGGCTTCGAGGCTGAGGTCTTCGGTGAGCGAAACAACGGCGCCCAGCAGGCCCTGCATCTGGTCCTGGGCGCGCACCAGCTCGTCCGCCCGGGCTACGAAGTCGCGGAGCAGATCCTCGGTGCGCCTCCGGATGGGTTCACGCCACATGGCGCCATCGAACGGAGGAGGATAGGTACGGGTTGAAAACCGGACGGTCCGGGCTCATGCGACTCCCCAATGCAACGAGACTCACACGGCGGACTTCTTCACCGAGTTCCAATAAATCAACCCCAGACTGATGACAACACAGTACCAAGACGGGCACAGCCGCTCAAGGGAACGGTGCGGGACTAAAGGCACTGGGAAACCCGCAGTCACGGGTGGGAACCTAAAACAGCGGAATATCGCGGCTCCCCCGGATGTGAGGAGGTGATCGGACGTGCGCATCGGACTGATCGCCCCGCCATGGTTGCCGGTGCCTCCACCGCGTTACGGCGGCACCGAGGTGGTGGTGGACGGGCTGGCCCGCGGGCTGGTTGCGGCCGGTCACGACGTGCTGCTCGCCGCCCCGGCGGGAAGCACGTGCTCCGTTCCGCTCGTTCCGGGCATGCCGAAGCCGAGCATCGGCACATCCGCCACCTGGTTCGCCGGTGCCGAGCTCTACCATGTGGCCCACGCCTATGCCGCCATGACGGATGTGGACCTGGTGCACGACCACACCGTGGCCGGCCCCTTTTTCCGCTACCGCCCGGCAGCCCTGCCCGTGGTCACCACCAGCCACGGGCCGTTCAGCTCGCACCTTGGGGATCTCTACCGGCTGATGGGGCCTGAGGTGTCCATGGTGGCGATCTCGCACCGGCAGGCCGCCGATGCGAAAGGCATCAGCGTCGCACGGGTGATCCACCACGGCATCGACGTGGACGCCGTCCCGGTGGGTGACGGAAGCGGCGGCTACGCGGCGTTCCTCGGCCGGATGAGTCCGGACAAGGGCCCGAGGGAAGCCATCCTGGCCGCCCGGGAGGCGGGACTCAGGCTGCTGATGTCCGCCCGTGTCCAGGGCGAGGAGGAAACTGACTACTTCGACAGCCAGATTGCCCCGCTTCTGGGGCCGGACGTGGAGTTCCTCGGAGAACTTACCGCGGCGGAAAAGTACCAGCTGATGGGCGGCGCGGCGGTATTCCTCAACCCGATCCAGTGGCCGGAACCCTTCGGCCTGGTGATGATCGAAGCACTGGCAACCGGCACTCCCGTGGTGGGTACAGGTTCCGGTGCGGCCCCTGAAATTGTGGACGACGGCGTCACCGGCTACCTCCGCGGCACCATCCGGGAACTGGCCGAAGCCCTGGTCCTGGCGTCGGCGCTGGACCGGCGAGCGTGCCGGCAGTCGGCCGAGACGCGTTTCAGCATGGGGCGCATGGTGGCCGACCATGTCTCGCTGTACCGCGAAGTGTTGCAGGGCAGGCTGCCGCAGCACGGCGGCTAGGCGCCGGACCCGCCCAAATCCGTCCCCGTCCCTTCACTTGGGCCCGGCACGAGGTAGCGCACGAACCAGTCCCTGGCCAGTGCCGCAGCCTCTGACAGCGTCCCGGGCTCCTCGAACAGGTGGGTGGCGCCCGGAACGACCGACAGCTGGTTGGGACACCGCATCAGGGCCTGGGCCCAATGGTTGAGCTCCAGCACCTCGCGGTCTGCACCGCCCACTATCAGAAGGGTGGGCGCGTGGACGGCGGGGAGCCTCTTGCCGGCGAGGTCCGGACGGCCTCCGCGCGAAACCACGGCCCCGATCCGCGCTCCTGGTTCCGCCGCCGCCCACAACGCGGCGCCGGCGCCCGTGCTTGCACCGAAGTACCCCACGCGGCTTCCGGAGGTGTCCGTCCGGCCGGCAAGCCACTCCGTTGCCCCCGCCAGCCGGCCCGCAAGCAACTCGATGTCGAACACATTGGCACGGTTGAGTTCCTCGGCGGGGGTGAGCAGGTCAAGCAGCAGCGTTCCAAGCCCGGCCCGCTGAAGGAGCGAGGCCACAAAACGGTTGCGGGGGCTGTGCCTGCTGGAGCCGCTTCCATGGGCGAACACCACCACGGGCGCCGCCGTCACCGGGAGGTAGAGGTGCCCTTGGAGCTGCACCTCCCCCACATCGATCTGCACGTCCTCATCGACGCCGATCCCGTTGGCGGCGGACTGGGCACTGTGCAGCCGCTTGGCTGCCGCGTCGAGCAGCAGCACCACTTCGTCGTCGCCCGTGGGGGAAAAGTCGCGGTAGTGGTAGCCGACGGCAGTGAAGTGGCGGGGCGTGGCAAGGCATACGATTTCGTCCGCTTCCCTGAGGTCCGAGAGCGTGTCTGCCGGGGCCACCGGAACTGCGAGCAGAACCTTGGCAGCGCCCAACTGCCGCGCAATCAGGCACGCCACGCGCGCCGTGGAACCGGTGGCGATGCCGTCGTCGACAATCACGGCGGTGCGGCCCGTCAGGTCAACGCGGGTCCGGCCCTTCCTGAACCGTTCCACCCGCGTCTCGAGCACCGCCCGCTCCCGTTCCTCAACCGCTCCGAGTTCGGCTTCCGACACCCTGACGCGGGAGATGATGTGCTTGTCCAGCACGCGTGCGCCGCCTTCACCGATGGCTCCCATCGCCAGCTCAGGCTGGAACGGCACACCCAGCTTCCGCACCACAATGACGTCCAGGGGTGCGTCCAGCGCCACGGCGACTTCGAAGGCGACGGGAACCCCGCCGCGGGGCAGCCCGAGGATCACGATGTCCTGGCCGCGAAGGTATTCGAGGCGCTGGCCAAGCCGCCGCCCCGCTTCAACCCTGTCCTCGAAAATGCTCATCGCCAGCCGTCCGCAGTGTGACATCGGCCGCTGTCGGCGTCCGGGCAATCGATCGGTAGGCAGGGATGCGGGGAGGGACTTCGGCGGCCGCCCTTCTCCCACTATCCGGCAGGCGGGAGCCGGGAGCGAAGGGCCTTTCGGCCCGGATTCAGCGGACACCGAGGGCACCGCTGCCGCCGCCTGCGCGGCCCCCGGTGCCCGTTGTCACACGCGACCGGAGCCCGGCAAGGGATGTATATACTTTCCCGGTACGGTTTAGCAGAGAGCCGTTGGATAGTTCTACGATCCGGCTTCTCTGCGTGCTTCCCCGCCAGTCACATTTCGGGGAGGATGGCCGCGCTGCCGGTTCGTTTTGACCTGAACGAAACGGCAGCAAGAACATCGTGGCCAGCGAGTCGACCGCAAACGGAACGTCCATCAGCCAGCACCTGCACGAAATGGTGTTGAACAGCTCAGATGTAGAGGAATTCCTCCACGAACTCGCACGCGTGTCCGCGCGCAGCCTCTCCGAACCCGGGGATGCCGTCCTGTGCGGCATCACCCTGCTCCGGCACAAGAAGGCTGCGACGGTGGCCAGCAGCAGCCCGGAAGCGCAGGCCATGGACGAAATCCAGTACACCTACGGTGACGGCCCGTGCATGACCGCCTCCCGCGACCAGGAGACTGTCCACATCAGGGATCTTGCGGACCACGACCGCTGGCCGAAGTACTCGGACACGGTCCTGGGCCACGGAGTCCGGTCCATCCTCGCCGTGCCGTTCCGGCTCGACGGCGACACCCGGGCGGCGCTGAACCTCTATTCGCACCGGCCCGGCCGGTTCGAGGGCAAAGTCCTGGAGCTCGCCGAGGACTTTGTCAGCCAGACGTCCCTGGCCCTCCGGCTGGCCGTAAGGTTCGCCCACTTCAGCGAGACCGCGGCAAACCTGAAGGCAACACTGGAGTCCCGCACCGCCATCGACGTTGCCATCGGCATCATCATGGCCCAGAACCGGTGCAGCCAGGAAGAGGCCTTCCAGCTGCTCAAGGCCGCCTCGAGCGCCCGGAACGTCAAGCTGCACGGCGTGGCCGCGGCCATCGTCGACTCCCTGGGCCACGGGCCCGCCAGGACGCACTTCGAGCTGTAACCGGACCCGGCCCGTCGCCCGCCGACCACCCACGCCAAAATAAACGTTGCACGGGGGTGTGATGCGTGCCATACTTTTTCTCGATGCGCATCGACGATGCGTATCGACAGCGGGATGAACCAGACCCGAAACCCAAATGGCCCGGCATCCAGCAGGCCCGGACGCACAGGAGGTGGGAAAGCATGCCAACCAGCAAAGACGTCGCGGAAGCGGCCGGCGTCGCCCAAAGCACAGTCTCCTACGTCCTGAGCGGCAAGCGGCCCATCTCGGAAAAGACCCGCAAAAAGGTCGAGGCTGCCATTGAGCAGCTGACCTACCAGCCCAACGCCGGGGCACGGGCGCTCGCCAGCCGCAGGACCCGCGTTATCGGCCTGGTCATCCCTTTCATCCCCGAGCTGGAGATGGCCTCGATCATGGAGTTCGTTTCTGTGATTGCCTCCACCGCACGGCAGTACGACCACGACATCCTCCTGGTCACCGAGGACGAAGGGGCCGCCGGGCTCCGCCGCGTGGTCGGCCAGCAGATCTGCGACGGCCTGATCCTCATGCAGGTGGAAGACGAGGACGAACGGCTCCCGGTGGCCCGGACCCTCAACGTCCCGGTGCTGCTGATCGGCATCCCCCGCGATCCGTCCGGACTCGTCTGCATCGATGCGAACTTCGAAATGGCCGGCGAGCACTGTGTCCGGGACCTTGCCGCCGCCGGACACTCCGTCATCTCGATCATCGACTGGCAACCTGCCGTGGTGAACCGCCATGTGAACTATGTGGACCGGTTCATGGGCGGCGCGGACGCCGCCGCCAAGGCCCTGGGCGTGTCCGTGCAGCACCTGCCGGGCGGCCCGGACCAGGCTACTATTGCCGATTCCGTGGACAAGGCCCTGGCCGCGACTGAAGGCCTGCCGGCGTTCATCGCCCCCGACCGCACCGTCCAGGACATCCTCCGGCGCGCCCTGGCCTCCCGGGGCCTCACCCCGGGCGTGAACGTTTCCATCATCGGAAGTGCCACCCCTACGCTGGCCGAACTCCAGCCCATCCCGCTTTCCACCATCGACCTGCGCCCAGCGGAGGTCTCCCGCCGGGCCGTGAAAATCATCTGCCAGCTTCTCGAAGCCGACTCCCAGGGACCACACGAATCCCTGGAGTTGGTACCCACGGTCATAACGCACCGTTCCAGCACGCTCCGACCACCCCACGGCGCCTAGCTACGCCCTCCCTGCCCAAACTTTTTATTTGACCATCGTCGATACGCATCGATGATCTGCTTTTCCGACAATTCGCCAAACCCAACAAAACAAGGAAACAGACAATGAAGTCAGCACTTCGGAACAGCCGGCCCCTGGCCGTGGCAGTGACCGCCCTCGTGGGCCTGCCCATCCTGCTCTCCGGCTGCGGCACCGCCGCTTCGTCCTCCTCGACGGAGCCGGTATCGGAGATCTCGGTCATGGACTACTACAACAACGAGCCGGACAAAACCTTCATCGGTGATGCCCTGACGGCCTGCGGCACCAAGGCCGGGGTCACCATCAAGCGGGAGACCGTCCCGGGCAAATCCCTGATCTCCAAGGTCCTCCAGCAGTCCTCCTCCAAGACGCTGCCCGACGTCCTGATGCTGGACAACCCGGACCTGCAGCAGATTGCGGCCACCGGCGCCTTGGCTCCCCTGTCCGACTTCGACATCAGCACCGCCGACTTCGCCCCCGGCGTCCTCAGCGCGGGCACCTACAAGGACAAGGTGTACGGGCTGGCCCCCACCGTCAACACCATCGCCCTGTTCTACAACAAGGACATCCTGGCGAAGGCCGGCGTCACCCCGCCCGCCACGTGGGACGAGCTGGAAGCAGCGGCCGCGAAACTGACGTCGGGCGACCAGTACGGGCTGGCGTTCAACGCCAACCCCACCTATGAAGGCACCTGGCAGTTCCTGCCGGTCATGTGGTCCAACGGCGGCAACGAAAAGAACATCGACACCGAGGAAACGGCACAGGCCCTGCAGCTCTGGACCGATCTGGTGAAGGACGGCTCTGTGTCCTCCTCCGCCCTGAACTGGACCCAGGCGGACGTCAAGGACCAGTTCCTGGCCGGCAAGGCCGCCATGATGGTCAACGGACCCTGGCAGATCCCTTCCCTCGACAAGCAGGCCTCGCTGCAGTACGGCGTGGTGAAGATCCCGGTCCGGGAAGCCAGCCAGACCGTGGTTGCCCCGCTCGGCGGCGAAGTCTGGACCGTTCCGCAGACCGGAAACAAGGCCCGCCAGGCCAAGGCCGCAGAGGTGGTCTCCTGCCTCAACAGCGACGAAAACCAGCTGGCCATGGCCAAGGTCCGGAACACCATCCCTTCCAAGACCACCCTGGCCGCGAAGTTCGCCGAGGAGAACCCCAAACTCGCCACCTTCACCGAACTCGTGAAGACGGCCCGCGCCCGCACCGGCCAGCTCGGCGAGGAATGGCCCGCGCAGGCCACCAAGATCTACACTGCCATCCAGACCGCGCTCACCGGCAAGGCATCCCCGTCGGAAGCCCTGAAGCAAGCGCAGGGACAGTAGGCAGCGGCCATGTCACTGAAAACTGATTTGTCGCAGGCCACTCCCCCGAACGGGAAGCCGGGCATCGGAAAGGCCGGTGCCCGCAAGCCGGGCTCCGGCCGGGCCGGATCCGGGGACGGGCCGGACGGCACTGCTCCGGCGCCCCGGCGACGCAGCCGGCAGCGCCGCGAGCGCCTCTTCCAGTGGCTGTTCCTGGTCCCCGCCGTCGTCTACATGGCACTGTTCTTCGGCTACCCCGTGGTCAAGAACGTCGTCATGAGCTTCCAGGACTACACCACCGCCACGTTCTTCACCGGCGAAGCCCCGTGGGTGGGGCTGGCCAACTACGCGACGGTCCTGTCGTCGTCGTTGTTCTCCACGTCCCTGCTCAACACCGCGCTGTTCACGGTGGGATCCATCCTGGGCCAGTTCGTGATCGGGCTGGCGCTGGCCATCTTCTTCCAGCGGAAGTTCCCGCTCAACGGGATCCTCCGGAGCCTGCTTCTCCTGCCGTGGCTGCTGCCGCTGATTGTCTCGAGCGCCGTGTGGCGCTGGATCCTGGACAAGGACAGCGGTGCCCTGAACCGGTTCCTGGGCGACCTGAACATCGTGGACACCGGAGTGCCGTGGCTGACCAGCACGTCGCTGGCGCTGATCGCCGTCGTCGGCGTGAACATCTGGATCGGCATCCCGTTCAACCTGACCATCCTCTACGGCGGACTGCAGGAAATCCCCGACGAGCTGTATGAGGCGGGCTCGCTGGACGGCGCCACGGGCTGGAAGGCCTTCCGGCACATCACATGGCCCATGCTGCGGCCGGTGGTGAGCGTGGTCCTGGTGCTCGGCGTGGTGTACACGCTCAAGGTCCTGGACATCATCCTGGGCCTGACCAACGGCGGCCCCGCCAACTCCACCCAGACCATCGCGACGCAGTCCTACGGGCTCTCCTTCCAGGAGTTCAAGTTCGGCGAGGGCGCCGCACTGGGCAACATCCTGGTGATCATTTCGCTGGTGTTCGCGGTCCTGTACCTCCGCGCCAGCCGGCGAGCCGTAGATGAGTGAGGAAACCATGACGACGACAACCACCTCCCGCACGGCCCTCACCCGTAGTTCCGGCCCCGCTCCGGACCGCAGGAACTGGGGGTCCACGGCGCTGGCCATCTTCTTCCTGGCCATCATGCTGTTCCCGGTCTACTGGATGGTCAACGCCTCGCTGCAGCCCAACGGCACCACCCTGGAGACCTCCTGGCTGCCGCTGAAACCGGACTTCACCGGCTACGCCACCGCCATCAGCGAGCAGGGCGGCAACCTGGGCACCAGCCTGGTCATTTCGCTGGGCAGCGTGGCGCTGAGCCTGGCCATCGCCGCTCCGGCAGCGTACGCATTGGCCTACTTCAAGGTCCGCGGCGCCGGCGTCGTGCTCTTCGCGATCCTGATCAGCCAGATGATCCCCGGCATCGTGGTGGCCAATGCCCTGTACACCGCCTACAACGACCTGGGCCTGCTCAACTCCATCCCCGGCCTGATCCTGGCGGACTCGGCGCACGGCATTCCGTTCGCGATCCTGATCATCCGGGCGTTCATGAACGGCATGCCGGCCTCGGTGATCGAGGCGGCCAGGGTGGACGGCGCCGGCCACATCCGCGCGTTCTGGTCCATCGTGCTGCCGCTGAGCCGGAACTCGCTGATCACCGCCGGGCTGTTCACCTTCCTGTTCGCCTGGAGCGACTTCCTGTTCGCCCTGACCCTGACCACCACCGAAGCCGTCCGGCCGGTGACGCTGGGCATCTTCCAGTACATCGGTGCCTACGTGAACGACTGGAGCTCGGTCATGGCGACGGCGGTGCTGGCCTCCATTCCGGCCATCATCCTGCTGGTCGCGGCCCAGAAGTACATCGCGGCAGGCACGACCGGCGGAGCCGTCAAGTAACAGCGCCGTCAAGTAACAGCGTCTTTCAACACTTTCAACACAAGGAGAGAACCATGACTGAAACCAAGAACCCCGTCCGCGTCACCGTCTGGAGCGAGAACCGGCACGAAAAGCGCGACGAGCTCGTCGCCCGTCTCTACCCCGAGGGCATGCACGGCGCCATCAAGGCCGGCATCGAGGAAAACCTTGGCGCCAAAGCCAGCGTCCGCACCGCCACGCTGGACGAGCCCGAACACGGCCTCACCGAGGAGGTCCTGGCCAACACCGACGTCCTGACCTGGTGGGGGCACATGTCCCACGGCGACGTGGAGGACGAGATCGTGGAGCGCGTGCACCGCCACGTCCTCGCCGGCATGGGCCTGATCGTGCTCCACTCCGGGCACTGGTCCAAGATCTTCACCAAGCTCATGGGCACGTCCTGCACGCTGCGCTGGCGTTCCGAGCAGGACCGCGAACTTGTCTGGACCGTGGACCCCACGCACCCCATCGCCAAGGGCGTGCCGCACCCCATCGTGATCGACCAGCAGGAAATGTACGGGGAGTTCTTCGACATCCCCACCCCCGAAGAGCTGGTGTTCATCAGCTCCTTCAGCGGCGGCGAAGTGTTCCGGTCCGGCTGCACGTTCCGCCGCGGCCACGGCAAGATCTTCTTCTTCAGCCCGGGCGACCAGGACTACCCGGTGTACCACCACAAGGACGTCCGCCGCGTCATCGCGAACGCCGTCGAGTGGGCCGTCACCGACCGCCCCGAGCGTGCCTACCCCGAGCTGCTGCGCTACGAGACGAACGATTTCTTCAACGGCAAGAGCTACCAGGGGGCCACCGCGTGAGCACCCCGTTCGCCACCATTCCCGACGACGGAACTCCCCTGCGCGTCGTCGTCGTCGGCGCCGGCGGCATGGGCCGCGCCTGGCTTCGGACCGTGGAAGAGTCACCGTTGGTGGAACTGGCCGGCATCGTGGACCTTGACCAGGGTGCCGCCCGTGCGGCGGCCGCCGCCGCCGGACGCCCGGACCTTCCGGTCGGGACCGGCACCGCAGCGCTGGCGGCCGACGTCGGAGCGCGGGCCGTCATCAACGTCACCGTCCCGGCCGCGCACCACCCGGTGACCACCGAGGCGCTGTCCGCCGGCCTGCCGGTCCTGGGCGAAAAGCCGGTTGCCTCCACCGTGGCGCAGGGCCTGTCCCTTGCCGCCGCCGCCGAAGTGTCCGGCCAGCTGTTCATGGTCAGCCAGTCCCGCCGCTACAACCGGCAGCTTTTCGAGGCGAAGCGCCTGGCCGCCTCGCTGGGCAGCGTGGGGATCGTTTCGGCCGAGTTCTTCAAGGCCCCGCACTTCGGTGGCTTCCGCGATGCCATGGACCACCCGCTCCTGCTGGACATGGCCATCCACCAGTTCGACATGGCCCGGTTCCTGCTCGACGCCGACCCGGTCTCCGTCTTCTGCGAGGAGTACAACCCATCGTGGAGCTGGTACCGCGGAGATGCCGGGGCCAGCGCCATCTTCGAGATGACCGGCGGCGAACGCTTCGTTTTCACCGGCAGCTGGTGCAGCCCCGGACAGGAGACGTCGTGGAATGCTTCATGGCGGATCAGCGGCGAACACGGCACCGTGCTGTGGGACGGTGACAACGAGCCCACGGTGGAGTCCACCGAAGCCACAGGGGCGACAGCCAGCTCCGATCCCGGCCAGGAAATCGCCGGCTCGCTGCGGGACTTCGTGGCAGCGCTCCGCACCGGGAGCACCCCGATGGGACAGGTCCACCGCAACATCATGAGCCTGGCGATGGTGGAGGCCGCCGTGCTCAGCGCCTCAACCGGAACCAGGGTTTCCGTCGATGCCCTGCTGGAAGAGTCCCACCGGCAGGCAATCCTGGAAGAGCGCGATCCCGGCGCGCTGGAGGTCCTCAAGTCCTGGCCTTCGGCCCGGACGGCCTTGTCCGCGTCCTAGGCTGTCCGCGCCTTAGGCTGTCTGCACCCTAGAACATCGGCAGCAGGAAGCCGGCAACCATGGCTGCCGCCCCGATGCCGGTCAGGATCCAGCCAAGGACTCCGGCGGCTTCTCCCCGGACCTCCGGGGCGGTGGCCTGCCACCGGGTGGGCGTCTTCACCGCGTAATGAATGGTGACGGCGTCACCCGGCGCCATGTGACGGATGTCGTGCGGAGACATCGGCGCGTTGTGGACCTGGTAATGGTGGTCGAACCAGCGGAAGCCGACGCCGCTTTCGTCGGAGTAGACAACCCCCTCCGACTTGGTCCACTGATCCTCGAACCGCCTCATTGTCCCCACGGTCACCAGAAGTATCAGGCCGGCGGGCAGGCAAATCCAGGTCAGCACTTCCAGGATGGGGCCTGCAATGTCGAGAACTCCGGGCATGATCTTGATGGTACCGTTCCCGTGCGCCCGATGCGGGGCGGTGGACTTACAAGGACCTGAAAAGTCGGGTGGCAGAAAGCGCAGCCGGTTGCACCTAGGGTGGAGGGGCAACGGTCGGCATCCGCCCGCCTGCGACTGATCAACTGATTGAGGAAACAAACATGGGTTTGGGCGACAAGATCAAGAACGCAACCGAGAAGGCAATCGGCGAGGCCAAGGAAGCATTCGGCAAGCTGACCAACAACAGCAAGCTCGAGACCGAAGGCAAGATTGATCAGGGCACGGCCGACGCGAAGCACGCCGCCGAGGACGTCAAGGACACCATCAACGACAAGTAGTCGTTACCGGATGGCCGGGCCGCGGAGACTTCCGCGGCCCGGCCATTTTTTATGCCCTGCCGGAGGGAATGGCTCAAGTTGCCGTTCCAGGTTCCGGCCCGCGGCCCGGGACCTTCGCCCCTTCCGTTGGCGAGCATCCGCAGCCAGTCTGGTCACATGGCAGCCTGCCCCGGGGGAACAGACACCGGCGGGCAATGATCGGCACAGGCGGCGACAGCCATGGACGAGGCAGTGGTCCACATCAGCGGCTTCCGGATGGACTTCGCGGGAACCACCGTGGTCCGCGATCTGTCCTTCGACGTCCGAGCCGGCGAGACGTTCGGATTCCTGGGCAGCAACGGCTCAGGCAAGACCACCACCATCCGCGCCCTCCTGGGCCTCTACGAGCCCACGGCAGGGATCCTGCACGTCAACGGGCGGCCTTTCAAACCGGAACACGGCAGCCGGCTGGGCTACCTCCCGGAGGAACGCGGGCTCTACAAGAAGGAAAAGGTCATGGACGTCATGACCTACTTCGGCCGGCTCAAGGGCATGGACCGGCACGCCGCGCGGCAGTGGTCCCTGGCCTACCTGGACCGCGTGGACCTGTCCGGCAAGGCCGCCACCCAGGTGGACAAGCTCTCCAGCGGCGAGCAGCAGAAGGTCCAGCTCGGCGTAACCATCATGAACCGTCCCGAGCTCCTCATCCTGGACGAACCAACCAAGGGCTTCGATCCCGTGAACCGCCGGCTGCTGATGGACATCATCGCCGAGCAGAAGGACGACGGCGCCACGGTGGTGATGGTGACGCACCAGATGGAGGAAGTGGAGCGGCTCTGTGACCGCATCGTCCTCCTGAAGGACGGCACGTCCGAGGCCTACGGCACCATCGATGAGGTCCAGAACAGGTACGGCGGCAGGATTGTCCGAATCCGGCACTCAGGGCGCATTCCGGCCTCGCCCCACTATGCGGTGACGCTGGACGAAACCAACTATGCGGAACTGTCCATTTCGGACAACACCGATGAAGCGGCCGTCCTGCGGGAACTCATGGACGCCGGCGTGGTGATCCGCAGTTTCACCACCACCAAGATCTCGTTGGAGGACATCTTCATCCGCGTCTACGGCGAGCAGAACACCCCGTCGTCGCCAGTCGCCACCGGCGTGGGCATGAGGGCGGGGGCTTAGCCGTGGCGCAGCACAATCTGGGCACCGTGATCAGGTTCGAGTTCGTCCGTACCGTCACCAAGCCGCGCTTCTGGATCGGGACACTGTCCGTGCCCGTCATCATGGCCATCGTGTTCGGGCTGATTTTCCTCAGCAACACCAGCAGCAGCACCGCCGCCGAGGCCCAGCGGAACGCCCAGTTCAGCATCTCCTACGTGGATGCCTCCGGCCTGATCACTCCCGCCGACGCCGCCGCATTCGGCGCCACTGCGGCGGCTTCGTCCGAAGCCGGGATCCGCGACGTCCAGTCCGGTGCCGTCGAGGCCTTCTACGAGTTTCCGGCACATCCCGAGAACACCGCAGTGAAGGTGTTTGGGGCGGACAAGGGGGTGTTCGAGAACGGCAAGTACGCCGCCGTCGCCCAGGCCATGCTCGCCCGCGCCGTGGCCATGAGGATCGGCTCACTGCAGCTGTCCAACCTGGCGGCCGGGGCTGTGCAGGTGGAAACCGTCACGTACCAGGGCTCCGAAGTGGCCGGGGGCATGAACTCCGTGATTCCGCCACTTGCCTTCCTGGTGGTCTTTTACGGACTTGTGGTGCTCCTCGCGGGACAGATGCTGAATTCCACGCTGGAGGAAAAGGAGAACAGGGTCACCGAAATGATCCTGACCACGCTGAAGCCAACCACCCTCATCACCGGCAAGGTGCTGGCCCTGTTCATGGTGGGCGTTGTGCAGGTGGCCGTTTTCGCGTCCCCGGTCCTGATCGGCGCGCTCTTCTACCGTGACGCCCTGAGCATCCCCGAGTTCGAGGCGTCCCAACTGGTCTTCGACCCCGCCCGGATGGGCGTTGGCTTCCTGATCCTCGTGGGCGGCTTTGCCCTGTTCACCACCACCCTGGTGGCCATCGGCGCCGTGATGCCCACAGCCAAGGAGGCGGGTAATTTCATGGGCGTCATGATCGCCTTGATCTTCATTCCCTTCTATTCAGTCAGCCTGGTGGTCTCCGAGCCGCACTCGCCCATCGTGCAGGTGTTCACCTACTTTCCGTTCTCTGCGCCGGTCACGGCGCTGCTGCGGAACGCCTTCGGCTCACTGGGCATCTTTGAGGCAGCGATGGTGATTGCCGTACTCTACGTCGGGGCCGCAGTGATGCTCCGTGTGGCCGTGCGGCTCTTCCAGTACGGCTCGATCTCCTACACCTCAAAGGTCCGCATCAGGACCGCCCTCAAAGCGGGGTCCCGGCATGCTGTGGCCGGCCCGGCGGAGCCGTAGGCGTACTTTCGGAGGACCGGAGGCGCAACATGCGCTTGGTGTTGCTGGGTGACGTGATGCTGGGCCGGCTGGTGAACCAGCGGCTCAGATCGGCCACGCCTGCCTTCCCCTGGGGCGACACACTTTCCGTCCTGGCGCAGGCGGATATCAGGTTCGCCAACCTCGAATGCGTCCTGGCCGACGGCGGGACGCCGCAGCCGGGAAAGGTGTTTCATTTCCGCTCGGATGCCCGGAACGTGGCCGTCCTGACGGCGGCCGGCATCAGCGTCGTCTCCCTCGCCAACAACCACGTGCTGGACTACGGGGCGGACGCCTTGCGGGAGACCCTGCCAGCGCTGGACCGCAGCGGAATCCTGCACGCCGGTGCCGGGACGGACCACGAGACCGCCCGCCGGCCCGCGATCAGGCGGGTGGGCCGGACCGCCGTCGGGTTCATTGCCTTTACGGACAACCAGCCGGACTGGGAAGCCGGGCCGCGGCAGCCAGGGATCTACTACGTACCTGTGGACGAACAAGCCCGGGACGACACCCGGGTCCGGGAGCTGCTCTCGTTGGTCCGCCGCACCAAGGCCCGCGCGGACCTGCTGGTGGTTTCGGCGCACTGGGGCGGCAATTGGGGAGCCGATGTGCCGCCCGGGCACCGGCACCTGGGCAAATCCCTGGTCGACGCCGGGGCGGACGTGGTGTTCGGGCACTCAGCACATATCTTCCGCGGTGTGGAGATCCACCGCGGCCGGCCCGTCATCTACAGCGCCGGTGACTTCATTGACGACTATGCCGTGGATGCCGGGGAGCGCAACGACCAGTCCTTCATTTTCTGCGTGGAAACCGCCGGCGGCGTGCCCGTCCGGCTGCACCTCAATCCGACTGTCATCACCGGTTTCCAGGCGCGGCTGGCCGGGAAGAGCGCGCAACGGATCGCAACACGGATGCAGGGGCTGTGCGCCAAGCTGGGAACACGGAGTGAGTGGTCGGCCGAAACGAATGTGCTGGAAATACCGGTGCGCAGTTAGTCCCGTTTGTCCCGCTCGCTGAATTCCTCATCGAGGTCGTAGTGCCGGAATTCGGTCTCCGGGTTCGGTTCGCCCTCGGCCACATACTCGTAATCGAGTTGGCGCTGGACCTGGCTGTCGAGCACCTGAAGGTCCTTGTCCTCGACAGTGGAAAGATCCTCCGGAAACTCGTCTTCCGGGGTGAGATGCAGCTTCTCTGACATGTGGGGCCTCTCTTGGCCAGGAACTGGGGTGCTGTTGTGGCAGCATCCTGACTTCCCCAGATTATCCGCACCTGCCAGTGGGCGGAAGCCCGAAGAGCGGCAGCCTAGCCGGCGGAAGCCCCCGCGCCGGCCTTCCC
This sequence comes from Arthrobacter sp. NPDC093128, assembly GCF_040683875.1. Classification (NCBI taxonomy): domain Bacteria; kingdom Bacillati; phylum Actinomycetota; class Actinomycetes; order Micrococcales; family Micrococcaceae; genus Arthrobacter; species Arthrobacter sp. NPDC093128. Next base: position 63,289 of record NZ_JBFBEY010000018.1, read on the forward strand.
GCGCCATGCCACCACGAGCAGCCATCCGGTCCAGGCAAGCATCAGCACAATTCCGCCCAGCGTGGGCAGCGCGTTGGACGCCGAAAACCCTTCCGTGCCGATGACCCAGCCCTGCGCCAGGTAGGCCACCCCGGACAGCGCCATCAGGTATCCGATGAACCGGGAGACCCTGCGCGTGGCGGCGATGGCGGCGCCGAACAGCAGGAGTGCCGCTCCCAGGACGAAGCTCTGGTAGCTCCGGACGCCCCACTCCAGCCACCGGATATCCTCCGCAGCGGCGAACCGCAGGGCCTTCTCCCCCTCGGCAGCGCCGGCCCAGGCATCCACGGCGTGCTTGAGGGCCACACCGTCCACACCCTGCAGGACGCCGTAGAGGGCCAGCGCCGCGATTGCCGCCACACTGCCCATCCGGATGGCCCAGGCCGAGGGCCCGTGCCGCACATTTAGGGCGTAGGCCAGCACGATCAATCCGCAGATGAGCAGCGCCATGCCGAGGAACTGGCCGAGGTGGACAGCTGTCCAGACGTCACTGGCCGCATATGCGGTGAACGCCGCGGTGTGGTCGTTGGCGCTGCCTGCCTCCGCATGCTGCAGTCCGGACAGCAGCGAGACGAGCACACCGGCGAGGATCAGCGTTGCGGACAGCCGCAGGTCCGGCCGGCGAAGCCTACTGCTGTCCCAAGAATCTTCCATGGCCGTCGCTTCCTCCCAGCCATCAGGCAGCTAGGGGTTTGCGGGCCTGACCGGCCGGATACGCCGCCGGCGCAGGGCATGTCCGCTGCTGCCCTGGCCGGTGGTCGGGGACCTGACGGCGAGGTAGGCCGCGACCGCCGCGGTCAGCACCACCACCGCCGGGATGAACTGCCACCAGTCCACTGTGTCCATGCTTTGGGACGCATTCATCGACCCGTGCAGGAGGCCCAAAATCAGGATGCTACCGCCTGTTGAGATGTAGGCCAGGCCCAGCAGGTAGCGCGCCACGAGGGCGAAGCCGAAGAGGACTCCCCACGAGAGGGCAACGTCCGCCCACGGCGTCGCCGCGAATCCGCGCTCCGCGAAGGCCTGGGGCAAATGGATCAGGGCGAAGGGAATAGCGGTCAGGAGAGAGCCTCCGAAGACGCCCTTCCGTTCCATGAGTCGCCGCTGGACCACGCCCGCCCACGCCAGTTCCTCCCAGATGTTGCCCAGCACGGCGCCGATGACCACGGCCTTCAGCAGGTAGAGGCCGGCGGTGGCGGCCCACCCGCTGCCCGGCTCACGGAGCGTGCCGGTCACGACGGCGGTCAGCAGCGTCAGGACCGGCAGGGCCAGCAACGCAATGACATACCAGCCGGCGCCCACGCGCCAGCGGACCACGCCGCTGAACAGGCGGCGAACCCCGGGGCGGCCGTCCGTTGCCGCCGTGACGAGGACCGCGGCCCCGAGCAGGACGAGCAGTTCCACCAGGAGCCCGGGAGTGACGTCCTGCAGCAACAGGATGGCGAGGCACTGAGCAAGCCATGCCAGCGGGATGGCAAGCAACAGGAACGCGGCGACGGGGTGTGCCGCGATCCGGGAACGGATGCTTCCGGCGGGTGCCGGTGCAGTGGATTCAACGCTCATGGGTGCCTCGGATTCAGGCCAAAATCACCAGATGCCAACAGCTGCAGATTACGCCAGATGCACCGCTGAATCCATGGTTTCCCGCCCGTCCCGGTGCCAGGTCAGCGGCCATGGGTGGTCCTGGTTTTCCTCTTCCGGCCGCCGCGGACCAGCTGTCCGTGGAGCGGGCGGGCCACCGGGGTGCTGAAGCGGGCTGCACGGCGGGAAATGTGGTGCGTTGGCCGCCTGCGCGGGATGATGGCAGGCCGGACCGGAGGCTGTTGGGCTGTGCGGGCGAAGAACCAGCTCTTGGCGAATTCAACCATCACCAAATACACCACGGTCATTCCCAGCAGCGCCAGGAAGAAGGGCGTGGGCAGCGGATCGAACCCCAGGACGCCGGCCAGCGGCGATATCGGAAGGAAGATGCCCAGCGCCACCACGCCCAGGGATGCAACCAGCAGGCCAGCGGAAGGGCGGCTCCGGAGGAAAGGAACCCGCCGGGTGCGGATGGCAAAGATGATGAGCGTTTGCGTGGCGATCGACTCGATGAACCAGCCTGCCCGGAATTCCCCAGGCACCGCGTGGAACGCGAACAGCATCAGGGCGAAGGTGGCGAAGTCGAAAAGGGAGCTGATGGGTCCGAAGAGGAACATAAAACGCCGGATGAAGCCGATGTTCCAGTGCGAGGGCGCCAGCAACTGCTCCTTGTCCACGCGGTCACCCGGGATGGCCAACTGGCCGGTGTCGTAGAGCAGGTTGTTCAGCAGGATCTGCCCTGGCAGCATCGGCAGAAAACTCAGGATGACGGACGCCGTGGCTGCACTGAACATGTTGCCAAAGTTGCTTGATGTTCCCATCAGCACGTACTTGATGGTGTTTGCGAAGATCCGCCGCCCTTCCATCACCCCCTCCGCCAGTACGCCCAGGTCCTTGTCGAGCAGCACAACGTCGGCGGCGTCCTTGGCCACATCAGTGGCGCTGTCCACGGAGATGCCGATGTCCGCCGCGTGCAAAGCCAACGCGTCATTGACGCCGTCGCCCATGAACCCGACGGACCCCCCGCTTTGGCGCAGCAGGCGGATGATCCGGGCCTTCTGCTCGGGCGAGACGCGGGCGAAGATGCTCGCCTCGCGTGCCGCCGCGGCCAGTTCGGCATCGGAGGGGGCCTCCACCTCGGCGCCGGTGAGCGTCCCGCCCGAGAGCACCCCGAGCTCAGCACAAACCTTCTCAGCGACCTTGGCATTGTCCCCGGTGGCGATCTTGACCGTGATGCCGAGCGCCTCGAGCTGGTCCAGTGACGCCCGGGCGTTGGTTTTGGGCCGGTCCAGGAAGACCAGCAACCCTTCCAGGACCAGGTCCTTCTCGTCGGACGGTTGAATTGCCGTCAACCCCCGGGCCGGCCGGCTCGCGACGGCCACAACGCGGGATCCCGCGTTGAACTGTTCCTCCAGCATCGCCTGCGCGCCTGCCGGCGTGGCCACGCAGAGCGCCAGGACATCTTCCGGCGAACCCTTGGTGACCAGCCGTGCCGGGCCCCCCTCTTCGCTGATCAGCACGCTGGTCCGGCGCCGCAGGTGGTCGAAGTCAATGACGTCGAGCCGCTCGTAGTTGTCCGGCCGGAACCCGGCCGCGTCGGCGGAAGCCCAGAGCGCCGCGTCCAGCGGGTTCAGTCCCACCGTGGAGACCTTCGATTCCGCGTAGTCCGCCTCCGTGGCGAGAAGCCCCAGCGTAAACACGGCATCCGGTGACACTCCGTCCCTGGCGGGCAACGCTGCGGTGAAGCTGATCCTGCCTTCGGTAAGGGTGCCGGTCTTATCTGTGACCAGCACATCCATGTCCCCGAGGTCCTCAATGCACACCAGCCGTTTGACCAGCACTTTGCGTTTGGCCAGTTGACGGGTGCCCGTGGCCAGGCTCGTGCTCACGACGGCCGGCAACAGCTGCGGCGTGATTCCGACGGCGATGGCCAGCGAAAACAGCAGGGATTCGATGACCGGCCGCTGCAATAGGAGATTGGCGATGAAGATCAGTGTGGTGAGAACGATGGCTACCTGCAGCAGCAGGTAGGAGAAGCGTTTCAGGCCGAGCTGGAACTCGGTCTGTGGCTGCCGCTCACCAAGTCCCAGGGCGATGCGGCCGAATTCGGCCCGCCCGCCCGTGGCCACTACCACCCCTGTGCAGCTCCCAGATTGGACCACGGTGCCCATGAACAGGCACGACGTCAGGTCCGCGAGCGCAACCGTACCGCGCACCGGCTCAGGGTCTTTGCTCACCGGCAGCGATTCGCCGGTCAGGATGCTTTCGTCGCAGAGCAGGTCCTTCGCCGTCAGCAGCCTCATGTCGGCCGGGATGATCGCACCAATGGCCAGATGCACGACGTCGCCGGGCACCAGGGCGGTAACGCCCACCTCGTCTATGGTCCCGTCGCGGAGAACCGCGGCAAGGTGGGTGACGCGTGAATGCAGGGCCTCGGCGGCGCGTTCGGCCCGGAATTCGTTGGTAAAGCCCAGACCGACACTGACCAGCAGGATCAGGCCAATCACGATGGAGTTTGTGGCATCCCCCAGAAAGAGCGACAGCCCGGCAGTGATGGTGAGGAGAATCAGGATGGGGCTGCCCAGTTGCCGGCCCAATACGGACCATCCGCTGGCTTGATGCGTCCGTACGGCGTTGGGGCCAAGTTCGGCCAGCCGTTTGGCGGCTTCCCCGCCTGTCAGTCCCGCACTGCCGGATCCCAGCTGGTCAAGGAGCTGTTCCACGGGAAGCTGGGCGGCATGCGCCATTGTCACTTGCCTGGGGAGTTGCTCCCGGACGTGGAGGTCCGGCACGTTAGGACAGCCGCCACACGTAGGCGTAGGGCTGCGGGAACTGGGTGATCCGGAAGGCCCGGACCACGATCTTGGCCTCCCCCGGCGGCATGCCCGTCCAGAGGACCTGTTCCACGTTGTTCCGGTGGTCGAAGCCGGCGGTGATGCCGGAGTTGCCGTGGCGTTCACTGCCGTCGGCCGCGAGCACAATGAGGTCCAGGTCGTTCTGCAACTGGGGGCCGGGCGGATCGGACCACACGAGGGTGATCTTCAGCGTCACCCCGGCGGCCGTGAGTTCCGGGTCCCCGGCCGGGCCCCGGTTCCGTCTCCCCTTGGCGGCAACCTTGGGGACCTCCTCGGGGATGTCGATGGTGAAGGAGTCCTCCTCCCCCTGCTCCAGCGGGCCGCCTTCACCCAGGCCCGCATTGCCCGGCTGCCCGGGAAGGACCACGGACCGGGAGAGGTTCACCCGGCCCCAGCCGGAGCTGCCGTTGGGCGATTCCCCGGCTTCGCTGGGGTTGTACTGGCCGGGCAGCACGTCGGCGCCGTTGATCAGGAGGGCTTTGATCAGTGCAGCGCTGGGCGCGGCGAGGCCGTTCTTCACCAGGGTCTCCCGCAGCACGGCGGCGCAGCCGGCAACCAGCGGGGTTGCCATGGAGGTGCCGGAATCGAAAAAGAACAGCGGGTCCGTGGACGTGCCGAAGGTGTTGCCCATCGGGGCGTTCCGTGAGAGCGCGGACAGGATGCTGGTTCCCGGCGCCACAACGTCGGGCTTGACGCGCCCCTCCTTGGTGGGCCCGCGGCTGGAGAAGGCCACCATCCCGTCCGGGTTGTTCGCCTGTTTGTCCCGCTTGACGGGATTCGCGGGGAAGTCTCCAGGCCAGTAGGTGCCGTAGGACGGCGCGAACTCCTTGCGGAGGCTTTCGCTGGCGCCCACGGTGATGCAGTTCTTCGCGGCGGACTGGGAACCGATGGAGTTCGAGTCCACCGTCCCGTCGCTGTTGCCGTCCACACCGTCGTTCCCGGCCGCAAAGCAGATCACCTGGTCCTGGTGGTTCCAGACGAATTCGTCGATTTCCCGCGAGCTCGCGTCATACGGGAGGTTCAGTCCGGGAACGCCCCAGGAGTTCGTGTGCACGCGGGCGCCGTCGTCGTAAGTCTTTTGGAAGAGGTCGTTGAGGTTGACAGGGATGCCGCCGAGGCCGCCGCTGGAGTCGAGGACGCTCTGCAGGATCAGCTGCGCCTCGGGCGCGGTTCCCTCAATGTCCCCGCCCATAGTGGCCGAGTTCCCACGTCCCAGTACGGAGCCTGCGACGTGGGTGCCGTGGCCGTGCGGATCGTCCGCCTTGTCCGGCGCTGTCCGGCCCAGCGCGTAGAGCGCCTGGACCCGCCCGGTGAACGCCGGATGCGGATTGGCGGCGTCGCCGGTGTCGAATCCGGTGTCAGCCACCGCCACCACCTCGCCGCCCCCTCGGTACGTGGTCCCGTTGAGCTGAACCTCGGCATTCAGGATTTCCCGTGCCACGTTGTTGAAGAGCTGGCGGTCGCGCACCGGGTGGATCTCGCGGATCTCATCGATTTTCGCGAGGTCGGGGAGCTGGCCCACCGAGGTGGTGATCCGCAGCTTGCCGGGTGTCACCGCCACCGCGTCCGGCTCCACCCGGGCTGCCGCGGCAACCCGCGCTATCAGGTCCGGGGTGGCCTCGATGCCCGGGTGCAGGAGCAGGTCCACGCGTTCCAGCCGGCGGTCCGGATGCGGTTCGTGGTCCGCCAGCGACCGGACGTTGCCCGCGTCCGCGCTGCGCGGCAGCAGGGGTGGCGGGATCTTGAAGACCCGGGAGTAGACGTCCGCCCAGCTCACGAACGGCAGGGCGCGCACCCGGTTCAGGTCTTTCGGCGGGAACGCGGCGAGGTAGGTGTTGTCCGAGACGTATTCCTGCATCTCGACGTCGATGCCCGCAAGTTCAGCGCGCTGTTCCGTTGTCAGCGGCTCGGCGGTTTGGATGAGGATGTGGTCCGACTCGGACGCGTCCTCGGCGACCAGCCCGGCGTCACGCAGGGCACGGTTCTGTTTGATCGGATCAATGGTGATGCCGTTGATGGTGATTTCAGACATGGAATTGTGCCTCCAAGCAATCCGCCGGAAATAGCGCGTCGGCAACTGCCTCGGCACCCGGCGGCCGGTTGCGCTCTAGAAGGAGACCCGGGCCCCGCCGAGCGACGGCCCCGGAAGGTGAGCGTCAGCTTACGCTCGGCACCCTAGGCGGTCAACGGCGCGTGGAAGACCGCCGGCAGTGCGCCGTCGTCCTCGTAGGTGGTGGCTCCGGCGAGGTCCCGTCCGGCGATGTACCCGAACGTGAGGGCGGGTCCCAGGTTGATGCCGCCGGCGGGGTAGTTTCCGCCCATCACGTTCGCCTGGTCGTTGCCTGCCACGTACAGGCCACCGATCGGCTGGCCGTCGGTATTCAGCACGCGTGAGCGGCCGTCGGCTTCCAGCCCGGCGAAGGTACCGAAACTGCCGGGCACCACACGGACCGCGTAGAACGGCCCTTTCTCGAGCGGGCCGAGTGCGGGGTTGGGCCGGGTCCCGGCATCCCCGCCATAGCGGTTGAAGGCCGTCTCGCCGCGGCCGAAATCCGGGTCCACGCCATCACGGGCGCTGCGGTTGAACTCCTCGACAGTGGCTTTGAGGCCGGCCGGGTCGATGCCGCACTTCGCCGCGAGCTCCTCGATGGTCCGGCCCTTCTTGAGGTAGCCGGAGCGCAGGTACGGGTACAGCAGGACCGGCAGCGGCTTGGCCACGCCCAGCGGGAACCTGCGGACGAACCGGCTGTCCGCGATCTGCCATGACTCGGCCGTGCCGCCCGCGGGGGTGGCTTCCATCAGCGCGGCCACGTAGTCGTAGTAGCCGTTGGCCTCGTTGACGAAGCGTTTGCCGTTCGCCAGGACGCCGATGCTGCCCGGCTTGGCGCGGTCCATGATGTGCGGGAAGGTCCCGGTCCGGCCGCTGCGGTACGGCACCAGCGATACGGGGCACCACGCGGCAGCGGACTTCACATCGGTCTTGAACCGTGCTCCCACGGCCTGGGCCAGGCTGATGCCGTCCCCGCTGGTTTCCTTGGGTGCCAGCGTCCAGTGCTCTCGGCCCGTGGGCGTGTGGGGGAAGAGCTCCTTCCGGCGCTGGATGTCGTTGGGGAAGCCGCCCGCGGCGAGCACTACACCGCGTGCTGCGTTGATCTGCACTTCACCGTCCGGGGAGCCGACGACGGCGCCGGTCACCTTGCCGGTGTCGTCGGTAAGCAGCCGCCTCGCAGGCGTGGAAACGCGGATGTCCACGCCCAGGTCGTCGGCGGACTTCATCAGGCGCCCGGTCAGGGCCGTGCCGTTGACCAGCTGCATGTTCCGCCGGTGCGTCAGCAGGTCCAGGATGTGGCGGCTCAGGCGCCAGCCGGCGTGGAGGATTCCTTTGGGATTTCCCCGCGAGGCGGAGAGGAACTTGGTGAGGTCCGGACCGGCCATGATGCCCATACCCAGGAAGGACGTCTCGTAGAGCTGGTGGCGCATCTTGCTCCGGAGTTCCGGACGGATCCGGCGGGCGTTGATCGGTTTTGGCCCCACCGAACGGTTGCCGGTGCCTGCACCCGGTACCTTGCCGTAGATGTCATTGATCCTGGCCCCCGGGACGAACTGCAGGGACGTCTTGGCCTGGAAGAAGCCGACCATGTGCGGCACGGCCTCGAGGAAGGCATCCACCTTGTCCGCCTGGTACTGCCCGCCCAGGGTGTGGCGCAGATAGGTGCGGAAGGTTTCCTTGTCCTCGTCCACGCCAGCCGCCCGGGCCAGCGGGTTGCCGGGGGTCCAGGCCCAGCCGCCGGACCAGGACGTGGCGCCGCCGCAGACATCCGCCTTCTCCACCACGATGACCCGGAGGCCGTGGTAGGCAGCGGTGACGGCTGCGGACAGCCCGCCGGCGCCGGATCCGACCACCAGGACATCGCAGTCCAGGGCGGAAGGCCGGCGGTCCTGTTCCGGTGTGGAGGCCGGCGCCGTGGTGGAGTCGGTGCTCGCGTTCATGGGGTTCTCCATTGTCTTTCGTTCTCTAGTGTCCGTAGTTGTCTGAATCGAGCCACGGCGGAGCGCCGGTTTCCAGTGCACTAATGGCCGCCAGCTGGACCGGCGTCAGCTCGAAGCCGAAGACGTCCAGGTTCTGCCGCTGCCGGGCGTCGCTGGCGGATTTCGGCGTGGCGATCCGGCCCTGCTGCACATGCCAGCGGAGCACGATCTGCCCGGGCGTCCTGCCCAGTTCCCGTGCCGGCCCGGTGATGGCCGGGCTCGCCATGAAGTCCCCGTTGCGGCCCAGCGGGCTGTACGCGCCCGTGGTGATGCCGTGCTCCCGGTGGAACGCGAGCTGTTCCGGCTGGCCGTGGGCGGGGTCCACCTGCACCTGGTTCACCGGCACCGTCAGCCCGGCAGCCAGGACTCTGCGCAGGTGGGAAGGCTTGAAGTTTGAGACACCCCAGGCACGGATGGACCCGTCATCCGCCAGTTGCTGGAGGCCTTTGCAGGCTTCGACGAAGCGGCCCAGCGCGGGGTTGGGCCAGTGGACCAGGAACAGGTCCAGGTAGTCGACGCCCAGCCGCCCCGCGGAGCGCTCAAAAGCGGCGCGGACCCCGCCCCGGCTGTGCCAGTCCTTGTTGAACTTGGTGGTGATGAAGAGGTCCTCCCGGGCAATCCCGCTGCGCCGGATGCCCTCGCCGACGGCGTCTTCGTTGCCGTAGTTTTCGGCGGTGTCGATGTGGCGGTAGCCGTTGCCGATGGCGCGCTCCACGGCGTCCGCGGCTTCCTCGCCCGCCATCGGCCAGGTGCCCAGCCCGATCAGCGGGACGCGGACTCCGGCGGTGAGCGCCGCCGTCGTCCTTTCCAGTACTTCGCTCATTTAGCTCCTGCTTTCTGAAGGCTGTCCGCCGCCTGCAGCACGGCGTCGGAAGCGGCCTTGAGGGTCCGGGCCCAGCCCAGGCCGCCGAGTTGGGCAACGCGCCGGTCCGACGGCGTCTCCACGCTCACGGGGGTTCCGGCAGGGAAGGCCGCCACCAGTGCGGCGAGATCGAACTCGCCCTCGCCGGGAACGCCGCGCTCTGAACGGGACTCGGCCACGAGGCCCTCGCGTCCTGCGGGCCGCAGAGCCGGGCCGTCGCACAGCTGCACCAGCGGGACGAGGTCCACGCTGCCGGCCAGCTGGTCCTGGGTGCCGCCGAAGCGGTTAAAGTGCAACGCGTCCACCACCACCTGGCAGCCTGCCTGGCGTGCGAGCTCCGCCGCGGCGCGGAGGGACTGTACCGGTTGGTAGGAGATCGGCTCCAGCGTAGGCACTATGCCGAACCCCTGACCGTCTTCCGTCATCCGGGCGAGGGTGTCCGCCAATCGGGAGGCGTCCGCGTCGGCTCCGGCGACGGTCAGCGAACTGGCGCCCAGGGCCTGGCCTGCTGCCATCATCCGCAGCCAGGCGTCGCGCTGCTCGCTTCCGTCCAGGAGCAGGAACTCGATGTCCTTCACCGTCACCCCGGTGTCCCTCATCCGCGCCAGGGTTTCCTTCAGCATGGGCGAACCCGGCTGCAGGTTGTAGGCGCGCTCGGTGCCGGTAACCGGCCGCACGCGTGCGCCGATGAAGTCGAAGCCCGCTTCAGCGGCAATGGCCACGAGGTCCGGCGGTGCCGTCCCCACGAGGGAAAGCTGGGCCAGGCCCACCTGGCGGCGTGGGGAGGGTGTCATGAGGCTGCTCCGTTCATGGTGAGTTCGCGGTTTGCGATGCGGCTGGAGTGGCTGCCGGCGGGTGCGTGGGCCGGCGCATGTTCAGCCAGGGCAGCGGCCACGCGCTGGGCGGCGTCGTAGCCGCTCTTCACGGCGTGGGAGGCGATGGCCGGGGTATGGTCCACGACCGTCCCGGCGAGGGTCACGGGAACCCCGGCCGCGAGGCTGAGCCCGGCGTCGCGTTCACGGGCCGGCACGGAGCCGTCCAGCGGAGCGACGGAACGGGAGACCAGCAGCTCCCCGGGGGCGTCCAGCCACTCACCTCCGTCCCGCCCGTCGGGGCCGCCGGCCGAGCTGACGCGGACCCGGGCGCCGTCATACTCCTCGATGGTGGCGCCGAGGCGGATCCGGACGCGCGGATTGGCTTGGAGCCGTGGCACGGCCAGGATCTTGGCGCGGCGCCCGGCTTCGGGTGCCATGACTTCCTGCGGGCCCACCAGCAGCACGGCGGTGCCGCGGTCCGCCAGTGTGTCCGCCACTGTCATGGCCACGGAATCCGCGCCCCAGATGGTCACGGCCCCGGGGATGTACTTGCCGTCCAGAACCCCGGCGTGGGCAGCCAGCCAGTCACGCACGTCCAGGACATTCGGCGACTCATCGCCGGGGAAGCCGGCGGCGGGGCGGAGGCCGCCGGTGGCGAGCACGACGGCGTCGGCGCCGGTTTCGCGGACCAGCGCACCGACGTCGCCGGTGTCCACGTGCGTGCCCAGCCGGACGTCAATGCCGAGCCGTGCGTTCTCCTCCGCCGACCACTCAGCGAAGCGGTGGAAGTCCGGGGTGGACTTCATCCGCTCGGCCAGGGCGAACTGGCCGCCGGGGCGGGCGCCGTCGTCGAGCACGGTCACTTTCGCGCCGGCTTCGGCGAGTTCGCGGGCGGCGGTGAGGCCGGCGGGACCCGCCCCCACCACCACCACACGGGAGCCTTCGCGCACGGCGGGCGTGGGGACGGGGACGCGGGAGCGGCCGACGGCCGGGTTGACCGTGCACGTGACCTGGCCGAGCCCCAGGTTGTCGATGCAGACGTTGCAGGCGATGCACGGGCGGTAGCTCTCGCCGTGCAGCACGCCTCCGACGAAGGCGGGGTCGGCGTGGATGGCTCGGGCCAGGCTGACGAAGTCACAGGTGCCGTCGCCGAGGACCTCTTCGATGATGGCCGGGGAGTTCAGTCGGCCGGCCATACCCAGCGGGAGCCCGAACCGGCGGTACGCCTTGGCATAGTCGGCCAAGATGCCCGGCTTCCATTCGCCGGACTGGACAATCCATTCGCCGGCCTCGTAGCTGCCGGCGGAGATGTCCAGGAAGTCGAGGTGTTCCATGTGCGCCTTGGCGATGATCTCCAGTTGCTGCTCCGCCGTGATGCCGTCCGCCGGGCCTTCCACCACGGAAACACGCATGCCGATGATGGCATCCGGAGCTGCCCGGCGGACTTCGTCGATCACCAGGTTCATGAAGCGCTCCGGGGCGGCGAACTCGTCCTGGCGGTGGTTGGACAGCGGAGACATGAACTGATGGATGAGGTAGCCGTGGGCGCCGTGGATGTTGATGGCATCGAAGCCGGCGTCCACGCCCCGGCGGGCAGCATGGCCGTACGCCGCCGCAAGGTCCTGGCACTCCGCGGCGGTCAGTTCGCGCGGCACCTCGCCGCCGGCCACTTCACACGGCACCGGCGACGGCGCCAGGTTCTTGAACCCGGACACCGCGGCTTGGGCGGTGCGGCCGCCGTGGTTGAGCTCGACGGCGGCGAGGGCGCCTTCGGCGTGCAGCGCGTCGGTGAGTTTGCGCAGCCCTGGGATCATGGCATCCGTGTGCAGGCCCAGCTGGTGGGTGCGGCCCTTGCCGTCGGCGCGGACATAGGTAGCCTCGGTGGTCACCATGCCCAGGCCTGCCTTGGCCCGCGTCACGAGATAGTCGACGTATTGCTCGGTGATGTGGCCGTCCGTGGTGCCGTAGTTTCGCTCCATCGGTGCGGAGGCCAGCCGGTTGCGGAGGGTCCGCGGGGGGCGGCCGTTGCGGCCCAGAGTGAGGGGGCGGGCGGCGTAGCGGCGTTCCTGAATGCTGTCCTCGGCCATGCCTTAGCCTGCGACTTTCGCGGAGACCCCGGCAGGGACCTGAGCCCCGGCGAAGCGGACAGGCAGCCCGGTACGTGAGGATTCGTAGACCGCCAGAAGGATCCGAAGCGACTTGAGGGCATCCCTACCGGTGATGGCCGGTTCGCCGTCGGTTTCCAGGGCACGCACAAAATCCCGTACCTGGCTGGTGTGGTGCGGAATCAGCTGCCTGTTGATCGTTGAGAGATCAACATTGGGCTCCACGCCGTCAGGATGAACAGGGTCCACGACGATCTTTTCGCCGACTGCCCACAGGTCAAGCCGCCCGTCGCTTCCTTCCGGGAACTCCGTCAGTGAGGCCGAGGCGCCGGTTTCACCCGTGACCCGAAGCTGGATTCCCAGGTTGGGTGAGACTGCCGTTGATGCTTCCAGGGTTGCCATCGCTCCCGAGGTGAAGGTGATGACGGCCGTGGCCGAATCTTCCACCTCTATGTAGTCCCCGTGCCGGTAGGTGTTGACCTTCCCGTAGACCTCGGCGACATCGCCGAGGTACCACTGCAGCAGATCGATCTGGTGGATGGCCTGCGTCATCAGCACGCCGCCGCCGTCGTTGTCCCAGGTCCCCCGCCACGCGTCGCGGGAGTAGTACTCCGGGGAACGGTGCAGCATCACGGAACACTGGGCCATGATGGCCTGGCCCAGCGTTCCATCGTCGATGGCGGAGCGGATCCGCTGGGCCGCGGGCCAGAAGCGGCGCTGGAAGAGGACGCCCAGCCGGACTCCCGCTTCCTCGCACGCAGCGACCATACGTTCCGCCGCGTCCAGCTTGGTGGCGATCGGCTTTTCGCACAGCACGTGGACTCCGGCGGCAGCCGCCTGCAGCACCACTTCCTCGTGCGTTGGGTGCGGCGTGCAGACCGAAATGATGTCCACGCCGAGGTCCAGCAGCTCGGCCACGGTGTTCACAGCGTTCGGAACATCCCAGGATTCGGCGGTGGCACCGGCCCGGTCCAGGTCGATGTCGCAGACCCCGACGATCCGGACGTTGTCCAGGGCGCCGAAGGCCTCGAGGTGGTTGCGGGAGATCGCGCCGCAGCCGACGATGCCGACGCGGAAGGTGCGGGTGCTGGCGAATGCTGATGAAGTCACGGGAGGATCAACTTTCTGGTGCGTGAGTGGGTGGGAGGGCGGGACGCTGGGCGGCAGGTACAGGGCCGGAAGGCGCTACGCGGACATGCTGCGCTTGCGGGGCAGGCCGAGCTCTTCGAGCGGGGTCTTGTGGGTTTCCCGCGCCGTCGCGATGGCGATGGCTGAGACTGCCAGGCAGACCACCGTGAAACTGGCCACGGGGATCCAGCCGCCGGGGCCCGGCTGTGCCAGCATCGTGGCGATGACCGGGGCGAACCCGGTGAGGATCAGGCCCACCTGGCTGCCGATGGCCATCCCTGAGTAGCGGACCGCTGCGGGGAACATCTCGGGGAAGAAGACCGTCCAGACGCCGTTCCAGCAGGAGTAGAACACGCTCATGTTCAGGAACCCGAAGACGAAGATCATGGCGACGTTGTGCTCGCTGATGGCCCAGAAGTAGCCGAAGGACGTGACAGCGCAGCCGAGGGCGCCAACCAGGAGCACCTTCTTGCGGCCGAGCCTGTCCGAGATGATGCCGGCCAGCGGGATGGTGAACATGGACAGTCCGATGGTGACGGCGTTGACGCTGAGCATCAGGGTCCGGTCCAGCCCGATGGAGGGTCCCGTGGCATAGGCCAGGGCGTAGACGGTGAAGGTGGTCTGCATGACGGAGAACAGCATGACGAGGGCGACGCGAAGCACGTCGCGCCACTGGGTTTTCAGCACCTCGGCAGCCGGGATGCCCTGGGGCGTTTTCGATTCCACGGCCTCTTCGAAGACCGGCGGTTCCTCCAGGCGGGTACGGATCCAGTAGGCGACCCCGAGGACCACCACGGAGAGCCAGAACGGGATACGCCAGCCCCAGCTGAGCAGCTGGTCTTCCGGGAGGGCGGCCAGCGGGATGAAGACCACCGTGGAGAGCACCATGCCGGAGGCGTAGCCGGTCATCACGAAGCTGGTGAAGAACCCGCGGCGGCCTTCCGGGGAGTGCTCCATGGTCAGGGTGGACGCACCGGCGGCCTCGGCGCCGGCGGAGAAGCCCTGCGCCAGGCGGCCAACGAGCAGCAGTGCCGTGGCCCAGTAGCCGATCTGGCCGTACGTGGGCAGGAAGCCGATGCCGATGGAGGCGACGCCCATGATCACCAGGGTGATCATCAGGGCCTGTTTGCGTCCGATCTTGTCGCCGAAGTGGCTCATCACGATGCCGCCAAGCGGCCGGGCCAGGTAGCCGACGCCGAACGTGGCCATGGCACCGAGCAGGGCCACGACCGGGTCGCCGCCGGGGAAGAAGATCTTGGGGAAGACCAGGGCCGCGGCTGTTCCGTAGATGAAGAAGTCGTAGTACTCCAGGGTGGAACCCAGGAAGGAGGCCAGGGCTGCCTTCTTGGGCATTTTGGCGGGAGGGGTTTCCGTCCCGTCCAGGCCGGCGGCTTGCTGGGTAGCTGCCGTCGGGGGCTGCATTAGGTGTCCCATAGTGTCTCCTCATTGAGTGTCACGGGGTTGAATGGTGGTGGCCGGCGCCAGCTTGAATGGCGTTCCGGTGGGAAGTTTCGAAGCCGCGGCTCTGAAGAAAAACTGTATGAGCGGCGTCACGAACTGCGGCGCAGAATCCCATTCAACGGGACGCGACTAGTTCGCCGTGTCCCGGGTTTTGAGGTCCTGGCGGTCCGACTCCAGCCACGGCCGGGTGCCGTAGGGGCGGCGTTCCGCGCCCATGGTGCGGGACAGGCCGCGGCCGGCCGCTACCAGGACGGGAAGGATGACATGGGGGTTCTCATGTGCCGTGGGAAGCACGACGGCGATGGCACCGATCACGCGGTTTCCCTCACCGAAGACCGGCACCGCGTAGGCAGTGTTCTCCGGTACCAGGACCCCGGCCATCCGGACATAGCCCCGCTCCCTGATCAGCGCCAGATGCGCCCGGACTTTGACGGGGTCCGTTTCCGTATTCGGCGTGGTCTTCTCCAGCGGGCCGGCGAGGAAGCGCTCCTGCACGTGGCGGGGCATGTGCGCCAACATGGCCATGCCGGATGTCGTGTTGTGGATGTCCAGCCTGCCCGCCACCGCTGCCAGGTTGGTTGCCGTGCCGTGCTGGTCCAGCTGTTCCAGGTACAGCACGCTCCGGGACTCGACATCCGGGATGGACAGCGACACCTGTTCGCGGACGGCGGCGTGGACGCCTTCCAGGAAGGGAAGGCCCCGGCGCCGGAACTCCTCCAGGGGGTTGCTGCGGGAGGCGAGTTCCCACATCTTCATGCCCACGCCGTAGTCCCCGGCCTCGCCGCGGTTCAGTAGCCCGCTGTCCACGAGATCGTTGGCCAGGCGGTGGGCCGTGCTGCTGGACATCCCGGTGATGTGCACCAGTTCGCGGAGCGTCAGCCTCGGATGGCCCTTGGAGAAGGCGTCCAGGATCTTCACGACGCGCTGGATGACGGACTCCCCCGATGCGGAGTTCGCCATGGTTCCTCCCGGGTTGCCGTCTGCGCCGTTCCTGCCAATATAGCCTTGGCGTGACAACACCTGAGCAAGGAACCAGCGGGAGGAACGGCGTGGAGCTGCGGCAGATCGAGGCATTCCTGGCAGTGGCCGAGGAATTGCACTTTGGCCGCGCCGCCCACCGGCTCCGCATGGCTCAGTCGCCGCTGAGCCAGACCATCAAGAAGCTGGAGAAGAGCCTCGGCACTGCGCTCTTCGAACGCAACACCAGGGCCGTTTCGCTGACCACCGCCGGATTCGCTTTCCTGCCGCACGCCCGGAAGATCCTCGAGGAGTTCGACCTGGCACGGCGGGCTGCCACGGCGGACAGCGGGGAGGTCTATGGCCGGCTCAGCATCGGTTTCTCCGGGGCCCTGAACCACAAGACCCTTCCGCCGCTGACCAGGGCATTGCGCAACCGCTACCCCCGCCTGGAGCTGACGCTCACCGGCGGACTGCTCACCCAGGATGCCCTCGACCAGTTGCGCAACGGCTCCCTGGACCTGTCCTTCATCGGGCTTCCGGTGGACGCGCCCTCACTGGCCACCCGGAGCATCGCAGTGGAGCCGCTGGGTGCCATCTTGCCCGAAGACCACCCCCTCGCTGGCCGGGCCGCCATCAGCCTTGCCGAACTGGCAGTGGACGGATTCATCACCATGCCGGCCGCGCAGGGGTCCACCCTGCGGGAGGCCATCTTTTCGGCCTGCACGGCGGCCGGCTTCCGGCCCCGCGTGGTTCAGGAAGTCTCCGACCCCTACACCGCACTGTCCCTCGTGGCCGGCGGCGTGGGGGTTAGCCTCATGCCCGACTCAGTTGCCGGCATCATGCCGGGCGGCACAGTGTTCCTCCCGCTCTCGGGTGCGGCACCGCTGCTGGATTCGGGCATCGCGTGGAACCCCGCCCTCATCTCGCCGGCCTTGAAGCTGGCCCTGGAGCTCGCCGACACCGTCCTCCCAACGCCCGGACGCTGACGCCGCACCACCGCTGACTATGTGCCATTCGCACATAGTCATTGACCAAGTAAGTATTGGACTTGTCTCAATTCAAATTCCACCATGGGAGTGACATCAAACGTGTGACCGTCCTGCAAGAGGGCCGCCGCATCACCGCTCAATGAAGAGGAAACGTTCCCCATGGCAACTTTCGCCGTCACCTACACTTACGCCGACGCCACCGCCGCCGGCCGCGACGAGCACCGTCCGCGGCACGTTGAGTTCCTGAAGTCCCAGTACGACGGCGGCCGGCTGGTCACGAGCGGTCCGTTCGGCCCCGGCGAAACCCCCGGCGCCCTGCTGATCGTCAAGGGCGATTCCAAAACCGACGTCGAGGCCCTGATGAACCAGGACCCGTTCTACATCAACAACCTCGTCGAAATGCGGAACATCCGGCAATGGAACATCGTCTTTGGCGCCGAACCAGCCGGCGCTGACGCGGCCAACGCCGGCCGGAACTAAGGCGGCCGCACCATGCTGACCGCACGGACCGTCGCCAAGGAAACTATCCGCTACGAGGAGGTGGCCGAACCCGGCCTGGACGCGGGCCGCGCCCTGGTCCGCGTCCACAACGTCACCCTTTGCGGCACCGACCTGCACATCTGGGAGGACGACTACCCGGCCGGGCTCCCGGTGGTCCAGGGCCACGAGTTTTCCGGCGTGGTCGAAGCCATCGGCAACAACGCGTCCGGCGTCCGCGCCGGGGACAGGGTTGCCGTCAGCCCCATGACCTACTGCGGGGCGTGCCAGCCGTGCCGCTCGGGCCGGTTCAACGTCTGCCGGAACATCGGCTGCATTGGCTGCTATTCCGACGGCGCCCTGGTGGAACTGCTCAGTGTCCCGGTGGACAAACTGTGCCTGGTTCCCGATGGCCTGGACCTGGACCTCGCCGCCATGGCCGAACCGGCGTCGATCGCCATGCAGGCCGTCAACCGGGGCCGCCCTGTGGCAGGTGAAACCGCGCTGGTCCTGGGCAGCGGGCCCATCGGACTGCTCGCAACGCTCTACCTGACCGACCTGGGCGTGAACGTGGCCTGCGCGGACACCGAAGCTGACCGGCTCGAACTGGCAACGGCCTTCGGCGCAGTGGACACGCTGCTGGTGGACCCTGCCGCCGGTTTCCCGGATGCCGAACAGGCGGGGCGGCTGGATCAGCTCACCGGCGGTTACGGCCCCGGCCTTGTGCTCGAAGCCACCGGCGCACCGTCCTCGCTAGAGAACGCCATCCGGCTCGTGGCCAGCGCGGGCCGCATCGTCCAGGTGGGTATCTCGGCACGCTCGGCCACCGTGTCCATGAAGGACATTCCCTTCAAGGAACTGGACCTGATGGGCAGCCGCAACAGCCTCAACCTCATCCCGGACGGGCTGGGCCTCCTGGCCCGCCATCCGGACCAGGCCCGCGCCCTCCTGACCCACCGTTTCGCCTTCGAGGAGCTGCAGCAGGCGTACGGGCTGATGCGCAACCGCAGGAAGGTGGGCAAGATCCTCATCGAAATGCCGGCCGCCCGGGCCCGCGCCCGCCAGGGATTAATCAGCGAATCTGCCGTCGGATCAGCGCTTTCCGGAGCCTCGGCATGAGCAACGGCCCGAACGCGCACAGAGTCCTCACGCCGGTGGAGCAGCTGGTCGCCGCATATGACGTGGTGGTGGTGGGAAGCGGCGCCGCCGGCCTGGTGGCGGCAGTCCGCGCGGCCGACGCCGGGCTGAGCGTCCTGGTGGCCGAGAAAGCCGCCCAGCTGGGCGGCACCACCGCCGCAGGCGGCGGGGTGATGTGGGCTCCGAACAACCATCTGGCCGGTGGGGCCGGTTTCCGCGACAGCCACGACCGCGCCGTCGCTTACCTCACGGAGGCAGCCGGGCACGTCCTGTCAGCGAAAGAAATCGACTGGTACGTCCGCACCGCGCTGCGCGCCGTCGAATACCTGACCGGCAAAACCCGGGTGTCCATGACCCCGATCGCCCGCCCGGATTACCACCTGGAGTGGAACGGAGCAGCCGACGGCGGACGCGGCCTGGACAACAACGCCTTCGATCCGTCGGACTACCCGGGCCTGGCGGAGGCCATCCGGCCGTCGTCGTACTTTCCGCTCCTGACCATGACCGAACGGGACGGGCTCAACGGCCGTGCGGCCGATCCTGAACTGCTCGCCCGCAGGGCAGCCACCGGTGTCCGGACGATGGGCGGGGCCCTGGTGGGGCGGCTGCTGGCGAGCGCCCTGGACCGGGGCATCCACATCGCTGCCGAAGCACCTGCGGAGGACCTGGTACGCACCGATAGCGGCTGGACGGTGATTCTGGGAGGCGAGCCGACGCCGGGAGGTGCGCAGGACGGCGAGGGAACGAGACGCCCAACCCCCGCCGGCAGGAAAGTGGAGGCGGCCGCCGTCGTACTGGCCTCCGGAGGGTTCGAGTGGAATCCCCGCCTGCGCAAGGCCTTCCTTGCGTTTCCCGTGACGCCCATCAGTGCCCCATCAAACGAGGGCGACGGGCTGGAACTGGGCCTCAAGAACGGGGCGGCGGTGGCGGATATGACGGCCATCTGGGGCGTCCCGGTGATCTCCGCGCCCGGGCATCAGTACGACGGACGGCAGTCCGGCCGGATGGGCAATGTGGAGATGACCCTGCCGGGTTCCATCCTGGTGAACGCCGCCGGTAAGCGGTTCGTCAACGAGGCACTGAATTACCACGACGCCTGCCGCGTGTTCGCGTCCGTGGACCCGCACACGGGGCGGCAGCAGAACAACCCGGCATGGCTGGTGTTCGACTCCGCCTACCTGTCCAAGTACCCCGTGGCCGGCTCAACTCCCGGGTCACCGGCGGAATGGATGACCTCCGCCGGGTCCGTGGAGGATCTTGCCGGAAAGCTCAGGATGAGCCCGGCCGGGCTCAGGGACACCGTGGCGAGGTTCAACACGGATGCTGCCGCGGGCGTCGATACAGTGTTCCACCGCGGGGCAACTCCCCAGGACCGCTTCCTGGGCGATTCGGGCAACACCCCCAACCCCTGCTTGGCTCCCCTCGCCACCGGGCCGTTCTACGCAGCGCCGGTTTCGGCAGGGGTCCTTGGCACCTCAGGTGGCCTGGAAACCGACTTCGACGGACGGGTCCTGGACCGCCGCCGCCGGCCGATCCCCGGGCTGTACGCCGCGGGTAACGTCTCGGCCAGCGTGTTCCGTAACAACTACCCCGGCGGCGGCGCCACCCTGGGCTCGGCCATCACCCGCGCCTTCGCCGTGGGCGAGCACCTGGCGAAGCGCTAAGAGCACCGGACAACACCACGGCAAGGGGCCGACGGCGGGAATGACCGCCGTCGGCCCCTTGCTTTTTGCCCCAGACCGGCCCGGCAGTGTGACGCAGCGCACACAACAAATTCCACCGAAATGATTGCCATGCGGCCAGGCGGTCCGCCACACTAAGGGTGGATCCGCAGGAACGGCAAACGTTCCCGGTCCCTCCGCCGGACGCATCGCGCCGGCCCAGCCCCATCACAGAATGCCGGGCACCCTCACATCATTTCCAGCCTTAGCCGGCATTTCTTTGCCCTACCCGATTTCCCTTCCGGAAACAGCCCTCACCAAATCATCCTCAGACGCCCCTGACCCTTCACCGCGAGAGAGAGCACCCCATGATCAAGCACCACTCCGACATCCTCCTCGAGATCATTGCCCACGATCCCGCCACCATCGAAAACGACCTCAACAGCGCCGTGGACATCGCCCTCCGGCACGCCATGCAGGAGCGGCGCCACGGCGTACTGGTCACCCAGACCGGCTTCTCCACCTACACCGTCGCCGTGAGCCGCGACGTGCCCTACGGCGAAACCCGGGAACTGCGCCAATGGGCTTCGATGGCATAGGGACACGCGGGCCCGCACCTGTACGCACCTGCAGCCCCGCTGTAGCGTGGAACGGTAAGTCCGCCTAGAACGGGCCGGCGCTTTGAGCAGGCCGGACAGATCCGACACCGCAAGATCAGGAGCAGTCCATGAGCACGGAACACAACGAGCCCGAAGACATCGTGAGCGACGGAGTCGAAGACAAAACCAGCCCGCTGCCGAAGGACAAGCCGGCAGACCGGGCCTCCGGCCGCCACGCCGCCTCCGGACCCGCCGATAGCGGCCCCGCCGGCGCGGGCGGCACCAAACCCCCGGGACCGGCCGAGGAGCAGAACAGCGAAACCGGAGACAACCGGGGCCTCACCACGGAACCCAGCTCCAGCGACTGACCAGGGACCCGGAACTTAAGCAAAGGAGAGGGTCCCGACGGGGGCAATTTGCCGTCGTCGGGCCCCTCTCCTTTTTTGCGCGCTCCGATTTGGACGCGGCTGCTTAGGCCGTCTGGCCGGCGTGCTCGCCTTCTTCGATCTCTTCGAGCAGCTTGTCGTTGAACGCCTTGAGGTCACCGGGGTGCCTGCTGGTAACGAAGCCCTGGTCCACCACCACTTCCTCGTCACGCCAGTCCGCGCCTGCGTTCTTCAGGTCGGTCTGGAGCGTGTGGTACGAGGTCAGCTTGCGGCCGCGGACCACACCGGCGTCGATGAGGAGCCAGGGCCCATGGCAGATGGAGGCCACGGGCTTGTGCTGCTCAAAGAAGCTGCGGGCGAAGGCCTGGGCGTCCTTGTCCACGCGCAGGTGGTCGGCGTTGACCACTCCGCCGGGGATCACCAGTGCATGGAAATCGGAGGCGTTGGCCTCAGCCACGGTGATGTCGACGTCGAACTTCTCGCCCTTTTCGGTGCCGTCGTAGCCCTGCAGCTTCCCGGCCTTGGGCGCCACCAGGGTGGGCTCACCCCCGGCTTCCTTCACGGCGTTCCAGGGGCTGGTCAGCTCCACCTGCTCCACGCCGTCGGTCATCAGGAACGCCACCTTCTTGCCTGCAATGTTGTGCGCTGACATATGTCCTCCTCCTGCCGGATGCCTTACGGGTTTAACACTAGGAACCCCGGAAATAATAAGCAAGCTGATAATCCTGCTGCCCCGGACAAACAGTGCTAGCACGGAAGTCACGGACGGGACCCCGCGCGCACCATGGAAACACCGGACCAGGAGAGCACTCCGGAACCGGAAACCACCCACCCCAATAGGAGCAAGAAGTCATGTCCATGACCGCCGGAACAAAGAAGTCCCGTCCTTCCCGCGCGAAGATCGCCCTCGTCTCAGCAATGACGCTGGGACTTGCCGCAGGTGGTGTCGCCCTGGCCGCACCCGCCCAGGCCGCCACCACCAACTACGCCTGCCAAGTGGTGCCGCTGAAGCCCATCTTTGCGGGGTTCAACTCGTCCGGCACCAAACTGGTGGACTACCGGATCAACGTCTACTGCGCAGCCAACCGCTCCGTCTACATCGAGCAGCAGCGCTGGGAGAGCGACGACTGGCCCAACGGTGACGACCATCTCGGCAACTCGGCCTTCAGCCGCTACCTCGGCCCCGCCAACGGCTGGCACACCATCCACAATGTCCGCACCCTGACCAACACGGAGATCGGCAACGAGGAGGTTTACCACAAGGTCCGCCACCAGGAAGGTGCCAACGGTGTCTGGTCGCCGTTCACCGGCTGGACCGGCAGCGGCACCACCTCGATGTCCAACTAGCTCCGTCGAACTCGCAGGGTGTCCAACTAGCAGGATCTTCAGCTGGCCAGGTCCTGGCCAACCAACCGGCGGCAGCTCCCGAAAGGGGCTGCCGCCGGTTGGCTATTGCTGGCGCAGGTAGGTGAGCACGGCAAGGACCCGGCGGTGGTCCTCGGGTTCCGGCCGCAGCCCGAGCTTCAGGAAGATGCTCCTGATGTGGGCCTCCACCGTCCGCTCCCCCAGGAACAGGGTCTTGCCGATTGCCTGGTTGGTGCGCCCCTCGGCCATCAGCTCCAGGACATCCCGTTCCCGGCCGCTGAGCTCGTCCTCCCGCTGCCGGCCGTTGTGCGGCCGGGCCACCATGCGGGCCACCAGTTCCGGATCGACGGCGGTGCCGCCCGCCGCCACGCGGTGGAGGGCATCGATGAAGTCGTCGATGTCGGAGACCCGCTCCTTGAGCAGATAGCCGAGCCCTTTCGCTCCGTTCCCGAAGAGCGACATGGCATTTTCGGTCTCGACGTATTGGGACAGCAGCAGCACCCCCGTGCCGGGCTGGTCGCGCCGGATGGCCGTGGCGGCCTGGATGCCCTCGATGGTGAAGGTGGGCGGCATGCGGATGTCGACGACGGCGACATCCGGCCGCAGGGCGGCAACGCACTCCAGGAGTTCCTGGGCATCCGCGGCCTCGCAGACCACCTCCAGCCCTTCGGAACTGAGCAGGGCGGCAAGTCCCCGGCGGAGCAGCGCCGAGTCGTCCGCAAGGGCGACGCGCAGTGTCATGGCATGTCCTCCGTTGGATCTGCCGAGAACGGCAGCGTTGCGGCCACGGTGGTTCCGCGGCCTTCAGGGCTGGTGACCGCCAGGGAGCCGCCCAGTGCCGCGGCCCGGTCGGCCAGTCCCAGCAGGCCGCCGTCGGCGCCTGCGCTGGCCCCGCCGATCCCGTTGTCCGTGACGCGGAGGCCGAGCTCGGTTTCCGTGCCTTTTACGCCGATCAGCAGGGTGGAGGCTCGGGCGTGCTTGGCCGCATTGGTGACGGCCTCGGCGCAGATGAAATACGCCGCGAGTTCCACCTGCGGCGGAGGCCTCTGCGGCAGGTCGACTTCCAGCTGGATGGGCAGTGCGGAGCGCTCCGCGAGCGCCGTGAGCGAGCCGGCCAGGCCCCTTTCCCGCAGCGACGGCGGATAGACGCCCCTGGCCAGTTCACGCAGTTCGGCCAGGGCAACGGCAAGCCCGTCACTGGCGTGGTCCACCAGGTCCTTCATCTCCACGGGGCTCGCGGCACGCCGCGCCCTGGCCAGGTCCATGGACACGGCGACCAAACGCTGCTGCGCACCGTCGTGCAGGTCCCGTTCCAGCTCACGACGCCGGGCGTCCCCGGCGGTGACGATCCGTTCCCGGGAGCGGCGGACCTCGACCAGCTGGTCCCGCAGCTGCTGCTCCATGTTCTGGTTGTCCAGTGCCAGTGAGGTGGCGCTCCGAACCGCGGCCAGCAGCTGCGGCTGGTCCCTCAGGGCTTCGTCGAAGACTAGCGCCCCGACGGGCGTGCCGTTGCGTTCCAACACCATGGCTGCCCGCCCGGATCCGTCCTCCGGGACTGCGCGGGGCACGCCGTCGTCGTCCACGAACCCCGACAGCGCCGGCGACCACCGCCACAGGCTGAGGGTGGGGTCCCGGACCGATCTCCGCAGGGCGCGGATGAGCCGGTCGCTGACCGGCGCCATCCCGATTTCCACCATCAGATCGCTCAGCGCACCTCGGGCGAACCGGTAACGCCACAGGCCGAGCAGGACGGCGAGGGGGACGATGGCGGTCGCCGGATACTGCCAGAGCAGGGCCTCGTTGGAGAGTGAGCCGGTCAGCTGAACCACAGCAAGTGACACCCAGACGGTGGACGCCGTCTTGATGATTACAGCCAGCCACAGTGGCAGGAACGCGGCCCGATAGGCGGATGAACCGGACCGCCAGCGGGACACCAGGATTGCCACAATCGCCAGGCCCACGCCCACCTGGACAATCCTGGCCATGTCGCCGATGGCGTTGGTGAGCTGCGGGCTGTCCCACAGGAGCAGCAGGTTTTGGGACGTGGACTGCCCTGCGGCGATATGCAGCCGCGGATCAAAAAACGCCCAGCTGGCGGCCGCGACGACCACCCAGGCGGCAAAGAAGAAAATCACCGCACCGCGTTCCGCCCGCGAGCGAAGGACTCCCGACGGGAAGCTCAGGGCCAGCTGAAGCAGCGGCGGCTGGTACATCAGCGTCAGCCCCACTCCCACTGTAAACAGGACCGGATCGCTGGACCGCCGCACGCCGGCCGCCAGCCACAGCAGCCCGGCGACCACCAGGAGCAGACCGGGATTCCGGTTGGGCCGGGTCTGCCATGCCGTCACCCCCGCCAGCACGAAGGCCAGCCCCACCGCGATGAACAGAATGAGCTCGAAGACGGAGAAGGGCGCACGGTCAGGGTTTTCGCCCCAGCGGATAACGCCCTGGGCGTTGAGGACACCCAGTGTCCGGGCAGGATCCTGCAATGCCTCCGGCCGCCAGTCGATCGAGAGCAGCACCAGGGCCAGGACGCCCACGGTGGCAGATACTACAAGTACCAGTTGCTTGGGAGTCACGGTGCTTCCCTCCGCCAAGCTTAAGAATCCCACTTCGCCCAGTCTCCGGCCAGAGTTCGGAGCCATAGTCCGCCGCGGGCCCCCTAGGACGGTCCCTCAACTGCCGCGGGCATCCAGCTTCAGCACGCTACCGCAACGGTGACCATCCACCAGGGCGACAGGAGCAGCCAAGGCAGGGGCGATCCTAAGCCGCTGTGAATTGCGCCCAGTCGGGCAGTGGATGCTTTGCTACCCCAGCAGCCGCCGTTCGTAGGCGAAGGCAACCAGCTGGAGCCTGGTGCGGAGCCCCAGCTTGTCCAGCACGCTGCGCAGGTGCGTCTTAATGGTGGCCTCGGAGACGAACAGGCTGTCGGCCATCTCGGCGTTGGCCAGCCCTTTGGCCGCGAGCAGGAAGACGTCGCGTTCCCGCGCCGACAGCACCTCGAGGACGGAGAGGTCCGGCCCTGCGGAGGGCAACGTCCGCGCCGCATGCTGGAAAAGCTCATGGACGGAGCCGGGCGCGATGACTGAGTAGCCGGAGTGGACGGTACGGATGGCGGCGAGGAGGAATTCAGGTTCCGCGCTTTTGAGCAGGTATCCGCTGGCCCCGGCCTGGACGGCCTCCACCACCGCCTGGTCGCGGTTGAAGGTGGTCAGGGCGATGATCTTTGGCTTGTTCCCGCCCTCGGCATCCGCCTGCTGCAGGATGCGCTGTGTGGCGGTGACCCCGTCGAGCACAGGCATCCGCAGGTCCATCAGCATCACGTCAGGGTTCCGTTCCATCGCGAGCGCCACTGCCTCCTCGCCGTCGCCCGCTTCCCCCGAAAGCTCCATGTCCGCCTGGCTCTCGATGAGCATCCGGATTCCGGCACGGAAGAGGGGCTGGTCGTCCACGAGCGCCACCGAGATGCGCCCTGCGGTATCAGCCACGGACGGCCGCTTCCGGCCGGGCGTCTTCGAGTGGCGCCGCTTCCAGTTCCGCTGCTTCCGGCCCTGTGGCCTCCCGGCCGTCCGCTCCGACGGCGGCGTGCAGCCCGTAGGGCACGAATGCGGTGACCCGGAACTGCTCACCGTCCGGGCCCGCGGTCACCCAGCCTCCGGCCAGGTGCGCCCGTTCACGCATACCGGGTATACCCCGCCCCACCCGTTGGGCACCGTCCGCCTCTTCTGCGGTTCCCGACCCTGCGGCTCCCGACCCTGCGGCGGCCAGGGCGGACGCCACATGCAGCGCCAGCCCGGGGCCGGTCCAGTCAAAGTGCAGCCGCACAGCAGTACCGCGTCCGCCGTGCTTCAGTGCGTTGGTGAGGCACTCCTGGACGATGCGGAACACGGCCAGCTCCTGGCCGGCGGTCATCTCCACCGGAGTGCCCGATTCGCTGCGGTGGATCGCCAGGCTGCCCTGCCGCATCCTGTCGACCAGCGGGGCCACATCACTGAGCCGCGGCTGCGGCGCCACCATGCCGTCGTCGCGGACCCCTTCGATGACGCGTTGCGCGTCCACGAGGGCACCGCGGGCAGAGCTGGCAATATTTTCGAGGGCGCTGAGCACGGCCCTGGGCTGGTCCGAGCTCAGGTAGCGCGTGCCGTCGGCCTGCGCCGCGATGACTGCCAGGGAGTGGGCCAGGACATCATGAAGGTCCCGGGCAATGCGCGTCCGTTCCTGCTCCACGATGAGGTCGATTTCGGCTTCCTTCAGGCCCGCCTGGGCAATGTTCCGGGCGTGGAACAGGCTGCCGCGTTCCTGGTAGAGCGCCAACGCGAGTCCGACGGCGGAGCAGCCCGCGGCGATGAGCGTCAGGACGGAGAAGAGCTGCCAACCGTGGACCTGGAGGGCCACGCGGTCACCGCCGTACAGGGGGTAGAACCAGCCCACGCCGTAGCCGTACCGCCAGGAGATCATCAGGAACGTCATGGCCACGATAAAGGCCGCGTTGGCCGAAACGGCAATGATGACCGTCCGTTTGCCCGCGGTCCACAGGATGAACGCCAGGGCGATGAACGATCCGATGTAGATGGCCCAGTGGTTCGGATACATCGCCGGGATGACGTAGAGGAACTGGCCGGTCAGCAGGAGCGCCGTCAGGGCGAGGGATGCCATCGGCTGCCACACCGACACGGCGATGGTCAACGTCATCAGCGCCAGCGGGACAGTTCCCGGCCAGACGTTGAGTCCGGGCCACGGCCCCATCCTTCCTGCTTCGCCAACGCACCAGAGTGCGAAGAAAAGAACGGCCGCCACAGGGGCGCCCCAATGCCGCATTGATTTCAGAAGTGGTTCCATGCCTGTCACCCTATCCACGCGCCGCGGCGCACCGGCGTCAATGGCTGCCATTTCCGCCTGAGCTCAACCTCAAAGCCAGCAGATTCATCCTTCGGGCCAGCGCCCCGTGGAACTTGAGCCAATATTGCGTCAACCTCGCGGAGTCCCTGATTCTTTCGTTCCACCCTTGAGTCATAACATCCAGGCGGGAACCCAGCACCCGTGAGAAGAAAGCATCAGAGGCTGCAAGGAAGCAGGACTAGCCATGAAAAAGGCTCCAGCTGATAACGAGGTCACCGCGATCCACGGTGTCATCACCGATCAGAGTCCGGTGGATTTCCACGCCCTCGGGCTCGCCGGCTGCATAGACCGGCTCGCCGCCCCGCTCCGGGAGCAGGGGACCTCGGTCCGGTGGGAGACCCCGCACCACGGCATCGAGATACCGGCCGGCAGTGCCGAGCTGCTCTACCACGTTGCCCAGGAAGCCCTCAGCAACGCACTCAAATACGCGGGCGCCACCGAACTGACCGTCCGGCTCGCTGCAGTGCACCACGGCATCCGGCTGATCGTGGCCGACAACGGCACCGGGTTTGACCGCAACGACCACACCGGCAATCACACCGGCAACCGGCCGCAGGGTTTCGGACTGCTCCTGATGTCCATCGCGGTCCACGAAGCCGGCGGCACCGTAAACGTCGACGCAGCCCCCGGCAAGGGCACCTGCGTCACGGTCACGCTTCCGCTGGACTAACCACACGATTCTCTGGGGGGATCACAATGCATCTCAGCCCGGGCCGCTGCGCCCACGGAACCAACTACCGGCTCCAGTATCATTTTGCTCATGACCAGGCCTGCGGTGAAGGTCCCTGTCGCGGGCGTATCGCGCACCGCACTGGATACCGTATGGGACAGGATCTTCTTCCTGGTCGGTGGTGTCGCCGCCGTCTGGTTGACCTATCTTCTCGTTGAGCTCAGCTTCCAGTGGGGCTGGGGCCAGATCTGGTTCACGTTCATCTTCTGGGCGATGCTCGCCTACCTCGTACTACCCCGGCTCCACTCGATCCTGACCCGCGTGTACGTGCCCGATTACTTCATCGGGCGCGCCCGCACCAGCGACGGCCTGCTCGGGGATCCCGTCAACGTTGCCCTGCTCGGTTCCGAAGGACAGCTCCACCGGGTCATGCGACTGGCGGGCTGGACCGTCGCCGATGACGTGACCCTGGCCAGCAGCTGGAGGATCATCACGTCCACGGTCCTGCGCCGCAGCTACCTCGAGGCCCCGGTCAGCCCCCTCTTCCTGTTCGGCCGCCAGCAGGACTTCGCGTACCAGCAGGAAGTGGACGGAAGCCCCGGCAAGCGGCACCACGTCCGCTTCTGGCACTGCCCGCCCGGCTGGCTGCTCCCCGGCGGGGTGGCCGTGGACTGGCTGGCCGCCGGTACGTACGACCGCAGCGTCGGCTTCTCGCTGTTCACGCTTCAGATCACGCACAAGATCGACGAACACACGGACGACGAGCGCGACCATATCGTCAGGTCCGTTTCCGACGCCGACCCGTCGGCTGCCGTCCGGGTGATCCGGGACTTCTCCACCGGCTACCACACCCGCAACGGCGGCGGCGATGAAATTGCCACCGATGGCGACCTTCCCATCGTTGACCTGCGCGGAACACCGGCGCCCGGTGTGGCCGTTCCCCGGCTCCCGAGCGACAGCCGGAACAGGCGCCCCGCCCCCACCATCATCGGCGCCGCCCTCGTCGCCGGCCGCGCACTGGCGGCGGCCGCCCTCGCCATGTCCTTCGTGCTGTTCCCCGAAGAGCACCTGGAACCGCTCCTTCAGCCCGCTGGCGGCTCCGGCAATGGCTCCGGCTCCGGACTAACCGCGGACCAGGCGCAGCTGGTGCTCTACGCCGGCCTGGCCGTGGTGGTGCTCTTTGCGCTCGCCGAACTGCTGCTGGCCTGGCTCGTTTTCCTGGGACGGAACTGGGCGCGCACGCTCACCATGGCCGTGAGCACCGTCGCGATCGGCCTGCAGGTCATCGATGTGGCGAACGGCGGTCCCGGCATCACGCTGCAGACCAACCTCCCCGGCCTCACACTGGACATCCTGCTCATCCTCGCCCTCTCCAGCCAGCGGTCCCGCGTCTATGCCCGCCGGGACCGCAAGGAACCAAAGCGGATCTCGGCCCGGCCCGGAGGCCGCGCAGCGATCTGATCGCTGAGGTTTGGCTTGAAAAATCAGACGGTGGACGGGTCCGTATTGGCGCCGCACAGGATCACGGCAACGCGTTCACCGTCCGCCGGGACGTAGGCCCCCGAGGTCAGGGCGGCAAAGGCGGCCGCCGCGCCGTGCTCCACGATCATCCGGTAGTCGGACCACAGCTGCGAGCGCGCGGCGACAATCTCGTCGTCGGACACCAGCACGCTCTTCACCCCGGTCCTGACCGCGACGTCAAAGCCGATCTGTCCGATCCGCCGTGCCCCGAGTGAGTCGGCGGCGACGCCGGCGACGGCAACATCCACCGGCTCCCCCGCCTTCAGCGCGGCGTGGAGCGTGGGAGCCGCGGCGGGCTCCACGCCCACCACATTGGCCAGGCCTTCGACGGCGGCCGCGATCCCGGCCATCAGTCCCCCGCCGCCCACAGCCACCAGCACGGTGTCCACGCCGCCCAGCTGTTCCAGGAGTTCCGAACCGACGGTGCCGGCACCTGCGGCGATCTCCGGCTGGTCGTAGGCGTGGCAGTACACGGCGCCGGTTTCAGCCGCATACGCGATGGCGGCGTCATAGGCGACGGCGTATTCAGCGCCCCGCTGGATGACGGTTGCCCCGGATTCCCGGAGCTTCTTCACCTTCATTGCGGGGGCGGTCTCGGGGACAAAGACGGCAGCCGGCACTCCGGCCCGGGCCGCGGCATACGCGTTGGCGAGGCCGGCGTTGCCGCCGGAGGCCACCACGATGCCCACGTCGTCCTTCAGCTCGCCCCGCTCGCGGCAGGCAAGCACGCGGTTGAAGGCACCCCGGGCCTTGAATGTTCCGGTGTGCTGCATGAACTCGCACTTCAGCCAGACGTCCCCCGGAAAGGTGCCCCGGTCCGCTTCAATGACGGGCGTGCGGCGCACCAGCCCCGCAATCCTGGCAGCGGCTTCATCGACGTCGGTGCGTGTGATCATTTCATCCCCGGGTTGAAGTGTTGTGTGGTTCGGTGGCGCGGCCGCCGTAATCGTGGCCGATCTGCCGCGCGGCGTCCTGCAGGAGCGGAACGACTGTTTTTTCGATCGCGTCCGCGGGGGCCCGGTGGGTCTGCAGGGACACATTGACGGCGGCGACGACGTCGTGGCCGCGCCAGACCGGGACGGCGACGCCGCGGAGGCCTTCCTCCAGCTCCTGTGAAACCATGGACCATCCCCTGGCCCGGGCCTGTTCCACTTCGGCCTGCAGCTGGTCGAGGGTTCCGATCGAGCGCTCGGTGAACCGCTGCAACTGGACGGAATCGAAGTATGTTCGCAGCTCGGCGTCGGACAGCGCACCCAGCAGCACCCGTCCCATGGACGTGGCCCAGGCCGGGAACCTGGTGCCCACGCTGATGGAGACACTCAGGAGCCGTGGTGACGGGACGCACGCGACATAGACGACGTCGGTGCCGTCGAGGATACACAGCGACGTTGTCTCGTTGAGGTCCGCAGCAAGGGACTTGAGGTGCGGCTCCGCGATCCTTGGGAGAGCCAGGTTTGCCAGGAAGGACTGCCCGATGTCCAGCGACCTGGGCGTCAGCTCGAAGTGGGCGCCGTCGGCGCGAAGGTAGCCGAGGTCCGTCAGCGTCAGGAGGAACCTCCGCGCGGAGGCCCTGGTCATGTCCGACTTCGCGGCGACCCGGGAGACAGTCAGGCGGGGTTCGTCCGGGGTGAAGGACCGTAGTACGTCAAAGGTCTTCTCCACCGACTTCACGAAGTACGCGGCTTGCTCCGCCATGGAATCGCTTGCCCTCCCTGAAGCTCATGTCCGGCACCAGCGGGCGCTTGGCCGCAGGCTTATTCCGATCATATCCGGATAACCCGCAGCGCAATCTCCATGGCGGCACCCCTCAGTTGGGGAGAAGCAGCCGGGAGCCATTGTGAGGCACCCCACTGTGCGGTACCCTATTCATTAGTCGCATATCGCACAGCTGTTCGTAATGCGTACAAATCAAAAATCGCATCCATGCACCGGAGCAACCGTCTTTCAGTGTGGAAGGACCATCAGAATGACCAATCTTGCAACCACGGCCGAGACCGCAGAGGCGCAGCGCAAGCTCAAGCGCGCCAAGAAGGCCGCGCTGGCCGCATTCCTCGGCGGCGCCCTTGAGTACTACGACTTCTTCATCTACGCCACGGCAGCATCGCTGATTTTTTCGAAGATCTTCTTCCCGTCGGGTGACGCCACCGTCGCGCTGCTCGCCTCGTTCGCGACCTTCGGCGTGGCCTATGTGGCCCGTCCCTTTGGCGCAGTCTTCTTTGGCCACCTCGGCGACAAGATCGGCCGCAAAGCGACCCTGGTTCTCACCCTCGTTCTGATGGGTGCGGCCACGTTCCTGATCGGTGTCCTTCCTGACTTCAACACCGCCGGCTACTGGGCGCCCGCCCTGCTGGTGCTGCTCCGCCTCATGCAGGGCCTCTCGGCAGGCGCTGAAACCGCGGGAGCCTCGGCCTTGACCACGGAGGAAGCCCCCACCGGCCGCCGCGGTTTCTTTGCCAGCTTCGCCATGAGCGGTATTTCCTTCGGCATCGTGCTGGCCTCCCTGGCCTTCCTGCCGGTGGCCGCCATGAATGAGGCGGACCGGCTCGCATGGGGCTGGCGCATCCCGTTCTGGCTCTCCGTCATCGTGCTCTTCGTTGCCTATATGGTCCGCCGTTCGCTCGAGGAACCCGAGGTCTTCGAGGAGAAGCACGATCACGGCGAACTGGTGAAGCTGCCTTTCGCCAAGATGTTCAAGACCCACCCGGCCCAGTTCTTCCAGGTGGCCCTGATGTCCTTCGAAACCGTCACCAACACCTTTATGCAATCCTTCGGACTGGCTTACGCCGTCTCCGTCGGCGTCCCCGCCTCCACCATGCTCTGGGTCAGCATCCTCGGTAACGTGATAGCCATCGCCACGCAGCCCCTCATGGCGGCACTGTCGGATAAGTTCGGCCGCCGGCCGGTCTTCATCACCGGCGTCATCGGCTCCGGCGCGATGATCTTTGTGTACTTCTCGGTCATCTCCACCGGCAACATCCCGATGATCTTCGTCGCCAGCACCCTGATCACCGCCGGCACCTATGCCATGTCCAACGCGATCTACCCTGCCTGGTTCTCGGAGCTCTTCAACGTCAAGGTCCGCTACTCCGGCATGGCCATCGGGCTGCAGGTGGGCATCCTCTGCGCCGGTTTCACGCCGCTTCTGGGAACCGCCCTGGTGGGCGCCACCAAGGCCAACTGGGGTCCGGCGGCCTGGATTGTGGCGGCGTCCTCGCTGCTGGCGGTCGCCGGCGCACTGTGGGCCCGCGAAACCCACAAGACACCGCTGCGTGAACTGGGCAACCCCGTCCGCTAAAGCATCGGTGGCTGGGCCTGCCGAAACCCTCGGACCTCGGCAAGCTCAGCCGCCGGACACGCGCCGCAGCCGGGCCAACAGCGTCGCGGCGAGCAGCGCCGTCGTAATTTCCAGGGCGATGACGGCCAGCAGCCCGCCAGCGGCAGAACCCGCCGCGGATCCGGCAGCCGCTGCCGCCGGCAGGGCGGCGTGGCTGTGGCCGGCCGCCCCGCTGCCGGAACCTGCGCCGTAACCGGAACCACCGCCCAGCAGCAGGGAGGCGTGCAGCACCGTCATCGCCAGCCCGCACGCCATCACCTGCCGCAGGGAACCCACACGGCCCTCGCGCCAGATGTGCACCGCACACGGCAGGCAGACGCCCACCATGGCGAGCATCAGCAGGTTCAGCCAGGGCCCGTGGTGGTTGCCCGCAGCGAGCCAGAGGTGCACCAGGCAGGATGCTGCGGTGGCCGCGCCAACCATCCGCGGATGAAAGGCGGGCCGCGGATGGCCGGCCGGAATTGGCCGCAAACGCGGCCCAGGGACGCGGCCGGCGGCGCGGTCCCATCCCCGCAGGGCTGTCATGACGTGGGCCTAGCCGTGGCAGTGTCCGCCGGCGGCAGGCTGTGAACCCGCCGGCACGTCCAGCACGGGGCTGCGGTCGAAAAAACCTTCCGGGCGGAGCTTGAAGCCGACCGTGTCCACCGGCATGATGGGCCAGTCCTCGATCCGGGGGAAGTGCGTCAGCCCGAAGGTGTGCCAGACCACGATGTCCTGGCCGTCAATCTCGCGGTCCTGGGCGATGTACGCCGGCAGGCCGGCCCCGCCGGAATGCTGGTTCACAAAATCCCCCGTGGGGTAGCGCTCGTCCTCCGCGAACCGGGTGACCCACAGGTCCTTGGTGGCGAACGCCGCCCGGCGGGCAATCGAGGACTCCGGATCCGCGAGCAGCGTGGGCTGGTTCTGGGCATGCAGCTTGTAGCCCACGGGTTCGCCCAGCCGGTTGCGCGAGTCCGGGTTGGAAATGATCCAGGTCCGGCCAGTGCGGGCATCGGCCTCGCGGACGCCGTCGGACTCCCGGGCCAGGACAGTCCGCTTCCGGGAGAACGCGTTGCCGCGCTCGTTTCCCTCACCCATGGCCTGCCGGACCACGTCCTCCTCCTCAACCCTGTTGGTGAAGCCGTCGATGGCCATGTCCAGCCGGGCGCTGAAGAGGTGCTGATGGAACGGCGCGCCCAGCCCCGGGGCGAGCTGGGAAATGTTGGCCGAGCCGCCTTCCGGGAAGGCACTGGTGAACACGACGCCGGTGGCTTTGGCCTCGAATTCAATGGTGCCGTCGAGGTAGAGGTACCAGTAGAAGCCGTAGTCGTAGTTGCCGATGGTGGTGAAGAAGGAGATCACCAGCCGGCGGTTGCGGCGGGTGTAGGTGATGCCGGACCAGAGGTCGCTGTGCTTGGCCAGGATGCCCCAGTCCTCCTCGTGCATGCAGATCCCGTTGCGGATTTCGCGCGGGTTGCCGAACGCGTCGCTGATCACCGGACTGAGGTAGGTGATCTCGCCGAGGCAGTCGCAGCCCAGTTCGAGCGAGTTGGCGTACTGGCCCACCAGGTATTCGCCGGTGTCGAAGTAGTTCTGCCAGGACCGGATCGGGGACGGGTCTCCATAGGGAACCACCATCTCGGCGATGGAGGCCCGGTTGACGACGGGGCGCTTCCGTTCCCCGTCCTGGAAGGCGAGGTTGTGCAGCACCACGCCCTCGCGGACGTCGAAGCCGACGTCGACGCTCCACTTTTCCCATTCCACGTGGTTGCCGCCGGTGACCGTAAAGCTGGGCCCTTCGGGCTGGGTGATGCTGATGGGCTTCTGCGTGGTCCGCAGCGGGCCGGTAAGTTCCGGATCGGTGTAGTTGCCGTGCTCTGCGGGAACCGGGACGGCCCCCAGGTCCAGGACCTGCGTGACTTCCTTGCTGACGACGTCCACGTACGCCACGAGGCCGTCCACCGGATGCGCCCAGGCGCTGTCCTCGGGAAACTCCTGCACAAAGGCCAGTCCGCGGAGGATGCGGCGGCCCTTCTCCCCGGGGTATTCGAAGACGCCGGCGGACAGCGGCGCGACGCGGACCTTGCCGACGTCCAGCCCGCGGTCCGCGAGGGCCTTGAGCCAGCGTTCGTCGGACGCCAGGAGTTCCTCGACGACTTCAAATTCCTCTTCCAGGACGGGCAGTTCGCCCGTGGCGGCGGTGTCGAGTTCGACGGCGGAGGTCACCGCGCCGCTCGTGGCGGAGACAGTTACGTCGAGGGGACGCCCGCCGGACACATCGTGGATGAACACCCGGAAGCGCCGGTCCTCCGCATCCGCCGCCGCGCCCCGGGCCGGGTCCAGCAGGCCGAGGTAGGCGATCCGCTTCTCCGGCCCAAGCAGTCCCCCCGCCCGGAGAATGCCCTGGACCTCGGTGATTTCGGCACCCGTCGCCAGACTGAACGGGGTGAGGCGGTACGGCGTGAGCGTGTCAGTTATGGAGGGTGTCATGACGGCCTTTTGTCCGGGACCTTGGCAGGTCGGATTTTTATTTTCTATAGTTGTAGAGAATAAACCGTCCGTAAGATGGATCACAAGGGTTCGACACAAAATAGTTCCGGGGGAGCGCCAGCGTGCCAAAGATTGTTGACCATGACGAGCGACGCCTGGAGCTGGTCGATGCAACCTGGCGGATCATCGCCAGGCTGGGCATCGAGGGCGCCACCATGCGGGAGATCGCCCTGGAGGCCGGCTTCGCCAACGGCGCCCTGAAGCCGTACTTCCCGACCAAGGACACCCTGTTGACGTTCGCGTTCGGGCATGTCTTCAACCGGACCAACGAACGCATCCGGGAAGTGACCGAGGGCAAGGCCGGGATTCCGGCGCTGAAGGCGTTTTGCATTGAGGTGCTGCCGCTGGATTCCGAGCGCGTCAATGAAGCGCGGATCGTCGTTCCGTTCTGGCAAAAAGCCATCAACGATCCCGGGAAGGCCGCCATCCACCGCGAGTCCATGGAGCAGTGGCACGCCTCCATCCTGGGATACCTGGCCGAGGCCAGGGAGCACGGGACCGTCAGCGCCGCCGTCGACGACTCCGCCGTCGCCGGCCACCTGCTGAACATGCTGCTCGGCGCGCAGATTGCCGCCGCCCTCGCCCCCGAGGGCCGGGCGGATCCGGGCCTGGCCGCCCAGCTGGACGCCTTCCTGACCCTGCTGTCTCCCTCACGCTAAGCCCCGCACCCTTGAGTTTTTGTCCACTTGGAGGGACTTGAAGCCCGCCTAACTCCCTCCAAGTGGACAAAAACTCGAGGGAGGGAAGTTTTTTTCGCCATGTGTCGAAAAAAGAATGACACCGCGGAAGTTCGGCGCTAACCTGAAATGACTGTGTCGCAGGACACAGCCTTGGGGGACAACTTACAGATGGCCGACCGGCGTCAGGAACATCCATGTCTGCAACTACCGCCCGCCCCGCGGGCCAGGACCTCACCTCCAGCGTGGCCACGTCGTTTGACCACTGGCGGCACCTCGTGGCGGAGTCCTTTGTGCCGCTGGCGGCGGAAACCGACCACCCGGACGCCTTCCGCGGCCGCATGCGGTCCCGCGTGCTGGACCGCATGGCAATCGTGGAGGTCTCGGCCACGTCCCACAGCGTCCACCGCACACCGGCCCTGCTGGCGCAGTCCGACCAGCGCTATTTCAAGCTCAATCTCCAGCTGGAAGGCACCGGCCTCCTCATCCAGGACAACCGCGAGGCTGTGCTGCGCCCCGGCGACCTCGCCATCTACGACACGAACCGGCCGTACACGCTCGCCTTCGAAGAGCAGGCGCGGATGATGGTGGTGATGTTCCCCCACGACGCACTGACGCTCCCGCCGGACTACGTGGGCCAGCTTTCCGCGGTCTGCCTGGCCGGCGGCAGTGGCCTGACCGGCATCGTTGGCCCGTTCATTGCCCAGCTCGCGGCCAACCCCGAGCTGCTCAGCGGCCCCAGCGGGTCCCGGCTGGCCGCCAACGCCCTTGATCTTGTCTCAACGATGCTTCACTCGGAACTGGACATGGCGGCGGACACCATGAAGCCCCAGGTGCTGCTGGCCACGTCGGTCCGCGAATACATCGAGGCCAACCTGGCGGATCCGCAGCTGTCACCGGCCAGCATTGCGGCGGCACACTTCATCTCCACGCGGCATCTGCACAATGTCTTCCATGAATCCGGCGCCACCGTGGCCAGCTGGATCCGGAGCCAGCGGCTCGAACGCATCCGGCGCGACCTGAGGGACCCGCTGCACACGGGCGCGTCCGTCGGTGCCGTCGCCGCCCGCTGGGGATTCCTGGACGCGGCGCATTTCAGCCGCTCCTTCCGGGACGCTTTCGGCGAATCCCCCAGCGACTGGCGGCGCGGCGCCTAGCCTGCGTCAGGGCGCCTAGATCAGGCCCTGCGCGAGCATGGCGTCGGCAACCTTGACGAAGCCGCCGATATTGGCGCCCAGCACGTAGTTGCCGGGCTCGCCGTATTCGTCGGCAGTCTGGGCGCAAAGGTCGTGGATGCCCACCATGATCTCCGTGAGGCGCTGTTCCGTGTGCTCGAAGGACCAGGAATCGCGGCTCGCGTTCTGCTGCATCTCGAGGGCCGATGTGGCCACCCCGCCCGTTGGCGGCCTTGCCCGGAGCGAACAGCACACCGGCCTCCTGGAACACCGCCACGGCGTCCCGGGTGGACGGCATGTTCGCACCTTCACCGACGGCGAGCAGTCCGTTGCGGACCAGCCGCGCGGCAGCGTCGCCGTCGAGCTCGTTCTGCGTGGCGCACGGGAGGGCGACCGTGGCGTCGACGTCCCACACCGAGCCGCCGTCGACATAGGAGACTCCGGGGCGGCGGACCTCATAGTCCTTGAGGCGTCCGCGCTCCACTTCCTTGATCCGGCGCAGCAGGCCGACGTCGATTCCCGCCTCGTCCACGATGTAGCCGGAGGAATCGGAGCAGGCCACTACGGTGGCGCCGAGAGCCTGGGCCTTCGCGATGGCATTGATGGCCACGTTGCCGGAGCCGGAGACCACCACGCGCTGCCCGTCGAAGGATGAGCCCCTGGTCTTCAGCATCTCCTCTGTGAAGATCACCGTGCCGAAGCCCGTGGCTTCAGGCCGCACCAGCGAGCCGCCCCAGGAGATGCCCTTGCCCGTCAGGACGCCGGATTCGTAGCGGTTGGTGATGCGCTTGTACTGGCCAAAGAGGTAGCCGATTTCGCGGCCGCCCACGCCGATGTCGCCCGCCGGCACGTCAGTGTATTCGCCGATGTGGCGGTACAGCTCGGTCATGAACGACTGGCAGAAGCGCATCACCTCGGCGTCGCTGCGGCCGCGGGGATCGAAGTCGGAGCCGCCCTTGCCGCCGCCGATCGGCATGCCGGTGAGGGCGTTCTTGAAGATCTGCTCGAAGCCGAGGAATTTCACGATGCCCAGGTACACGGACGGGTGGAACCGCAGGCCGCCCTTGTAGGGGCCCAGGGCTGAGTTGAACTCCACCCGGAAGCCGCGGTTGATCTGCACCCGGCCGGAATCGTCCGTCCACGGCACCCGGAAGATGATCTGGCGTTCGGGCTCGCACAGCCGCTCCAGCACCGCGCCTTCAAGGAACTCGGGGTGGCGGTCGTGGACCGGGCCGAGGCTTTCGAACACCTCGGTCACAGCCTGGTGGAACTCGGCTTCGCCCGGATTCCGCGCCAGCACCTTGTCCCGGATAGCTTCCAGCCGTGCGTCCATGATGATTCCTTACGTCGAACCGGGCGCGGAAAGTCTCCGCATAAGCCGCGCCGGCACCCTTTTATTGAAACTTCAACGTATCCAATTGTGACTGCGCGGGCCGCGCCTGGCCAATCGGCCTTCAGCTAACCTCCGTGTTGTGACATTTAATTTCCATAAAACGAAAATTACGGCTTCGGTTCCGGCTTCGGTTCCGGCTCCGGCGGGGGACTTCTGATGGCCCACATTGGCCTGCTTCTCTCCGGAGCCGCACTGCTGCTCAACGGCCTGGCGCTGCTGGGCACCCTCCCCCGCCGGGACGCTGCCGTGTTCAGCCTGGTCATCGGCGGCACCCAGTTGGTCCTCGGCGTCGCATACCTGGGGATTACCGGCGACGGCGGCCTGCATTTGCTCCTCGGCGCCTCCGGGATGTTCCTGTTCGGGCTGACGTATGTCTACGTCGGCCTGGATTTCCTGCTGGGGCTCGGGTCCAAGGGGCTCGGCTGGTTCTGCGGGATGGTGGGCCTGTGCGGCCTCCTGCTTGCCGCAGCCTGGTCCGGAGAGGACCCGCTGCTGGCCGTCCTTTGGCTGTGCTGGACCTACCTGTGGCTGATGTTCTTCCTGCAACTGGCGTTGGGGTTCGCCCGCCTGACGCCGCTGATTGGCTGGTCCCTCATCCTCACCAGCCAGGCCTCTGCCACGGTGCCTGCATTTATGGGCCTGACCGGCCGGTGGCCCGTCGAACCGGAGATTGCCGCGGGAGCGGCCGTGTCGCTGCTGGCGCTGTTGCTGCTTGCCGGCGGACTCGCCTGGCGCGGGCGGCACCAAACCGCCGCCCGCCCCGCCGTCGCCGCCGTCGAAAGTCCGTTACCCGGCGAACTCAAGGTCTAGGTTCCGGGCCCGGTTCTCCACCCGGATCTCGACCAGCACTCCGGCCAAAAAGATCACAGGGACGGCCACCAGCAGCCCCACGGCCGTTTCGGCGCTTCCGCCGATGAGGGCCGTGAAGTTGCTGACCACCAGGCAGAGCACCCACGCCAGCAGCACGGACGCGAGCACCGGGGCGATGAGGGTCTGCCACCGCTGTCCGGTCACGCGTTCCCGGCGGAAATAGCCGACGACGGCGAGGGAGGACAGCATGTACAGCACCAGCAGTGCCGCGACGGCAAGGCCGCTGAACCAGGAGAAGAGCGTCAGCACCGGGTCCAGTCCCAGCAACGCGAACGGGGCCACGAGGAGGGCGGCGACCGCTGTCTGGATCCAGGCTGCAGTGGCGGGCGCACGGTGCTTGTTGGTCCTGGCGATGACGGCGGGCATGGAACCGCGTAGCGCCAGCGAGTGGAGGTAGCGGTTGATGCCGT
The DNA here is from genome assembly GCF_040683875.1 of Arthrobacter sp. NPDC093128. Lineage (NCBI taxonomy): Bacteria > Bacillati > Actinomycetota > Actinomycetes > Micrococcales > Micrococcaceae > Arthrobacter > Arthrobacter sp. NPDC093128. The sequence continues at coordinate 103,216 of NZ_JBFBEY010000018.1, forward strand.
TGTGGAACGCGATGATGCCGGCCAGCAGGGACGTCACCAGCAGGACGCCGGCGGTCACTCCGGCCCACGGTCCGAACATCTCAACGATCGGGCCGATCACGAACGAGGTCGCGTCGCCGGATTCGAGTGCTGCTCCTGCTGCGCCGACGACGTGGGACGGACCGTAGAAGCTGACCAGCATCCAGGTGATGAAGGAGAAGAAGACGGCGATGATGCCCACGGAGAGATAGGTGGCCCGCGCAACGGTCCGGTGCGGGTCCTTGGCCTCGGCGGAGTAGATGGCCGTCGATTCGAAGCCGAACATGGAGGCCACCGCGAACATGATGGCCACCCCGGGAGCTCCGCTGGCGATGGCTTCCGGCGCGAACGAGGCTGCGAAGTCCAGCCCTTCCGGGCCGCCGCCCTTGAACAGGACGGAGAAACCGAACATCAGGAGAATGGCCACTTCCAGGCCCACCAGGACGGCAAGGACGCGGGCGCCCAGCTCGATGTTCAGGGATCCCAGGACCTGGACGCCGGCCATGGTGACCAGCGCGAGCAGCCACCACGGAACCGTAATTCCGGCGGAGGCCAGCAGTCCGGAGAAGGCCGCTCCGTACAATCCGTACATTGCCGCCTGCACCGTGCTGTAGGCCAGCAGGGCCAGCCAGGCAGCGCCGGCACCGACCTTCCGTCCGAACGCTGCCGTGACGTAGGCGTAGAAGGCGCCGTTGGTCTGCACCTTGCGGCTCATGGCCACAAAGCCGACAGCGAAAATCACAATGACGATGCCGACGACGAGGTAGGCGCCCGGGGCGCCGGCACCGTTGCCGAGCGCGGCCGCGAGCGGTGCTGCTCCGACGATTCCGGTCAGCGGGGCCTGTGCGGACAGGACAAAGAACAGGATGCCCAGGACGCCGATGCTGCCTGCGCGCAGTGCAGTGGAGTGTTCCTGGCGGGACCCGGGTTCTGCGGTCCGGGATTCGGGATTCGAAATACTCATTGGGTCCTTCTTAACGGTCATGAGTGCTGGGGAATGTGCTGGGGTGTCCCGGGGAAAGCCCTTGGGAAGGGTGCTGGGCCCGGGCAAAGCTGCACTGTGAAATCCAGCATGGCAGCCGCCTCCGGATGCGGCTTGTCGTGCAGCGATCAGTTGTTGTTCCTGAGCGCAATGACGTGTTTTCGAGGACAGTGGCTCACCCCGGGAACGCCAAAGACCGGTCACCGCCTGTGTGCGGTAACCGGCCTTTGGATCGTTGTGTGCCAGGGACGGAGGATCAGCTGATTTCTGCCGGAACCGGTTCAGCCGGCTCCTCTGCAATGATCGGGACATTCTTGGCACCTGCAGCCCTGACGAACCTCGGACCGGCGGGCCCGAAGGCGTCGGCCGGTTCCGGGAAGAGCCAGAGCACGAGGGGGTAGAGGACCGCGGCCAGGCCGATGGAAACGGGGATGCTCAGGTCTACGCCTGCGGCCAGGTCGCCGAGGGGTCCGGTGAACTGCCCGGGGATGTTCACAAAGAGGATGCCCATCACCGCCGCGAAGATCCAGACGGCCATGGCCCGCCAGTTCCAGCCATGGTTGAACCAGTACCTGCCACCGGTCTGCCGGCGGTTGAAGACCTGCAGGGAGTCGGCGTCGTACCAGCCTCGACGGACAATGTAGCCCACCGTCATGATGATCATCCACGGCGCGGTGCACGTGATGATGAGAACGGCGAAGGTGGAAATGCTCTGCACCACGTTGAACGCGAACTTGCCCACAAAGATAAACACGATGGCAATGGAGCCGATGAAGATGGTCGCCTGGACGCGGGAAAACCTGGGGAAAACGCTGGAGAAGTCCAGGCCGGTGCCGTACAAGGCAGTGGTCCCGGTGGACATGCCGCCGATCAGCGCGATCAGACAGACCGGCAGGAAATACCAGGCCGGGGAAACCGCCAGCAAGCCGCCCACATAGTCCGACCCCTCGAAGAACGATGGGGCCTCCGTGGCGATGATGGTGGCCGTCACCAGCCCGAAGCCGAACGGAATGAGGGTGGCAACCTGCGCGAAGAAGGTGGCCGCCATCACCCGGATCTTGGGCGTCTCAGCGGGGATGTAACGGGACCAGTCCCCAAGGAAAGCGCCGAAGGAGACGGGGTTGGACATCACGATCAATGCAGAACCGATGAAGGACGGCCAGAACAATGCGTTCGTGGCGGCATCCGCGGCCGGCCCGAAGATGCCTGCATAGGAGGGATCGAAGGCGCCGGCAAAGGCGAAGATGCCGAGCAGGAACAGCAGCGAGGCCGCCACCACAGCGATCTTGTTAACCAGCAGCATGAACCGGAAGCCGTAAATGCAAACCGTCAGGATCAGGAGCGCAAAAACGCCGTAGGCGATGCTGAGGGTGACGGGGTTCTGCGGCAGGCCGATCAAACGGTTGGCCCCACCGACCAGGGCATCGCCGGAGCTCCAGACGGAGATGGAGAAGAAGGCGAAGGCTGTCAGCAGGGACAGGAAGGAACCCACCACCCGCCCATGGACTCCCAGGTGCCCGGAGGATGAAACGGCATTGTTCATCCCGTTGGTGGGACCAAAGACGGCCATGGGCGCGAGGATCAGCCCGCCCACCACCACTCCCAGGAGGGTAGCCAGCAGCGCGTCCTTGAAGGAGAGCCCGAAAAGGATGGGGAAGGAGCCGAGAACCACGGTGGCAAACGTGTTGGCGCCGCCGAACACCAGCCGGAATAGGTCCAGGGGCCGGGCGCTACGGTCCTTCGCCGGGATGGGCTCGATACCATGCTTTTCGACCTCAGTCGCTGCCGGTACGTCGGAGTTGATCGTCATGAGGGGTGCCTTTGCCTAGGAGACGGACGCCGGTGAAAGGTGTTCGTGGATGGCCAGGATTCCGCCGTCCGGGGTCCTGGAAAAGATGATGGACTCACGTTCATGGAGCACATCCCGGGCTCCCGCCACCTCGACAACTGTCCGGACATCGTGGCTGAAGACGGCGCCAGTGCCGGCGAGCTGGACGGCCTGGCCCGAGCTCTGGCACTCAACAACCCTCCAGCCGGAGTCGAGCCAGCTTCGCCAGAGGTTCCGGTAGTCCTCCAGTGATTCAATTCGGGAAGGTTCCGTGTGGAACAGGAAAGTGGCGTCCTCCGCGAAACACCGGAAGTAGGCGTCGAAGTCGGCGGCCGCAAAGGCGTCGACGAGCCTCGTGGCAGCCGCCTGGACTTCTGTCCTGGTAAGAATTTCCATGGTCCGCTCCTCGGCCGCTGGGCTTCATGTCGTTGGATTTAGCCTTCGTGATGCAACTCACAATGTGATCATTGAACATCATCCATTGCCTCATAGGCAACAATTGGGCAGTGAGCCACCCGTTTGTTACGCGGCGTCCCGGCGCAACCGTTCGCCAGCGGTCAAGTGACCTTCACGGAAAGACAAGACCCGCAACGCCCGACGGCGCACGCTTGAAGCAGCGCTGACAGGCCGTACCGGCCTGCGGTCCCTGACCTACTCGAAGTGGAGTATCCCAATGGAAACTTACGACGCCCTTCTGGCCTCGATCACCCCGGACACCGGCGAGACCCGGACCATCCTGGACCCCGCCACCGGCACCGCCGTCGGCGAAGCCCCCGTGCACACCGTTGCGGACCTGGAGGAGGCCATCGCCGCAGCGTCGGCCGCCCAGCCCGCATGGGCTGCACTGGGCCACGAGGCCCGCAGCGCCGCGCTCCTAAAAGCAGCCGACGCCGTCGAACGCTCCGCCGAAGAACTCGCCCGGCTGCTCTCCCGCGAGCAGGGCAAACCCCTGAACGGCCCCAACGCCCGCTTCGAAGTCGGCGCCTGCGCCGCCTGGCTCCGCGCCGCCGCCACCACCCCGCTGGACCCCGAAGTGGTGGTGGACGACGGCGAAACCTACGCCGAACTGCACTACAAGCCCATCGGCGTCGTCGGTGCCATCGGCCCGTGGAACTGGCCGATGATGATCACCATCTGGCAGATCGCCCCCGCCCTCCGGATGGGCAACGCCGTGGTGGTCAAGCCCTCCAAGATGACCCCGTTGTCCGTCCTGGCCCTCGCCAAGGTCCTCAACGAGGAACTCCCCGACGGCCTCCTGACCGTCGTTTCCGGGGACCGCGAGGTCGGTGCCCGGCTAGCCGAACACCCCGCGATCGGCAAGATCATGTTCACCGGCTCCACCGCCGCCGGCCGGTCGATCATCAGGTCCTCCGCGGACACCGTCAAGCGCCTCACCCTGGAACTCGGCGGCAACGACGCCGGCATCGTCCTGCCCGACGCCGACCCGAAAGGAATTGCAGAGGGGTTGTTCTGGGGGGCGTTTATCAACACCGGCCAGACCTGCGCGGCGCTGAAGCGCCTCTACGTGCACGACGACATCTACGACGCCGTCTGCGAGGAACTCACCAAGGTGGCCGCCGCGATGCCGATGGGTGTGGGCCTGGACGAGAGCAACGTCCTGGGCCCGCTGCAGAACAGGGCCCAGTACGACATCGTGGCCGGGCTCGTCGAAGCCGCCCGGGACTCCGGCGCCCGGATCCTGACCGGCGGCAACCCGGACCCGGACCAGCCCGGCCACTTCTACCCCGCCACCCTGGTGGCCGACATCGACAACAACAACCCGCTGGTGGCCGAGGAACAGTTCGGCCCCGCCCTCCCGATCATCCGCTACAGCACGGTTGATGAGGCGGTCGCCATGGCCAACGCGCTCGACGTCGGACTCGGCGCCTCCGTCTGGTCCCCGGACCTCGCCGCAGCCCGCAGGGTCGCTGCCCGGATCGAGGCCGGCACCGTCTGGATCAACAAGCACGGCGCCGTGGACCCCCGCGTCCCCTTCGGCGGCGCCAAGCAGTCCGGCTACGGCCTGGAATTCGGCGTCGAAGGCCTCAAAGCCGTCGGCGTCCCGCAGGTCATCAACGGCTAGGCGATCACGGCAAGGCCGCACCGCGCGGATCTGGGCGGCGCGCAGCCATCACACAAAGAATCCGAGGCTTGTCCGCAGAACCGCACCTTGTAGGTACGGAATCGCGGACAAGCCTCGGAGCCCTTGCGCTGGGATTCCCTCGTGTTGGACTGGAGTTTTTGTCCACTTATAGGGACTTCGGAGGCGATTTGCGCCCATTATCTGGACAAAAACTCCTAGGCCGGCTGCTGCAGCCAGGGCCGGGTGGGCGTCTGGCCCAGTTGGTCGTTGAACTCCTGGGCGTCCCGGTAATAGTCCAGCAGGCTGAGGCGGGAGGCGGCTTCGGGGTCCAGGATGACCACTGCCCGGCGGTGCATCTGCAGCACCGAGGCGGGGCAGTGTGCGCTGACCGGTCCTTCCACCATGGCCTGGACGGCATCAGCCTTGTTCTCGCCCATGGCCACGAGTACCGCCAGCTTGGCTTCACGGATGGTCCCCAACCCCTGGGTCAGGCACAGCCGCGGGACGTCACCCTCCGGGAAGAACCGCGCGTTGTCCGCCCGGGTGGCTCCGGCCAGGGTCTTCACCCTGGTGCGCGAAACCAGGGACGAGGTGGGCTCATTGAACCCGATGTGGCCGTTGGCGCCGATGCCGAGGATCTGGATGTCCACTCCGCCGGCCGCCGTGATGGCTGCGTCGTAGCGTTCGGCCTCGGCCACGAGGTCCGGGACATCCCCGTGCGGGGTGATGAGCTGCTCCAGCGGCAGGTCCACATGATCGGCAAACTCCCGCCGGATGGTGGAGTAATAGCTCTGTTCATGCTCCGGCGGCAGCCCCGCATATTCGTCCAGGGTGAAGGCCGTGACCTGGCTGAAGCTGAGCTGCTCTTCGCGGTGCCGCCGGATGAGTTCCTGGTACGTGGATTTCGGCGAACCTCCCGTGGCTAGCCCCAGTACGGCCGGTCCCTGCCGGACCCGGGCATCGATGATGTCGGCGGCCCTGCCCCCTACGTGTTCGGCGGACTCACACAGAATAATCTGCACGCGCATCCCTTTCCTGAGTTAGTGGTGTGCCGGCCCGGTAGGCCTGCAACAGTTCAAGTTCTTCGGTGGTGACCAGCACGTCGGCACGGAACCCCGCGGCCAGCACACCGACCTGGACGGAACCCGGCTGGACGGAATCCGGCTGATCCAGGCCCATGAGCCGGGCCGGGGTCGCCGAGGCCGCGGTGACGGCGTCAGCCAGGGGTATCCCCCAGCCCACGCAGCGGCGGACGTTCTCCAGCAGCAGGCTGGTTGCACCGGCGATCGCTCCGGGATGGGCATCGTGCCCGTCGGGAACCAGCCGCGCCACGCGGTCCTGGACCAGCACGTCCAGGCTGCCGAGCGTGTAGTGGCCGTCGGACATCCCTGCCGCGGCCATGGCGTCCGTGATCAGGGCAATCGAGTCCGGGCCCACCAGGTCGAAGACCATGCGGACGATCTCCGGGTCAAGGTGCACGCCGTCGGCAATCAGCTCCAGGACCATCCGGTCCGGTGACTGCCGGGCCGCCTGCAGTAGGACGGGGATGGGGCCGGGCGTGCGGTGTCCCAGCGCGGGCATCCTGTTGAACAGGTGCGTGGCCGACCACGGTCCGTCCTCGGCACCCATGCCACTCGCACCGCCGGACCATCCGCCGAGGGCTTCCCGCGTGCCGGCCGCCGTGGCGTCGGTGTGGCCGAGCGACGGGACCACGCGGTAGTCCCGGCACAGGGCAACGAGTTCCGCGAAGTGCGCGGTTTCCGGTGCCAGCGTGATGGACCGGACCGTGCCCTGTCCCGCCTCGAGCCACTCCTTCAGGAGTTCCGGGCTGCCATCGATGATGGCCGCCGGGTCCTGCGCCCCGCACATGCTCCTGGTGATGAACGGTCCTTCCAGGTGCAGGCCGGCCAACGTGCCGTCCTGCACCAGCTCCCGCAGCACCGCGATCTGCTCCAGCAGCACATCCGACGGCGCCGAAACGAGCGAGGCGAGTACCGACGTCGTCCCCTGCGCGGCGTGGAAGCCCGCGGCCTGGCGGGCGCCCTCCGCGTCCGCGGAGAAGGTGTGCCCGACGGCGCCATGGCAGTGCACGTCCACCAGCCCGGGCAGGATGAGCGGAACCCGGGTTGTTTCGACGTCGACGCCGGCGGGCAGTTCCGCCGTCGGGCCGCACCAACGGATGCGGCCCCCGGCGATCACCACGGTGCCGTCGTCGGTCACTCCGTCGCCGGTCCGGCCGGTGACGAGGCGCCCCCGCAGCCCCAGCCCGCCTCCGGCTTCGGCCGGCAGGCCGTCAGCTCGCATCGGCTTTGACCATCGAACCGTTCTCGTCAGTCTCGTCTTCACGTCCCATGGTCCGCAGGTTCCAGCGCCGGATCACGAAGCGGAACACCACGTAGTACACCGCCGCGTAGACCAGCCCGATGGGGATCAGCCACAGCGGGTTTTGGGCGATGCCGAAGTTGAGGACGTAGTCGATGGCACCCGCGGAGAAACCGAACCCGTGGTGGATGCCCAGGAAGTTGACCAGCATCATCGACGTGCCGGTCAGGACGGCGTGGACGACGTAGAGCGGCCAGGCCACGAACATGAACGAGAATTCCAGCGGTTCGGTGATGCCGGTGAGGAAGGCGGTGAGGCCGGTGGAGAGCATCACGCCGCCGACGATCTTCTTCTGGGATGGCTTGGCTTCGTGCCAGATGGCCAGGGCGGCCGCGGGCAGGGCGAACATCATGATCGGGAAGAACCCGGTCATGAACACACCCGCTGAGGGGTCACCGGCGAAGAACCGGTTCAGGTCGCCGTGGGCGCCGTTGTAGTCGCCGATGATGAACCAGACGATGGAGTTCAGGATGTGGTGCAGGCCCAGCGGGATGAGCAGTCGGTTGAGCGTGCCGTAGACCCCGCTGCCCACCACGGTGTTGTCCGCGACGGCATTGCCCACCGCGGTCAGGCCGGTGTTGAAGAAGGGGTAGATGAGTGCCATGACCACGCCGATCACGATCGCGGCGAAGGAGGTCAGGATGGGCACCAGCCGGCGGCCGGCGAAGAAGCCAAGCCAGTCCGGCAGCGTGGTTCGGTGGAATTTCTGCCACAGCCACGCCGTCGTCAGGCCCATCACGATGCCAGCGAGCACGCCGTAGTTGATGACTGGATCCTTGCCGCCTTCCGGAGCGGCGCCCAGCACCAGGGGTGCCATGACCTTGAAAACGTTGGTTAGGACCAGGAAGCCGACGACGGCGGCCAGCGCCGTGGACCCGTCGCCCTTCTTGGCGAAGCCAAAGGAAATACCGACCGCGAACAGCAGCGGGAGGTTCTCAAACAGGGCGCCGCCGGCCGCGCCGATCACCTGGGCAACGGTGGTCAGGCCTTCGAACCTGCCCAGCAGGTCGTCCTGGCCAAGCCGCAGGAGGAGGGCTGCTGCGGGAAGGGCGGCGATGGGGAGCATGAGGCTGCGCCCGAAGCGCTGCATGTTCTGCAGCGCTTTGCCGCTGCCCTTGGCCTTTCCGGGGGCCGGCGCGGCCAACGGGCCGGCACCGACGGATGCGGACGGGTTTTCCGTGGTCATGTTGTTCCTCGTTTCGAAAGGGGGGTGCTTGTGCGGGGATGCGGGATTCAGTATTGTTTTGCTAACTGGTTATAACCAGTGACAATCATCACTGTGAAGTGCACCGGGCTCAGTTGTCAACCTCAGGCAGGAAAAAAGACCTCCAGAGCCCGCAAGCCTTCACCGCGAAACACCAACAGGAGTGGACATGTCCAAAGCAGAAATCATCCTCGCCGCCTTGGGCGGCGCCGATAACGTCGAAGAGATCGAAGGGTGCATCACGCGTCTGCGCACCGAGGTGGTGGACGCCGGCAAGGTTGACGAGGCCGCCCTCAAGGCCGCGGGCGCCCACGGCGTCATGATGGCAGGCTCGGTGGTCCAGGTGGTTGTGGGCCCCGAAGCCGAGAGCCTGGCCGAAGACATCCAGGACCTGATGTGAGCGCGCCTGACGTAAGCACGCCTGACGTGAAACCTGCAGCACCCGCGGCGGCCATCAGCGTGGCCTCTCCCCTGCCCGGCCGGCTCATCCCGTTGAGCGAGGTGCCGGACCCCGTGTTCGCCAAAGGGCTGGTCGGCGGCGGCGCCGCCGTCATCCCGGACGACGACGCGGGCGTGCTGACCGCCGTCGCACCCTTGGACGGCAAGGTCATCAAGGTCATGCCGCACGCCTACATCGTCCAGCACGCCTCCGGGCCCGCGGTGCTGGTCCACGTGGGCATCGATACGGTCGGCCTGAAGGGCGAGGGTTTCAGCGTACTGGCGCAGAAGGGCGACCAGGTCCGCGCCGGGGATCCGATGATCAGCGTTGACGTCACGCTGGTCCGCTCGAAAAACCTCAGCATGTGCAGCCCCGTGGTGATCCTGGACAGCGCAGCGGACGCCATCGATTCACCGGAGAGCGGAGCCCGCGTGGAAGCCGGCGGGCATCTGTTCGACCTGCCCGGACAATAGACCTATGGATACGGCAGGGGAACTGAAACACGTCTGGGTGCGAAGGCAGCTCCAGGACCTGGTGGCTTCGACGCTGCGGCCCGGCGACGCACTGCTGGGCGAACGCCAGCTGGAGGAGCAGTTCGGGGTCTCCCGCATTACGGTGCGCCGGGCGATTTCGGACCTCGTCCAGGACGGGGCGCTGGTGCGGATCAAGGGCAAGGGAACCTTTGTCTCGCACGGACTGGTGCGTTCCACCCTGCACCTGGCCTCCTTCAATGAGGACATGCGGCAGGCTGGCTTTGAGCCCAGCACCCGGGTCATCACTGCGGCCACGGCGGAGCCGCCCGCCGCGGCGGCCGAGCACCTCGGGCTCGCCGCGGGGCAGGCCGCCTACCAGGTCCGCAGGCTGCGCCTGGCGAACGGGGCCCCCGTCAGCGTGGACGAATCCTGGCTGCCGCCCCGGCTCCTGCCGGACCTGCCCTCGGAGGACCTGACGGGATCCCTCTACCGGATCCTGTCCACCTCCGGACACCCGGTGCAGCACGTGGAACAGACCGTGGAGGCCGCTGCGGCGCCGGAGGAAACTGCCGCCCTGCTGGACATCGAACCGGGCGCCCCTGTGCTGCTCTTCCGGCGCCGGTCGTTTACCGGAGAGGCCGATCCGGGCACGCCCATCGAATACTCCATCTCGACGTACCGCTCGGACCGGTACCAAGTGTCGATGCGGCTGGCGCTTGGCTGAGGCAGGACTGTTCGCGCCTCACCCCAACTAAGTAGCAGCAGGTGTCGTTTTGGGCCCTCAAAACGACACCTGCTGCTACTCACTTGGGCAGTTGGGTGCGGGTCGTGAAACCATACGGATCGTGACCCAGAAAATTGCGTACCAGGGTGAGCCCGGCGCCAACTCCAATATCGCGTGCCAGCAGATGTTCCCCGAACTGGAAAGCGTCCCGTGCGCCAGCTTCGAGGACGCCTTCGAACTGGTGTCCGGCGGCGAGGCCGACCTGGCCATGATTCCGATCGAGAACTCGATCGCCGGCAGGGTGGCAGACATCCACGTCCTGCTCCCCCAGTCGCACCTGCAGATCGTGGGAGAGTTTTTCCTGCCCATCCATTTCGACCTGCTGGGCATCCCCGGCAGCACCATCGAAGGGGCCACGGAGGTTCACAGCCACATCCACGCGTTGGGCCAGTGCCGGCGCCTGATCCGTGAAGCCGGGCTGCGCCCCGTCATCGCCGGAGACACGGCCGGGTCTGCCCGCGAAGTGCGGGAATGGAACGATCCCGCCAAGCTCTCCCTCGCTCCCCCGCTCGCGGCCCAGATTTACGGGCTGGAAGTCCTGGCCTCCCGGGTCGAGGACGATCCGTCGAACACCACGCGCTTTGTGGTTCTGGCGCGGGAAACGGAACTGCCGACCCGGGACGAGTTGCCCGGGCCGGCAGTGACCAGCTTCGTGTTCCGCGTCCGGAACGTCCCGTCCGCGCTCTACAAGGCGCTTGGCGGTTTTGCCACCAACGGCGTGAATATGACCCGGCTGGAGAGCTACATGGTGGGCAACGAGTTTGCCGCCACCATGTTCATGGCCGATGTCGAGGGCCACCCCGAGGACCTGCCGCTGAAGCTGGCCCTGGAGGAACTGGACTTCTTCACCGCCGAGGTGCGGATCCTGGGTGTATATGCCGCAGCGGAGTACCGGACGGCTCAGGCCGTCAGCGGCTGACAGCCGCCTGACGCCCGTGCAGGATCGGCGCGAAGAACGCGGCGAGCTCCGCCGTCGCCGTCAAGGGCAGGACGTTCGCCACGTACTGGTCCGGGCGGACCACCACCATTACGCCGCCGCGATCGAGGCCGCGCAATTCGAAGATGTCGGCCGCCGGATCGGTGCCGTAGACATTTTCCAGGTAGGTGAGTTTGAACGGTCCCACCTCCGGCTTGAACACGGTCGGCACTGCGTTGATGTCGATGCTGGTGTGGTCCTGCTGGTAGATGACCTTCACGTCGAACCAGGCGTCGGCGTCGGCGCCTTCCGGTGTGGCGGCGAGCGGCGAGTCCGGCGCGTTGGCGAGCCAGCCGGCCAGGTCGGCGGCCGGTGACGCAGTACGCTCCGTTCCCATGACGGGGGTTGCCGCGTCCGCGAAAACGTAGATGCGCCAGCGGCCGTCAGCCTTGGCCTGATGGCCGAGGTGCAGCGGGTTCGTGTCGCAGACCCGCACGACGGGCGCGGACTTGAAGCGCTTGCCGATGGTGAAGCCGGTGGCAAGCCCCTGGTGGGCCGGGCTGCCGACGAGCATCGACGGGGCGTACTGGGTCATGAAGCCGGCCGGGAATTCGGCGGTGCTCACGTAGAAGTCCTCTAGCTCCGAGGGGGAGGCGAACTCCTCGGGCTTCTTCGCCATCAGCGTGGACCATTCCTTGTCAAAGTCGATGAGGTTCTTCGCGATGACCTGGCGTTCGGCCGAGTAGGTGGACAGCAGGCCCTCCGGGCTGCGCCCTTCGAGGACGTGGCCGAGTTTCCAGCCGATATTAAAGCCGTCCTGCATGGACACGTTCATGCCTTGGCCGGCCTTGGCGCTGTGCGTGTGGCAGGCGTCGCCGGTGATGAACACACGCGGCGTGCGCGTGCCCATGTCTTCCGGGCGGACGTCGTCGAACCTGTCGGTAAGGCGGTGGCCCACCTCATAAACACTGTGCCAGGCCACATTGCGCACGTCCACGGTGTAGGGGTGGACGATCGCGTTGGCCTTGGCGATGATCTGCTCGATGGTGGTTTTGCGGACCGCGCCGTGATCGTCCGCGGGCACTTCGCCCAGGTCCACGTACATGCGGAAGAGGTGCCCGCCTTCCCGCGGGATCAGCAGGATGCTGCCGCCGTCATGGGACTGGATGGCGCATTTGAGGCGGATGTCCGGGAAATCGGTGTTGGCGAGCACGTCCATAACGCCCCAGGCGTGATTGGCCTGGTCACCGGCCAGGGTGCAGCCGATCGACTCCCGGACCTTGCTGCGGGCACCATCGGCGCCCACCACGTACTTGGCCCGGACAACACGTTCCCGGCCTTCATCGGGGCCGCTGGTATGGACGAGCGTTACGGTAACCGGGTACTCCCCCTCGCCGACTTCGAGGCTGCGGAACTCATAGCCATAGTCCGGCGACATGCGCGTGGGGGCGTTGGCCATAACCTCGGCGAAATAGTCCAGCACGCGGGCCTGGTTGACGATAAGGTGCGGGAATTCGCTGATCCCGTGCGCGTCGTCGAGGGTGCGCGCGGCGCGGACAATGTTCGCAGGGTTCCGCGGATCCGGCTTCCAGAACGCCATTTCGGTGATCCGGTAGGCCTCGGCGATGATCCGCTCGGCGAAGCCGAAGGCCTGGAAGGTTTCGACGCTGCGGGCCTGGATGCCGTCTGCCTGGCCGATGGCAAGCCTGCCGTCGCGGCGCTCCACGATGCGGGTGGTGATGCCCGGGAACTGGGAGAGCTGGGCAGCGGTGAGCATGCCTGCAGGGCCGGTGCCCACAATGAGCACGTCCACTTCGTCGGGAAGCTGGGTGGGCCGGTCAATGCCGACGCCGGCGGCCGGCTGGACTCGCGGGTCACCTGATACGTAGCCGTGGTGGTGGAAATGCACGGGATTCCTCACTTCGTTGTGTGGCTGTCTAGGGCCGTCTTGTGTTCGATATCGGAACTAATCGTTCGATAATAGAAATTTGGTTGCTGATTCAAAACTGTACGCAGGTATGACCTGCGTTACAAGCACCTCTCAAAACTCCCTAAATATCAGGGGTTGACGTCCGGAAGTCCGTAGGTAATAGTTATCGTATACGATTTCGTACTCGATGAGGAGTAATACTTGGAACAGGTCACCGACCACATCCTGGCCGCGGCCCGCAAGGTCATCGCGGTGCACATCAACTACCCCAGCCGGGCAGCCCAGCGCGGCCGCACCCCGGAACAGCCCTCCTACTTCCTGAAGCCATCGTCCTCCCTGGCGTTCGGCTCGGCAGAGGCTCCTTCAACGGTGGAGCGCCCCGCCGGCTGCGAACTCCTCGGCTACGAAGGCGAGATCGCCCTGATCATCGGCAAACCGGCCCGCCGCGTTGGCATCGA
>NZ_JBFBEY010000019.1:0-111726 GCF_040683875.1 Arthrobacter sp. NPDC093128
TGGGATCCATGGTGTCGCTCATGATCAGTCCTCCCCGCCAGGCAACGCCCGGCGTGTCAGGCCAACCCTGGATCCACCGTTATTCAGACAGTCCCAACAGCAAAACTAGGAGCCATTGTTTGGCCATGCGATGCCCCAGTCAGAGGCGTTGGGCCGGCACCCTATGACCTGTGGTCGCATCGCTGAAGACTTGACGGACCTAATTGTCCAGAGAAATTTGGACAATTAGCCGGCCGTCCGGTCCACGGGGTCTGCGTCAGCCCGACCAGGCCACGTGAACGGCCTGGCGAGCGGGGCACTGGGGTGGAGAGTGACGGAGCCTTCTTGTTTACCCTTCCAAGGAAGGCGTATTCGTCGTGCCACGGCCATGGATGAAGTGGTGCGTCCGAGGCTGTATCTGACGGTGCGGTCGTTCTTGGTGCCGCAGATGAGGATATCGCTGGTTTCGTTCTGCTTCATTTTTGCATCCGATGCATGATCAGCCCTCCCCCAGTAATTCCCACACGCCGCCCTGTCGCTGGGAGTAGAACCCTCGATGGGGTCGCGGAGTTTTTTCGCGACTAATGCCGGAGCGCTGGCGTCCCCCTCGACTCTGTCCACAGGTTTCAGCGGATCCGATCCCCCCAGCGGTGAACGCCAAATACTGTTCGGGAGTCCTGCTGCATCTTGGTGACGGGGTCTCGGGGTCGGACCACACTTCGCCGGACCCTTTCGCGTCGTTATGAGGGATAACGGTAGCGTGCAGGAACGGTGTCAAAAGTGCTTCTTTAGGCTTGAAAACTGCCCTAGAAACACGCCGGCGTGACCGGAATCGAGTCCCTCTAACGGTTCCGCGCCGAAGCGGACACAACGCTGTTTGAGGGACTTCAGGGCTCCTACGCTTGAGCTATCCAATCACTCGAAGGGTGGCACACCGTGAAAAAATTTCATACGTGGCTGGCAGTCATCGTTATGACTGTCGGATTGGGTTTTCTGGCTCCGGGGCCCGCCTCGGCAACCATGTCCTATTGCGGCCTCGAATGGGGATCGCTGGCAGATTCAAATCCAGCGATGAGTACCGCGTCGGTCACCGACGTCAGGACGGGGCAGCACCTCTGCTTCGACCGGATGGTGGTTAATCTCAACGGCCCAGTGGCCGGCTACACCGCCCAGTATGTTCCCCGCGTTGTGCAGGACGGTTCAGGGTTCACGATTCCGCTGCAGGGCAGGGCCTTCCTTCAGGTGACTGTGAACGCGCCCTCCTATGACAGCGAGACCGGCACCGTCACGTACAGCCCGGCGGCCAAAGCCGAACTGTCCAACGTGACGGGGTACCAGACCTTCCGGCAGGTCGCCTACGCAGATAGCTTTGAAGGCTATACAAGCATCGGCCTCGGCGTCCGTGCACGGCTACCGTTCCGGGTGTTCACCTTGGACGGACCGGGCTCCGGGTCGCGGCTGGTAATCGACGTAGCGCACTGCTGGTGACTTCGGTTACCTGTTGAACCGGCGTTGAGGTAAGCACAGAAAACCCATGAGCGGCGCCCCGCACGGAGACTTCCGGGCAGGGCGCCACTTTTTGTGCGACGCCGCTCCGCGATCGGACAACGGAACACCACCACCAATACGTCCCCGCCTGAGGGTTGGGGTTGTAACGGCGTCTTGTTGGTCTGCCGGAAACCATCATGTTGACCTGGGCACAGGTGTGGTCCGCTGCCACAGGACCCCCAATCCCCGCCTCCAGCTCATCTCCCTGACCCATCTGACGGCAGCTCGGCTTACTTCATCAGCGGGCTCGCCTTCGGTGCGCTGTACGCTCCCAGACACTTCGATTTTTTCCGGCCTGGAGCCGAGCTGCGCGTTGGGGCTGCACATCCAGTCCATGGCCTGAGCCGGCGTGAACGCACCGTGAAGGTGCCCTACCAGGGCGTCGAGATCCGCAAGCTGAAGCCGGCCGTGCGCATTCGGGGCATCCTGGCCCGACGCCCAGCGGTCCAGAAGTTCCACATTAATGCCCAGCAAAGGAGCCACAGCATCCGCGGCCATCGAGTTTCTGAGCCGTTCGACTATTGCCCTGGGCTATAGCCGGGGGCGTCCCGCAACTCCGCGAGACTGGCAAAAACCGCTGTGGCAGACAATGCCGGTTCTTCCGCACTCATGTCCTGAAGCTGTCCCATGATTCAGTCTTGTTTGTTGGCGCCCCGTTGGCGTAGGGCCACAGGACCTCCGGACAGTGACAGTTTCGGATGGCCGGGAGGACAGCTCATTCGGGCCGGAGAACCCTTGACAACTTCAGCTCAGCAGGCGGGAAGTAGGAATAGGTAGGCCAAGGTTGTGCAGCTGGCCAAGGCCCTTAGACGACACGCCGATATGCTCGGCGTGGCCTACAGGAGAGGACACGGCAGCTGCCATGGATCACGATGACCTGCAAACCCGGAACACACTGAAGCGTGTCCGCGAAGGGGAACTCCTCCTCGTCCAGGACATCCGATTCCGGGTCCTCAGCCGATACCGCGACCGGAAGCTTGTGACTCTCGAACTCGAGAGTTCTGACGGCGACAGGGCGACCCTTATCGGGCACCGAAATGCACCCGGACCGGTTAGCCACCGCCCCAACTCCTAGCGCATGCGTGTTCAATGAACGCCCTTTGCTGCCCTTCGTGAAAGATGAACGACGCCGGGACCCCGAATATGGTCCGGGTCCGGTCACGTGGTGTCCGCGGGTTGAGGAGGCACTGCAGTATCGGTTTGGTTATTCGGAGTGTGTCGGGATCTCGGATTGCAGGACCTCCGGAGTCTCGCCGTTGACCGGCCGCAGCGGCGCGAAGGGATCATCTGCTGTGAACCTGTACAGGTGCGCGTGCGCGTCCTCCCAGTCGAAGGCCGCCTGCAGGACCTGATGTACGTGATTCAGAGCCAGGGAGCCACAGATCTCCAACCGTGGACTTCGCAATCCCCCGACTCCGCCAATACCTCCGCGAATAGATTGACGGAATCTGCAATATCGGCCTTCCGAAGCGGTGAAGGAGGAGTCCTGACTGAGGCGGTGTCGACGCCAGGGCTCCTGGTGCCTACTCCTCGCGGTCAATCTCCAAGTAGCTGAGGCCGCTCAAATCCAGCCAATATTGCGTTGGTGTTTCCACCAATCGCAGCAGCACGCCCTGGCAGTCGCGGCACCGGACCACAATACCGGGCGCGTCCGTGAAGACCATGGCTTCGCCAAAAGCCCTGACTGAGCCGCAATGCCTGCAGCGTCCCAGCGCAGCGATGATGTCGATGCGGAACACTTCGGACAGGGCGCCGGCCGCGGCGTTCCCGTCCACATGCGCAATCGGGTCATGGGGTCCCGCTGCAATGTCGTGGTCTTCGGCGTCGGGGACAGCAAAGTTGTCGGGGCTGTTCACCGGATACCTCCCGTCCCGCCAAACCGTTCGGTCTTTATCGACTCCGGCGAATAGCCGGCCATCACAAGCCAGTCCGCAACGGTCTCCACGAAGACTGTTTGGCCGCAAACAAAAACATCCAGATTCTCCTCAGCTGGGAAGATCTTGCCCAAAAGGCTCTCCGACGTAAGGCGCGCCGGCGTGGCCGGCCAGCCCTCCGGCGTCGAGCGCGTATAAACGTAGTCGACCATCAGTTTGGCTGTTTCCTGGTCCAATCGGCGCAACTCGTCGCGGTAAAGCGAAGCATCCGGAGACTTGAGGGAATAGAGCAACCTGAAAGGGGCTGCGTTATTGGAAGCCTGATGGGCGCGGATCATCGACATCAGCGGCACTACACCTGACCCTCCCCCGATCAACTGCACCCGGTTCGCATTGCTCGGCCGCCAGACAAACCAGCCGCCCACCGGCCCACGGATTTCCAGCCTGTCTCCGACGGCCAGGTCCCGGACAAGATACGGCGACACTTCGCCGTCGGGCAGCTCATCCACGGTGATTTCCAGATGCTCATCTGCACTTGCGGATGCCACCGAGTAAGAGCGGACGGCGGTATACCCATCATCTGCGGTGAGGCGGATATCAATGTGTTGGCCGGCCAGATGTCCCATCAAACCATCCACGCGCAGCCTAACGGTCCGGGCTGTGGCGTTTTCCAGGACCCCACCAACCACTTCAGCGACACGCCATACGGAGCTCACAGCCAGGGCCTCACGCGTACCGCTCCTCACGCCACGGATTGCCGTGAAGATGGTAGCCATTCGATTCCCAGAAACCGGGAACGTCTTCCCCTGTCAGTTCCAAACCATGAATCCATTTGGCGCTTTTCCAGAAATACAAGTGCGGCACCAAAAGCCGTGCCGGACCGCCGTGGGCTCGTTCGAGCGGTTCGCCATCGAACTCCCAGGCCACCCACGCCTTGCCGCCCAAGAGGTCCCAAAGCGGAACATTGGTTGTGTAGCCGCCGAAGGAATGGGCGGTGGCGAAGTCGCTGGTCGTTTCCACGTTTATGAAAAGTGTGTCCAATGAAACTCCACGCCACGCTGTTCCCAGTTTTGACCAGCTGGTCACGCAGTGAATGTCTTTGGTGATTTCCTCCTGCGGCAGGGCCATGAACTCATTCCAGGACCACGAGAGCCGCTGGCCATTCTCTGCGGCAATGAAGAACTCCCATTCGTCGACGGGGATAAGCGGAGCAGGTCCCGCCGTAAGGACGGGAAAGTCCTGCGTTTCATGCTGTCCAGGAGGCAGTGCAGGATTCTCGGACCGCCGTCCACGAAAACCGGAAGAAATGATACCCATGATGCACCTCCGCAGTGGAGCTCCACCCGGCCAACGACCGTTGATGCCCCAACCATAGGGCAACGTCCGGGCGTGGTCTAGGGATCAGCGAGACTGAGCCAGTGTGTTGAGCAATAACCAATCCCATATTGAAGTAAACAAGCTGTCGGCGCGCGAGTGGTGCCCGGTAGAGACACACCCCACCCTGACATCGTCGAGCCCAGTGATCAGGGCGCTGCGATGGCAAGCGGACCTTGGCGTGCTGCTCCCTCACCTCTGGTAAAGGCCCGAAGCGGACGCCGGAGATAGCATTTTGGCATGTCAGAAATCTCGATCAGCGGTTTGCAGTTGGCTGCCATCTCGGAAATGGTAGATGTTGCCCGAAGCCTGGGTAGTGAGATTTGGCTGCGTGGCGGATGGGCAATGGAGTTTTACCTTTGGTCGAGTCACCCGTGAACACCTCGACGTCGATTGGTATGTCTGGAATAGCGAAATGGCCGTTCTTGCGAACGCACTTGTCGCCCGGGGCTGGACCGATGTGGGGCAGCACTCGGCTGAACAGCAGCGCGATCTTGCGAAGGGATCCGTGGAATTTGGGATCGCCCCGCTAGCCCGCGCGGGGACGGTCGAGTTGTGATTGGTGGAGGATTTTGGCGGAATGCGGCATTGCCCAAGGACATACTTGTCAACGCCCTGGAGTGTCAGCTTGGAGGGATTCGATGCGCTGTTATCAGTCCCGCCGCTTCACCACCAGAGCCACCCCTTCAGGACCACCGCCCTGGGACCACCGATCACGTCGCCGCAGGCATACCTGGCTTGTCGGTGAGTCTCGGGGGCGTTTATCGCCGACTTTCAGGGTCATCCCAATTTCGGAGAGATTGATGTTTTCAACAGCACACCGATGTCAGCAAGTTCGATGTTGCAGTTGTCGCACCCTCACCCATTTCATCGTGCGGGGCAAACGTACATGGCAGTGGCCCGAACTTATGCGGATGCGCTTGCTCGAAGTCGGTTGCACGGTGGACGACCGGCTTACGGGCACTTGTGGACGGAGAGTTATTGCGTTGAGCCACGACACCCCCATTGACTAGTCATATGCGGACCCACAAGGAGCTGAACGAACTGATGGAAATCTCACCTGAAGTGTTGCAACTCGGCACGAAGCTGGCTGAAAGTATGGCCCGCAACGGTGCGGCCATGATCACGGACAAAATACGAGCGATTTGTGCATCAGCGCGCCAAGAAGACGTCATTGCGGGGTTGGTAGAAATCATCAGTGATCTGCTGGATGATAAAAGTGAGCTAACGCGTATCGCCAGTCATACCAGTCGGAACTGGTGTCCCAGCAACAGACAAGCGGCGACGTCAGGTATATAGCCGACACGGTCTTTCCACTTCTAGAAGCAATGGCGGGAGCCGGGTCCGAAAAGGACAACGAGAAGCTAAAGCAACTGGAAGCAAATGAAACCACTGCTCTCCGTTGAAACTGTCAACGTCCTGCAACTACTGGGCTTCAACTTTCGACGGGAATTGGGGAACCCTTGACTACTCTTTGCGAGCGTAGGATTTTGTCCCAAGTTAATCGGTCCAATGAACTTCAGCTCGAATCGACTCGTTACCAAAGAGCTCTGGTTGAACTAGCCCTTGATCCGGATGCGTACGATCGGTTCCGGTCTCTGGTGGGGGCTGGCTGATCTGTCCTGAACGCTGAAGGATCCCTTGGCGGGCACTTGGTTGTGGACAGCCAGCAGATGCCCCGAAGACGAACATCGACCGTGCGTGGGCGCCTAACGGCATCTCGGGGAGTATAGGCTACGTGCCATGATGACCAACCAGCGCCTCAAGCCACTGCTCGAGCAGTACGACTGGGCGACGGAACGACTTCTCACTCGGCTCGCCGGGCCCACCAGCAACTCGGGTGATGACAGCGACGTCGACGTACCGGTACTGACGGATGCCGAGTACCTTTGGGAACCGGTCGACGCGTGCTGGTCGGTACGGAGGCGCGCCGATGGGCCCGGACCGGGTGCCATCAAGCTCATCGGCGCGGGTGAGTGGGGGCGAGACGGCGCCCCCGAAAGTCCGTGGCCTCCGCCCCTCACGACGATCGCCTGGCGGCTTGACCACATCTCCGAGACGCTGTTGGGCCGATCCAACCACCTCGGGGGCGACCGAACGTTCGATCGAGCGACGTACGAATCACGACCAGATGCAGCCGGCGCTATCGAGAGGTTCCGTCAGGCCGCGGCCGACTGGCGCCGGGTACTACTCAGTGTCGATGAGTCCGACTATGACCGGACCGGGCTAAGCAGCTACCCATACGGCAGCGATGCCGAGGAGACGTTTCCGTCGATCGTGTGGTGGGAGAACCAGGAGATCCTGCACCACGGAGCCGAGATCGCGCTGCTCCGCGACCTCTACGTTCACCGCGCTCAGTAGCGACGAGCGCGCACCGCGGACAGCTCAGCTGGCGGAGTCTCTACGAAGCCGGCAATTCCATGAATGTGTCCCGCGTCATAGAGAATTTAACGTCATCTCGTGCACGAGATGATAAAGAGGATTACGTCCGCATCGGTGCATAGGTGCCCGCAAGCCGATCGGCTTACGGGCAGGGCGAACCCCGCGCATCTTGGTCCTCTATGCTTTCGGCATGGGATGTGGGAGGTGACTGTGCACCCGCAGCCGTCGCGTGCACTGATGAGGCGCGTGACGGATCAGGAGCGGGAACTCGCTTGGCTGCTTGAACATCCGGATATGGACGTCTGCACGGGCTTGGATCCGTTAGGCTGGCCGGCATCGGTTTGGGTGCTCCACGCCATGTACGAAAATCCCCGACACCACCAACCGGGGACCTACGAGAACCTGAAGCGGCGCCGACTCACCGCTGAAGCCGAGCGAGCGATGATCGGCGACGTCAATTTGGACGAAATGACCACCAACGTCGGCGTCCCCCTCCATCGAGCGGATCATCATCATGTTTATCAAGACGTTCCGCGACCACCCATACTGGATGGCTGCGGCGTACCAGGCCCGCTCTTCGGCGGTTGCCGCCTTGTCCAGAATCGTTCGGATGTGGCCCCACGGCAAATGTGCCACAACCTGTGGCACATTTTCGATCCGCGCCGCACCATCGCGGTCATGTATTGCAGGTTCCGGGCGGACAAGCCCTTCATATCCGGAAGTCGTCTGCACTGCGGTGTATGTCCTGCGCGGATCACTTACTGGCGTGCCGGTGGCGTCGTCTGTGTGCTTCGGGATTTGTGCAGCAACCAAGAGCGAGCACGGCGCAGGGCTAGATAGAGTCTCTTGACCGCCTGGGACGATGCCTCGGTGCCAACCCGTCATACGCCGATCTAAGCCATCTCCTGGGCTTGGCGGCGGAGAGTTCCAGGTGAAAGCCGCGAAAGCGGACGCTCCCATCGGTCGGCTTTCTTGTATGACGCCGCCGTCCCATTTCCTTGGATCTGCAACGGTCGCGCAGCTTCCCAGGGAATGCGACAGACCAGGGTGCTCTGCTCAGTACGCTGAAGCAGCCGTGCCAATGCCTAGGGCGCAGAGGATGAGACCGGACATCTTTTCGATGGTGCGGCTCACCTTGGGTTGGTTGAGCCATGCGCTGGCTTTGGCTGCGAGAAGACACAGTATGGTCAGGTACACGAGGACAATGACGGCAAGAGTCCCGCCCAGCAGCATGGTGAGCGCGAACACTGTCCCACCTTCAGGCAAGAACTGTGGAACGACTGCGAGGAAGAACAGCCCGACTTTGGGGTTCAGCATGCATGAGACAAGCCCTGCCCTGGCCGATGACATGACGCCGGTCGTGCCAGGGCCTATTTCAGCCGGACCTTGCCTGCCTCGCTTCCGGCCACGGACTGCCTGGGTGCCAAGATAGAAAAGGTAGAGCCCCCCGGTCAGTGTCAAGGCACGGTACGCTTCGGCGGATGGTTCGATCAGGGCAGCCAGACCGATGGCGACCATCAAGGCCCACACGACGTTGCCAAGTGCCGAGCCCAGGGCAGCCGCGATCCCGGAGCTCAGCTGTTGCAGGCTGAACCGTAGGATGAGGAGACTGTCCGGTCCCGGTGTTACCGCAAGGGCTGCGCAGAGTCCGCAGAAGGTGAGGTAGGACGAAAGGGCCATGTGGTTCATCAGGTCAGGGCCCAGCAGTTGGAGCAGAATTAGCGCTGGTCGCTCGACTGAGGGAGCCGGAGTCTCTCCGCCCCGGGTCCGTGCCCGCAAGGTCCACGAGTTCAGCGGACGTGCTGGCGCTTTCCTTCCCCCGATAGTGCTCGATCTTTGCCGACCGCTGCTGCCACGCCAGTCGAGGAGCGGAAACAAAGATTGAGTGGACTACCTCTGATCCCAGGTGCCTTTCGATATCGTTCTTCGTGCGCCTGAGCAATCCGCCCATGCCGGGGCCGCCGAGGACACCTTGTGCACGCGCTTTCGTGGTGTCGGCACCCAGAAGTAACTGCGCCAAGTGGCCGGCCGCAACAAGTTTCTGGATCAGTGGCATGAGCCGCCAGTCCGTCAGATGGTTCACCGCAGAGGGGCCGTCGAGAGTGAGAAAAGCCCCTGACTGAGCTAGATCCCCCGCATAGTATGGGTCCGGGTTACGGCCAATATGCCCCAGGATTAACGAATCAGGTGCAACGCCCTCGGCCATGAAGGCGTCCAGGACTTCGTGGCCGGCGGTGCCTCTTTCCAAGTGAACGGCGATAGGCACGCCGGTTGCATGATGGGCAACGGCAGCAGCTTCCACGCTTTCGCGTTCAAATGCGTTCATGCTGCGGTACCCGGTGCCCACCTTGATCAGACCACATCGCTGTTGATGGACATCGTCGATGAACATGCCCGCCAACTCCCCCGCTTTTGCGTTCGCGACGGGATTCCCCGGCCCGTACAGTTCGCGGCGGTGCCGTCCGGTTGCGGCAACGATGAGGTTATCCGTGGTCTGAGACAAGGTGCGCAGCCACGGCAGGCCGCGGCGCAGGCCGCGGGGCGTCCATTGAATAACCGTAGTACCTCCGGCCGCGGCGAAATCCAGCAGTTCCCGCCTGGCGGCGTCGTAGTCCTGCAACTCATCACCGGGCAGGGCTGGTGTCGCCAGGAACAGGTGATCGTGGGAGTTGACGACACCGAGCCTATCCGCGGGGACGTCTCCGGTGAGGGTGCGGACAGTGTGGGCGGTCATCTCGCACTGCTACTGTCCGAGGCGGCTGGATTGACCATGCGCAGTGCCGCCAGTGCGCGAGGGAGCCCTATGTACGGGATGAGGTGGACAACCGCCTCAGCAATCTCCTCGGAAGTCATCCCGATGCGCTCACAGGTTCGGACATGTCCCACGAGTTGTGGGTCGACACTGCCCAGGGCAGCGAGGGCCCCAAGGTTGAGCAGCTGGCGGTCCCGGAGGGTCAGCGCAGGGCGCTGGTAGGTGCCGCCAAAGACCGCGCCGACAATCCAGTCGTCCAGTCCCGGAGCGGCGGCCGACACAGTTGCCCGCCAACCTTCGGTGGTTGCTGCGTCCTGCAGTTCGGCAAGCGTCGAAGCGCCGGCGATCGGGTCGAAAGGGCTGGTCATTTTCGCCTTCTGATGTAATGGCCTGTCCGTTACGGAGCGTAACGGTTTACACGTTACACTAGAAGATATGAACTCTGAGACAGATTTTCGCTTCGACGGCGGGGCTACATGGCTGAACCTGTTGGCCACGCAGGGCCAGTCGTTCGGTGCACGCCCAATCGAGCGGCTCCGTTCCCCCTCCGACCTTCACTCCTGGTTGACTCTTGCCGGGATGGAGCCATCCGATCAGGTCTCCGCCGGCGACCTGGCCAAAGCGATCTCCCTTCGGGAGGCGCTGCGGGATCTCGCCATGAGCGCAGTGGAGGGCCGCGAACCGTCAGCGCATTCTGAGGATTGCGTGAACTTCACAATCGCTGCTGGGCGGAATGCTGATCCCGGGCTCGGCCGGCTGCAGTCGACGCCGAAGACTCGGATGCCCGTATCTGCCGCACTCGCCGCCGTCTCCGTCCAGGCGGTCGTTTCGTTGAGGGGGCCGGACCGTGGGTATCTCACGGAGTGCGGCGAGAGCGACTGCCGGTGGGTATTCCTCGATCCATCCAAGCGGCGTCGCTGGTGCCCGTCACCAGCCTGCGCCAGCCGCGGAAGGGTGCGAGCACACCGTGCCAGGAGCGGAACCACGGAACCGACAACCGAAGCTGCGACATAACAGCCATCCCGGTTGCCACGCCGGATCCGCGGTTTGCCCGCGTGGCTTGGGGGCCCAGTTCCTTGGTTGTGGGACAGCCCCGATGGGACACCCCCCACTGCTCGGGATCCGTGGAATGTCGCGTAACCTGACTGTCCCGTAAGTTATCCCAAAAGTCCTGCCACAGTCACAACATTCGGTACGGTTCCAGGCATGGACATTGGCTCGGCGAGAGTTCGACGGCGAAAGAAGATCTGGCCCGGCAGCTGGACGCCCTGGCGGCCGCCGGCATCAAGAACGAACACATCTTCGTGGACAAGAAATCCGGAGCCACCACCGCCCGCCCCGGACTCCACGAAGCACTGACCGCGCGAGGGACGGTGACGTCCTGATCGTGCACACCCTGGACCGGCTTGGCCGCACAGTCCGGGACACCCTGAATATGGTCCACGGCCTCAAAGAGCGCGGTGTGGGTGTCCGGACCCTGGCTGATCCCCTCGCCATCGACACCACCGAACCTGACTCGCCTATGGCCCAGCTGGCATTCGTCATGCTGGCCCTGTTCGGGCAGATGGAACGCACCTACGCGGCCGAGCGCGCTTCACATGCGCGGGCGGTGCCCACGGCCAACGGCCGGCGCACCGGCCGGCCGTCCGTGGTCGATCCCGCCAAACTCGAACACCCCGCCCTACTCCGGACGCTGTGGCGCACATGGACTCCCAAATCGAAGCAATCGCTACGCAGGCCTAGTCAACTTCCTCGGGAGCATCACTAACTGTTCCACTGTCCGCGTGCGGCACCCACGTGGCTACGGCCTCAGTCGGACCTGAATCTGGCATCGCATGCCTAAAGGTCAAGACGTACCTTCCCCCAGGAAGATCCATCGGGAACTCTGGTGTTTCTCGAAGGTCGGACTGTCCGTCCTTGTCCCCACCTGCGTAGGTAACGTTCAGCTTCATATCCGCAACCGTAGAACACCAATAGACCTTTTGAAAGACCCCGGTAGACCCCTCGAGTTGAGCACCAGCGACAGGGCTCTACCGAACCGCACAGACACCTAGAAATTGGTTCTTAGCCTCCGAGGTCGTCTGCACCGGCCAACCATCGTCATTCCCACGTTCTCGCGACCCCGACCAGGTCAGTGGTTACTTGCCAAACTTCCCTGTGGTTCGCTTCGATTCCCATCGGTCGAGCTGTCGCAACTCTTCCTGAGCAAGCACCGTTAGGGACCATGCGCGGCCAAAAGACTCGGAACGCAGTAAAAGCTCCGCGTCGCGCACCAAAGACGCAGCGTTAGCCATCAGAGCTTTCCAAAGCTCCCGGGCATTCTTTGCAGAAAGCTCCATGCAACAACCTCCGAGTCCATGGCGTCGTCTGGAACCTATCAGGTCCAACAAGTCTCCCTCGGCATGAGGTGTTCCACTTCCTTGGAACCGGCACACCCTACGGGAGTGGGACGGCTGCCTTCACTGGATACGGGCTTCTGTGGCCGGGGCCTAAGCGGGCCGGAGGGAAGGGCGGTGCTGCGTCCGCGCCGGTCCTTGGGCGCGCCGGTAGATGAAGTATTCGGCTACGGCGAGGCTGATGACCCATGATGCCCCGATCAGCAGCGCCCGGGTCAGCTCGTCAACCGGTCCTACCAGGAGAATCCAGGGAATGGTGACTACAACGATGGTTCCCTGGGCGATGCCGATGGCGTACGCCCGGGACATCCACTCACTGTGTCTGACGTACTTCCGGCGCCGGACCGCGATGAATCCCAGGACGATGAAGGCCACCATGGCGGAGCCGAAGACCAGCCGGAGGACGAGGAGAAGCGTTCCGTCCAGGGGTGGGAGGTCGTAGAAGATTGCCATCCACAAGCCGGACAGGGCGGCAAGCAGTCCGGTGGGGGCAAGGATGCGTCCGGCAATCTTGTGCCAGCTGGTCCTGCCGCGCTTGCTCCGGCGAAGCGAGGGTACGAACTGGAACGCGCCCAGCAGCAGGTAGACGGTGACGGCGGGTATGTGGATCAGCACGGGGATCGGCGAGTCGAAGAAGCGCGCGTTGTCCGGTGTTATCTGACCTCCCGTTAAGTCGGTCAGGCGCACTGCCCCTGCGATTATCGGGACGAGGCTGAGGAAGATCAGGGCGGCGGGCACGAGCCATCGGGTCCGGGGGTTGTTACGGGAACGGGGAATGGTTGCGGTTGTCATGGTACGGCTCTCTGGTTGGTGTGCTCACGCACTCACAGGGATTTAGTCAGTCCGGGAGCCCCTGAGAATCCCAGCGGTCAAGCGAGAAGCGGTGGTGCGGGTTCCGGCTGCCTGGTCCATTCCGGATCCCTTATTCGATCGGCCGACAAGGGATTGAGGATGTTTACCGGACGGCCGCGGACTTATCAGGTCTGTAACCCAGAAGTGTTTCGGCGAGGGCCTCATCAATGGGGGTTGCTGTGAGGCCTAGCCGGTCCGTGATTTTGCTGCTGTCGACGATGAAGGGTTCCTCGAATTGGTACTGCATTTCGAGGAGTTCACGGATGGTGGGGTTGAAGAGGCTGAGGCCGCGCAGGAGCAGCGGCGGCAGGGTTCGGAGTCTGGCGCTGGGCTGGCCGGCAAGTTTGTAGATCATGTCGACAAGTTCTCTTGTCGTGCGGGTGTCGGGGTCGTTGGGTAGGTGCCAGATTTCTCCCGGGGCGTCGGGATGTTCGCCGAGGACCGCGAGGCCTTCGCCGATGTCAGGGATGTAGGTGTAGGTGTGGGGCTGGTCCGGGTCGCCGAGCACATTGGCGGTTTTCCCGGCCAGGGCGGCGGGGAAGGCCCGGTCGCCGAGGTTGGATTGAGCGCCGCCGCGGGGGCCGAAGTAGTCGGAGGCGCGACCGATGGCGACTTGGACGCGGCCGGCACTGTGGGCAGTGAGGAGCTCTTGCGACATCCTTGCCCGGAGTTGCCCTTTTTTCGTGTGGGCGTTGTTCGCGCGGTCCTCTGTCAGGGGGCGTCCGTCGGGGCGTCCGTACATGTAGACGTTTTCCATGCTGACCAGGCGGGCGCCGCTGCTTTCGGCGGCGGCGAGGACACCGGACTGCAGGGCGGGGAACTGTGCGCTCCATTGAGAGTACGGCGGGTTCAGGGTCTGATAAACGACGGCGGCGCCCCGGGCCGCCTCGGCGGCGAAGACCGGATCGCTGGCGTCCCCTGCGGCGACCTCGATGCCATCGGGAACGGGTGCCTGTCCTGACCGGTTCACGAGCCGGACGGTCCGGCCGCGGCGCCGGAGGGCGTCGAAGGTGGCGAGTCCGATGGCTCCGGTGCCGAAGATGACGTGCAGTCCGGTACTCATGCTGTTGCCGCCGAGGGCGCCTGTCCGGCACGCCGCTCCCTTACCCGGAAGGGCAGGACGACCTGGAGGAGGAGTCCTGAGATCGCGGTGACGACGAGTGCTCCGCTGGCGCCGAAGACAATGAATTGCTGGCCGACCTGAATCATGAAGAGGGTAGTGATGGTCCATCCCAGAGCCCACAATGCCGGCATTGCCGCGGCCCAGATCCAGCGCCGGTGCATCCCGCCGGGCAGGGCCAACGCTTGGGCGGATCCGAGGACGAGGCCATTGATGGCCCCCATCAGGGCAAGATCGGTGAGGGACGTGCGGTAGCTGACGGCCGCGGCGCCGAGGAAGAGTCCTGCGCTCATGCCGATAGTTGTTGCGGGGATCCACGTTCGGGCCTGCAGCCGGCCGCTGCTGGTGAGTGCCTGGCCGGCGCCGATGATGAGCCCTGCTATGGCCCCTCCTGCCAGGGCTGGAAGCGGCCCGTCCACGTGTCCGGTGACCGCGCTTCCGGCGAACCCGGCCAGTGGCAGGGCGAGGAACCCTGCGGTCCAGAGTAACCAGCTGCGAAGGAATGTCGTTCGGGATGATTTGGTGCGGTTCATGTGGGTCAATTCCTTTTGCCGGTCGTTGGGTGCCGGGGTTCTGTGGGTTCTGTGGGTTCTGAGGGAGAGGAGGTAACGGAGGGCGCGGTGGCTGTGGGGTTTCTGCGGCGGGCGGAGCGGATCAGGATGCAGACGCCCAGGGCCGCCACCCACAAACCCCAGCCGGTGCTGCCGAGGAGGCCGGCCAGGTCCCAGATCGGGAAGCCGGGGACTGCGGTGGCAAGGATGTCGCCCTGGTTCAGTACGTAGATGATGCTGACGAGGAGCCCTGCGGCGCCGAGCCAGCGCGGAAGGATCCCGCTGCGCAGGATGATCACGCTGAGGGTGACTGACCACGCGATGACAAGCAATTGGCCCAGATGTTCTCCCAGGAGCGCTCCGCCGAACTGGTGCTGCGCTGTCCAGGCGGCGTCTACTGCGGCTTGCGTCGTGGCGTCGCCACCGACATATGAGGCGGAAAGGGGTGGAACGACGAACACCCAGCGGAGGAACCCGATGAGAGACAGGAGCACCGAGGCGGCACCTACGTATGTGGCGACGCGCAGGGCCGGATGATCGCGGAGGCCGAGAGCACCGGGCAGCAGCAGGACCGGCACCGCCAGGAGTCCGTAGGTCCAGGCAGTTGCGAACCAGGTCCAGACCAGCCCGGGTCCGCCGGCCGCGAAGGCCGGCAGCACAGTGCTGGCCGGTTCCCGCAGAATGTCCGGCCAGTCAAACGTGACCGAGAGGGTTGTGGCAGCCGCGGCGAAGGCCAGGGAGCTCACGACAAACAAAGCACCGGTGACCCGTAGGAGGTTCCTGTCCGTGTAAGTGGGTGTCATGGTGTCCGTCTTCCCGAGAATGTTGCACGCCGTACAAATAGTGTACGATGTACAAATACTGTACGACGTACAGAATATTGTCAAGCGACAGGACCCGAAAGATGGCATCACCAGCCCGTAAATCCAGACCCGGACCCCGCCGGGCCCTCACCCAGGAGGAGATCCTGGAGGCGACACTGGACCTTCTGGATGAGGGCGGCATGAAGGCGGCGTCGATCCGGGGCATCGCTGCGCGGGTTGGCGTGGCGCCGAACGCGGTCTACACATACTTTCCCGACAAAGCCGCGGTGGTTCAGGCGATTGTTGAGCATCTGCTCGGACTGGTCGATCGTGCGGTCTTCGCGGACCGCAACGTGCCATGGCGCCTAAGAATTGAAGCTCTCGCCCTGGAGCTGCGGGAACGACTCACCGCCCATCCAGGGGCGGTCAACCTGATGATTGGCGGACCCATGAACGGTCCGCACGCACTCGCCCTGAACGAACGCCTCATGGGGATTCTCGTGGATACCGGCCTCACACCAGGGGACGCTGCCAAAGCGGCCTATCTGCTGATCGTCTACGTCTTCGGCTCGATAGCCCTGGAAGTTGCGGATTCCGGAGAAACACACCGGTTGCCCCCGGAAGCAGAACGGATAGCAGCACGGCAGGCAGGCTTTTCCGCCATCCCGGCCGAAACCCATCCCCTCTCCGCCGCCGCAGCCGGCACCATGGCTGGCTACATATCCACCGAGCAGTACATGTGGGGACTCCGCAAAGTGCTCGACGGCATCACTGCAGGGCTCACTTCGGAATCGGACACATCCAAGGCATTTGCTGGCTAACCGCCTGGATCAACTTGTGCCCCGGCTGGGCTCTTGAAAACGAAGGATCCCGAGAAAACATCCAATCGAGAATCCCGGGGTCGATGGCTCATCGAAGTCGCGCGACGTCCTGCCTGTGACTGTTAACTCGGAATGGCGGTTAAATCGCTGCTTGAGATGGCGGTTTTGCGCAGTTCCGTATACGTAAGGCTGGGCGAATGAAGAAGATGCAGGCTAGTGCAAGACAGCGGGGAACCCGTCGTTGTTGCGAGCGGAAATGTGACCCCCGGAGTTGCCAGCGTGAGGAAGCTGGGACAGGCTGACTTCACCGGTGCTTCAGATTCTTGGCCAAAGACGGGACTCGCATGATCGTTGACTTCATCCTCGAGCTAATCGTGGTTGCGCTTACGTTCCTGGAGCAGCTGTTCGATCGCCGAAGGCCCTCAGCCAAGGGCAGGCTCCGCAAGAGTCTGGAACGCGTGAAGGCCAGGCGATCCGAGAACCCCTGATCATTCCTCTAAGTCGGTCGTCTGCACCCTGACCTAATAGGGTGGCAGATCGTTCGGATCTTGGATGTCGCGCAGGTGGGCCAGGAGAACCAGCTGGGTGCGGTGGGGGCTTATGGCCAAATGTCGCAGCAGCGACGCCCCGCAGGTCGGGATTGAGATCGCCTTGGACCCGGATCTCGCCTGCTTGCGCTGAGTGGTCCCCGGGCGCATCACATAACCGTAGGGTTTCGAGGCGCAGAGGATCCGAGACACCGAATCGGGCTAAGGCGTGTTTGGTAAGTGGTCGGGCTGTGGCCGTTCGTCGGCGTGGCGGTGATCGTGAGCATGCATTGCGGGAAAGTTCGGTGCATCGATGAACTGCCAGCTCCTAGAATGAGTGGGTGAACCTTTCGCATCTCGGCGCGCCGATCGGGCCGATGATTCGCGTCCACGGCGGGTTCGCCAACCGGATGTACCGGCTCGACACCGACCAGGGGTCGTTCGCGGTGAAGGAGTTGAACCTCGTCGACCGCCGCTGGACCTATCGCGTCGAGGACGTGTTCAGGTTTGAGCGGGCGGCCTTCGCTGCCGGCATTCCGATGCCAGAGCCGATCTCGGCCAGCCACTACACGCTCGTTCACCGATGGGTCGAAGGCGAGAAGGTGCCCGAAGCGCCGGTGTCGGCGGCGTACGCGTTTGAGATCGGTGAGATCCTCGCGCGCATCCACGCGCTCGACGTCGCGTGGACCCATGTGTCGATCGAGGACCCGACGTCACGGGACTGGTCCGAGCTCGCCGCGCGGGCGGCGGCGACCGGACAGCCGTGGGCCGACGAGCTCGCCTCTCACGTCGAGACCTTCCTCGCGATTGCCCACTTCGTCGACACCTGCGAACGGCCAGGCCCCGTCGTGCTGACCCACAGGGACATCCAACCGTGGAATCTGCTCGCTCGAGAGGGTCGGCCGGTGGTGCTCGACTGGGAGCTCTCGGGGATGCTCGACCTGTCCAGTGAGCTCGGCTCGACCGCGCTGAGCCTCGCGAAGAGACCTGGCTTCGACGACATCAAGCCCGCCATTTTCCGCTCGGTTCTCGACGGCTATGTCGCGGGGGGCGGAGCGCTGCCGCCGTCAGGTCCAAGCTGGTTTGTGTTCATGATCGGCGGCTGGCTGGGGCACACGAGGTGGAACATCCTCCGGTGCCTCGCCGGTATCGAGGCGAGCACCGGCCCCGACCTCGCGCTGTCGCACGAGTCCGTGCGCAACGGGGTGCGCGGCCTCCCCGACCTGTTCGGCCGACTTCCGGAGCTCGAGGCGCTGCTCGTGTGACAGTGACCTGCGTCCGTGCTTGGTACGCGGCGTAAGGCGCGCTCCCGATTCCATCGTCCCGATCGCCGAAGGGGACTCGTCGGGGTGACAGGTAAAGGTGGCAGTGCCCGGTGCCGCATCGACCAGGGTCATGTTCAGTAGTTCGCCCATCGGTGGGGGTGGCAGTTTCTTGCCCATCATTGAGTGCAGGTATTCCAAGCCGCTCATGCCGGGCATGGCTGCCGCGCCAATGGCCGGATCGTCCCAGGCTAGGACTCGTTTACGCTTCACTAGTGCTCCTCTTGTTCGTAGTTCCTGGCGGCAGACGCCGGCAAGGATCCACTACTTGTATCTGGGGTAAACGAACGTCCTCGTGCCGGACCCGTTTGCGTTGCCATTCTTTGTTGTGCCTTGAAGGGTTGTTGAGACGCACCCACGCGCTCCGCGCAAGCTAATGCCCAAGCCGGCACTGAATACGAAGGCTATTTGAAATGAACGCCGGCCCCTGGGGAATCATTTCCGTTGCAGTTTCACGCGTCAGGCTGCTGCGGTGGCCGGACAAGGAATCCAGGATCCCCTCGCAGCCGGGCTCGTCGTTGGGCGGGGCCTTATCGAAGAGCTTCTTCCCCGCACGGTTCAGGGCCACGGCATGGTGGCCGGATTTTCCGACGTCCCAACCAATGAATACGTCAATATCCTGCTGATCCAGAATCAGCCCCACACTCGCTCCCTTGTTCGCACGTCACTGTCTGTACTGGCCGTCAACGGCGGCAGGTGTCGGCATCGACGTTGCGAAGGACCGATCGTCGTGCCTGACCCATTGTCGTGCCTCTATCAGCGATCAACTGCCGCCAAGCCGGTACGGTTGCAACACCCCCTGTGAGTCTTGAACAACTGGGGGCAGAAACTATGCCGGGACCGACCGGCCAACACACCCTTATGCTGCAACAGGACCCGGGCTACGAAAAGGGTGACGGGGCGGGTTGCTGCTGACTCCTGGCACCCGTCTACTTAGTCTGTTACGGTGCCGAGGCTGGAGGTACGGGGGGTAGACCGGCCATCTATGGCTCCGGAAGAGACAGTAGCCGGGCTACTCACCCAAACGCGAGTGTGGGCGGCTGCATGCCGCTGCCCGCCGTCATAGGTGCGACACTAGCCGTGGTCGCGGTACTCAGCTAGAAAGCTCGCAAAGCCAGGCCAGCACGACATTCCGGTTAGACCGGCCCAAAAATGTCCGTGAGGGCACCCTTTGCGCTCCACGGATTCGCACTTGGTGCCGGGTTACTTTCGTACCTGACACGGCTTGGCAGGCTTCCGAGCTCGCCAAAATCTACGCCGAACGGGACCGCCGAGTGTCCTATTTGGGAGATTGGCACACGCATCCAACCGCTCAACCAATCCCGAGCTCCCGCCACCTGGAAACTCTCGGAGTGATTGCTGCGTACTCCCCGGCGCGTTCCCCGGAGCCTCTGATGGCTATTCTGGGCAAGGAAGCGCTCGACCAAGTAGTTTCTGGCGCCCGGGCGGGCCTCCCCGGAGGGCGGCTCATACCTGTAGGGGCCGGCATAGGGCTGTCGGGGGAAAGGCGGGACGCCGTGCAGTTCCAGAAAGGACTGGGTCCGCCGCGGGCGGGCGCTGGCGAGAGCAGTAGAAGGCATGGTGAGCATGGTCGCGAATATCCTCGTTGTCTCCTTTGGCACACCATAGGGCATGGGGCACTTCGTCTTGGAAGTCAAACGTGTCATTGTGGACCCGGCAGCGCGCGGCCTCGTGCGGCGACTCGACTGGTGGCCGGACTGGCGCAGATGGCAGCCGTGGCTGGCGCCAGGCGGGTCATTCTTCAAACTGGCGACGAACAACCAGAAGCAGAAGCCCTGTACCCGAAGATCGGCTAGAGATACATACCCGGCTATTCGCCCTACGACACCGCGACATCACAGTCAGTCTGCTTCGAGAAGCAACCTGAGGCTTGATTCCAGGGAATCCGCCCGGCGGAACCGTGGCCAGAGGACGACGGCGGGAGGTACCGCCGTCGTCCTCTGTCCGGTTTTTGTTTTTACTGGTCGGACGCCGGGTCCGTACCGGCCGCTGACACAAGCGGTCCCAGCATCAGACTTCCTGGGGTGAACTCCTCACCGCATTCCGCACACGACACCACCGGTTTCAGGTCGGCCCCGCAACTGTGCCGGTAAGAGGCACGGGGTGTCTCGTCGCGCATCCATGTACTGCTCCACGCTGCGAGTGAAATGAGGATGGGCGCGACTTCGGCCCCGGAAGTTGTGAGGTGGTATTCGTAGCGCGGGGGGCGCTCGGAGTACCGGACGCGCTCGATCACGCCTTGGTCTTCGAGTCTGCGCAGTCGGCCCACCAGGATGTCGCGGGACGCGCCGGTGTTACGCGCGATCTGATCGAACCGGTGAACGCCCAAGGACATCTCGCGAAGCGCCAGCAGCGACCACCGCTCCCCGAGCACGTCGAGCCCCGCCGCGATGAAACACGCCCTGGGCGCATCTACTGCCTTGTCGGTCGGCCGATTCATCGTTCACCTGCTTTCGGTACTTTCTTCAAGTATACAAGTCAGTTGGAAAATCCAACTCACTCGACTACTCTGATGTTCTGAGGTCGCGACAACCGCGTCGCCGCCCGACCGACATCAGGAGAATCCTTGCCCCTGCTATCTGGCGCCGTCGTCCTCGTTACCGGTGCAAATGGAGGCCTGGGCCGCGAGCTCGTGGAACAGGCCCTCGCCCGGGGTGCTGCGAAGGTGTATGCGACGGCCCGCCGCCCGCAAGAGTGGAACGACTCCCGGGTCGTCCCCCTCGCCCTCGATGTCACCAACCCTGACTCGATCCGTGCCGCCGTTACCCTGGCCCGGGACGTCACCGTCCTTATCAATAACGCAGGCATGGGCGTCGAATCGGACACGCTTCTGGCACTCCCCGACGAGAAGATCCGTGAGGTCATGGAGACCAACTTCTTCGGACCGGTCGCCCTGACCAGGGCATTCGCGCCGGTGCTCGCCGCCAGCGGGACATCAGCGGTCCTGAATATCCACTCTGTGCTTAGCTGGATCGCACTCACCGGTGCCTACAGTGCATCAAAGGCCGCGCTGTGGTCGGCGACCAACTCCTTCCGGGTGGAACTGGCCCCCCAAGGAACGCAGGTCACGGGTGTGCACGTCGGCTACATGGACACGGCCATGGCTGAGGGCGTGGATGCCCCGAAGATCTCCCCGGAGGAAGTCGCGCGGAAGTCGTTCGATGGGCTCGAGCAGGGTGAGTACGAGGTCATCGTGGACGACATCAGCGCGGGCGTGAAGCTCGGCCTGTCCGGTTCGATCTCGGATCTGTACCCGGCCCTGGCAGCCAACACCCCGGCATGACCGCGACAAACCCTGACCTGCAGAGCTCTAAGGAGGAAACCCCGGTGTCAACCAACACCTCGGCGCAACGCTCGGAAACATTCACCTGGATTGACCCGGCAATCGCGCTCGAACAGCTGCCACGGCTGTCTGGTCTGGACTACTTTTACGGCCTCCGCGACGGTAGCATTGCGCCGCCGCCGATCGCTTCCCTCATGAATTTCGATCTCGTCGATGCGAGGTACGGACACGTCGAGTTCCAGTGCTCGCCGGGAGAAGCGCACTACAACCCCCTCGGAATGGTGCACGGCGGCCTGGCCTGCACGCTCCTCGACACAGTGCTCGGCTGCGCAGCACACAGTACCTTGGAAGCAGGGATCGGCTACACCTCTATCGATCTGGCGGTCAAGTACCTGCGACCCATCACGCTCCAGAAGGGTGCTCTACGCGCAGAGGGGTCAGTCGTAAAAACCGGCTCGCGGGTGATCTTCACCGAAGGCCGCCTCAGCACCGCCGACGGAGAACTCCTCGCCACCGCCACGAGCACGCTGCTCATCTTCCCCCACCAACCGGGCGCTCCGACAAGATGACTGATACCGGCACCGCCCTTGCCCTGACGCCAGCCGCTCAGGTTCGCGCCTTGCCCCCGGCCCCCTTTCGGGAATGCCGGCGCTGAGCCGCTTCGGCGTTCCCTTGGGGCTTGCCGGTCTTGGCGGCGGCAGGTCCGCCGCGAGGAGGTTTCTCGGGTCACGATGTGGCCGGAGGAAATCCTCTACGGGGCAGCCAGCTCGCTGTGGCTGATCCTGAACGCCGTCTACGTTTTTCGGGGCCCGAGCCGGAAAGGAGCATTCCGGTCAGACCTGCGACGCGAAGTGGCGGGGCCCTTCGCGTCCTTCATCCCGCTCGTGGGGATCCTGCTTTCGCCCCACTACAGCCAGTATCTGCCGCCATGGGGCGCCTGACTGTGTATAGGTTTCATTGCCGCCCTTGCCATCGTCGCCGCGCAGCTCCTCGCCCACTGGGTCACCGGCGGGGTGTCCATGCAGTCCATCCACCCCGGCTATCTTCTACCCGTCGTGCCCGGATTCTTCGTTGCCAGCATCGGTTTCTCAAGCATCCACGCCCATAACGCAGCCATTGCCGCGTTCGGCATTGGCGCGTTCTTCTGGCTGGTCATAGGAACCATCGTCAGCGTCCGCCTGATGACCGGCGGCGAGCTGTCACCAGCCGCTACAACCGGACTGTCCGCCTATCTCGCCGCGCCCGCAACGGCCAACATTGCCTGGATGCTGTCACATCCAGAAGCCGTGGGCTCGTCCACTTGGTCTAACAGGCGTGCCGGTGATCATGGCGCTGATGCAGCTCATGCTCCTCCCCGAGTACCGCAAGCTTCCCTTCACGCAAATGTTTTGGGTGTTCACCTTTCCCGTTGCTGCAACCGCGAACTATTCCATCCGCTGGCTTGCAACAACCGACCTCCCCGGCAGGGAAATTTACGCCTGGACGATTCTTAGCCTCGCAACAGCCTTCACCCTGGCCATCGCCGCTCGCACCGCCCCACAGCCATCGCCCCAAAATCGGCGAGACAAGCCACAGCACAGAGCACAGAAGTGCGCTGAAGCTCCTGCGAACACATACCTCAGTTGCATCGTTTAGCGGCGCTTCCCTGGGCTGCCGCATAGTAACCGCTTGCGAGTAGTGATACCTATCCGGCTGGCAAGCACACAGCCAGCGGCACAACATACCAAGCCACTCTTCGGCTCTTGCAACCAACTGTCAGCCGTGCCGCCGCAGGATATCCCGCCCGCGGTCGCCATCAATCCCACTGATTCGAAATAACCGGCACAGCCAAGGACCCACATGAGTTCACCAGCAGGACATCCAACCGCATGGACGGCCAACGTCGACCACAGGATTTTCATGGCACGAACAACGCATCCACACCGTCTCCATGACTGGTCCGACCTGCGGGGAACAACTGTGGAAGTCCGCCGCAATGGAACCTACTTCAGAACTGGCCGCGTGGTAGAAGCAACTTCGGAGCTGCTATGAATCGCGCAGGAAGGCGTCGAGTCGAGAATGATAATCGAGAAACTCGATGGCGATGCGGTCTGGGTTGAACCCCAGCAACTGCTCTTCTTTAACCGCCGCGGATAGCCGAAGGAGGCTTCCAGGCCCGCCATCAGCGGACCTTCACTGTATCCGTAACCTTCCGCAGCATCATGTTCACACTGCCCACCGGACGCTTCGTGCTCCAAGAATTTTAAGCTACGAAAGTCATGGGGTCCGCCGGCGTTGGGCTACGGGCCTAATGCCGTAGTCAACAGACTCTTTGACTCCTCATGGAAAGGACCTGAGAAATGAGAACCCTCGTAGCCGACCTCCGTGTAACCTCCAAAGCGGACATGGATAGTCACCCCTCGCACGCGGTTGCAGGAGCTATAGAGCCAGTAGGACCTGGCGCTTTACCAAGACGCACCCGTACCTCAGGATTACGCGAACCCGATCATGGGAGAAACAGGGCCTCATAGCCTCGGCCATGAGTTCGCTGGCTACGTCGTCGAGGTTGCAGCCGCGCACGTAACTAAAGGAATTTCGTAGATCCGCACACCGACTCGGGAGCTGGCACGCCCTCTAAGGTACGGAAGAAACGGATAGAGCCCGATCGCAGCAGAATACAAACAAAAATATTCGATGACGATCGAGAACTCCGGACCCCCAAGATCCGCACTAAAAGAATCCTTGACAGAGCCTTCCTGCAGCCCTATGTTTATTGCAACCGATCTCAGCAACCGATCTCACTGCTCATCAATGCAACCGATCTCAAAGGAGAGACTCGATGATCAACTGGCTCATCCCCGGACCTTGGGTAGCCCCACATTCAGCAGGCGTCGTTTTGAGTCCGGCATGCTCCCGCATCAGCAACCCAGCACACAGGAGAGATTCATGATAAAGAAGCGATGGGGCTTGGCGCTCGTCACAGCAGTCGTAGCTAGCCTTGCCCTCAGCGGCTGCTCCCCCTCAACTCCGGAATCTGGAGGGCCGGTGACGCTCAATTACTGGGACTTCCTCGATCCCAGCCAGGCTAATCCGCGCTCAAAAGCCCTGAAGGAAAATATCGCCAATTTCGAGGCGGCAAATCCGGACATCAAGATCAACCTCTCCGTTGTTTCACTGGGCGACATGCTGAACAGGCTGCCGCAGTCAGCAGCGGCCGGTCAGGCGCCGGATGTATTTAAGATGTTCACCCCGCTCGTCCCCCAAATGGCAGGCGCCGGCGTCTACTCGCCGCTGCCTGATGCTGCGTCCAAAGTCAAGGACTGGCTTCGCCCCACCGACACGCTTGCCGGTCCTGACGGCAAGCAGGTCGCAGTGCCCTACGAATACCGGACCTGCGCCCTTTACTACAACCAAAAGATTCTTTCTCAGATCGGTGCGGCCACTCCAACCACCTACGAGGAAGTCGTCGACGTTGCACGAAAAGCTGCCGCAGCTGGGTTCACCGGGTTCGGAACCGGGTTCTCGGACACCGATAACTCAGCCATCATCAGCACTTTCTTCAACTGCTTCATGACGCAGGTTGATCAGGAAATATGGACTGGGGACGGACAGGCAGATTTTGCGACAAAGAAGGGCGAGGAGTTTGGCAACTTCCTTACCAAGCTCCGGGACGCAAAGGCTCTGGGTAGCAATGTCGTTTCCGATACGTACGGCACCGTAGCAGACGGCATGGCCAGCGGCACTGTCGCAATGGCAGTCCTCGGCACGGAACGAGCCGTTTCCTTCGCCTCGCAGAACCCGGACCTCAAGTGGACCTCCCTGCCAAAGGCATCTACTGGCGACACCACCGGCACCACCATCGGGTGGACTCTGGGAATAGGCTCGGGAAGCAAGCACACAGAGGCGGCCTGGAAGTTCATCGAGTACATGACCGGTCCCGAAGCCGGCGCAAAGATGGCCACCGGCGGTGAGGTCCCCACACGCGCTGCCACTTATGAGCAGCCATTCTTCTCCACGCCCGAAGCGAAAACGGTGAACGACATCGCCGCCTACGTCAAGAGCAACAGCAAACCCCGCACATACTCCAATAACTGGACCTCGCTGGCCACCGGGCTCTCCCAAGCGGGACAGAAACTGACCCTCAACGGCACATCGGGCAGCGAATTTATCCGTTCCGCCCAGGATGCGGCCAACAAGAAATAGCCCCCAACGTCCGTCGGGAGCCTGAAAAATCAGGCTCCCCTCGGAAGGGAGAGATAATGTCAACAAACAGCCCGACCCGCACTTCATCTCAGACGGCCACCCCGCCCACAGGCATCCAGGCTTCCCGCCGGGCTCGTAAGGACCGTATGGTCTGGTTGTACGTCGTCCCCGTCACTGCCGTGTTCCTCTTTGTCTTTGTTGGACCGCTCATCTACACGGCATGGACAGCGCTCCACGAGACTTCGTACTACCAGATCGGCAAATTCTCCGGTCTGAACTCTTTTACCAAGCTGTTCTCAGACTCCGATCTGCCCGCCCGCATCTGGACAACCCTTGTATTTTCCCTCGGAGCTCTGGTCATTGCATTGCCCGCGGGACTCTTGTCTGCGATTGTGCTGAACAACCTGCACCGATTCAAGCGCTCCGTCCGCAGCCTCTTCCTGTTGCCGTGGCTCATGTCCCAGGCCACAGCAGGAACAATCTGGCTGTGGTTTCTCAACCCCAATTACGGGCCGGCCTCAGCTATCACTAAATCCCTTGGGTTCGGTCCTACTGATGTCTTCTCGTCCCCGAATAGTGCGCTCGTTGCCGTGACTCTGATGACGGCGTGGTGGTCCTACCCGCAAGCCATGCTTCTCTTTCTCGGCGCCCTTCAAACCATTCCAGAGGAATTGTACGAAAGCCTCAAAGTGGACGGCGGGGGGATCCGGCATGCATTTGTGAACATCACGTTGCCTCACCTGCGCAACACCATCGTCTCCGTCGTGATCGTTCTACTCATGCTCTATGTACAGATGGTCACCATCATCCTGGTGACGACACGAGGTGGTCCCATCGGATCGACCGAGACGCTGTCAATGCGGGTATACAACCAGATGTTCGACAAGTTCGATCTCTCCGGGGCATCCGCAACGGCTATCCTCCTTTTTGCCGTAAACATTGTCCTCACTCTTGTCGCGATTCGCTTCCGACGGAAGGAAAGCCTGTGAGCACCACAACTTCACGTCGCCAAGGCCGCGTCGGCGCGGTCCTTCGGGCGGTTCCGGCTTGGGCATACGTCACCCTCTCAGCTGCGATCGTTCTACCGCCTGTCGCATGGATCGTATCCACCTCGCTGAAAACCGCCTCGGATACCCTTGAGTTCCCGCCGAGATGGATTCCGGACCCGATCTCATTCGAGGGCTATGCGGGCCTGCTGACTTCAACGAACATCCGGTTTTTTGTTAACTCCCTCATCTACGCTGGCGGTTCGATCGCCCTCGCGTTGGCGATTTCCATTCCTGCAGCATATGTTGCCACCCGGTACCGAAGCCGCCGCATGGAAACGCTGATGACCGGGATCCTGGTGCTATCGATGGTTCCGGCAATCGTGGTCTTTATCGCGCTGTACTCCATGTTCGTCAAAACCACCTTAATCAACACCTACCCGATGCTGATCGTCGTCTACACGGCCATCATTTGTGGACAGACCATCCTGTTTCTTCGCAACTTCATCGAGAACATACCCGTCGAGATTGAGGAAGCGGCCGCGATCGATGGCTGCTCCCGGATACAGATCCTGTGGCGCATCATTCTCCCGCTCATCCGTCCCGGTATCGCTGCTGTAGCTATCTTCATCTTCGTGTTTGTTTGGAACGACTTCCTTGTAGGCACCGTCCTTGCCACCACAGAAGACATGAAGACCGTCCAGAACGGCATCGTGCGGTATATCACCACTGGCTTCGGTAGCTTCTGGGGTCTATTCGCGGCATTCATCGTCGTTGCCTTCATCCCCGTTCTCTCAATCTTCCTGGCGTTCCAGCGCTGGTTTGTTGCCGGCATGACGTCCGGTGGTGTCAAGGGCTAACTACAGCAAGAGTTCTGCTGCCCAGGCCCAACCTAGAAAAGCACGCCACATGGCCGCTTCCAAGCGGTCATGTGGCGTGGCCTTTCGCGACCAACTCACCGGAACTGCAATCCCTAAACTCTGACAAGCCCCTTAGCCCGCGTCATCAGCTGCTTGCAAGGGCTGAGTGTGCTCGAACGAAGGCAGATTTTCTCACCGGCATGAGCCTGACGTGTCGACGACGCCGGACCCACCGTGTGTCCCTCCGTGGACTCGCATTCCACACCAAAACGCCAGCGAAGGAGCCTGACCGGACCCGCCCGGACGCCCTGTTCAGCGGCCAGCGGGTACACTTCGGCTACGACGGCCTGGAAATCGCCTCCTCCGGAGACCGCCCGGACGCCTGGCGCTGGGAATAGCCCCGTTACGTCGAATCCGTACTCAATCTCCTGGACGAGTACATCTCAAAGGCCAAGCTGTCTGCGATGACCCCATCGACTTTCGCCTCGAAGGCATCGCCGGCTCCCGCGTGCCGGAGTGACATCGAACCCGAAGGCATCTGCCAACGCGCCGCCGAAAGCCAGCTCTCACCCCTCCTCAAAAGAACAGGCAGGCCTCCCACCGTAGCTGTGAACCCTGTTCGGCTCTTGTCGGCAGCCTTAACCTCAACCGCACTGCTGAGATTAGGATCATCTGCAGCCCGGAGCTCAATCGATGGACCGTCCCGAAGTGGCTGAGTCCATGAGGGACACGAGCATTCGGGGACGGCTTCTCATGGCTGCCCCTGGGTCATCACGAGCAACCAGATCCCCAGCCTCCCCAACGATGGGATCCAACTGCCACCCGGGTGGTGCAGCAGGCCGAATAGCAGTGGCCCCAGGGATGCAAGCGGTAGCCTGACAGCGCTCCCGCCTAGACCATTCCTGCATGTGGTCAGCGAAGACCTTGCGACGGTGCGCCGGGGAGATTCCCCTCAGCCACGAAGCGCTGGATCAGGAACCAAACAGCCTGCCGCGGAACACAGGCTCAGGCTGTGTTCCGCGGCAGGCGGCTCCCGAACAGGGGCCACTACCTCGCCCCTCTTTTAAGGGTGGTTCAGCAAATGTCGGGCACCCTTGGGATGGCACGATACGGGGATGCTTTGTGTCCCACGCGAGCCATTCCATCAGGTGGCGCAGCAAGTCCTTGCCTCGG
This sequence comes from Arthrobacter sp. NPDC093128, assembly GCF_040683875.1. NCBI lineage: Bacteria > Bacillati > Actinomycetota > Actinomycetes > Micrococcales > Micrococcaceae > Arthrobacter > Arthrobacter sp. NPDC093128. Next base: position 28,807 of record NZ_JBFBEY010000019.1, read on the forward strand.
ATTTGTCCATTTGGATCGGTTTCTTCGGCAGAGAATCATTGCTGTCGAGGAGACTCAGACTCGTTTATGACCAGCGGCCCCTGCCGGCCGGGTTCATGGAGCATCGCTCCGGCTTCCATGCGACATTCCTCTACTTTGCCCGATCCCCACAACCCCTACATCACCGGGTGGCTCAAGAGTTGTCGGTTGGCTGCCAGTCTGGCGTCTGAATTAGCTCCACGCGGTTTCCGTCTGGATCGAGGATGTAGATCAGCAGGCCTCCTGCAACTGGGCCTGAGGCGGGTGCGACCGGTTCGGACAGGGCCCCATACCCGAGCGCGGTCATTCTGGCGTAGACCTTGCGCAGGTCAATGTCGGTGAAGGCAAGATGTGCCGTCCCCGGCTGCGCCTCTGATGGGTTAACGGCGGGTGGCGGATCCTCAACCTGGACCAGTTCCAGGTTGAAGGTCCCGTCACCCGTTGTGAGCATCAGTGCTTTGACCTTGACGTTGGGACGGCCGTAGAGTTCGCCGACGTATGGGCCCGATGTCCACGCTTTCAAGCGGGTAAGGCCAAGTCCTTCCACGTAGAACCGTGCGCTGCGCTCGATGTCTGTAACGTGCAGAGCAGTGTGATGATGTCGGATTGCAGTTTTCATTTCTCCCACCTAAACATTCCTGAGGGGCTTGAACTGGGCCAAAAGAACGGACATATCGTTATCTCCTCGTAGCTTAAGGCTTCAACTTCGCTTGGGTTCCGCAGTCACAGTCAGGATGTCAGAGCAGCCTTGAGGGGTCGGTGCTGGGTTTGCCTGCCGTATGGGTACGATGGGTTGCCACCCCGCAAAAAAGGTGTGTGAGTCTCTATGATTGCGAGGCACAGTGCAGGGGGTTTCAGGTTCCGATTCCCAGGTGTGCTCCGCCGGCCACATCGAGAGACACTCCGGTGATGTAGCGGTTGTCGGGATCGGTCAGAAAAAGGATGGCGCGGGCGACCTCGTCGGGTTCGGCAAACCGGCGCATCGGCAGTTGCGCTGCCCTCTTCGCCCGGTTGGCAGCCGCATCCGGGCCTGAATCTTTTGCAAACTGTGCCCACATGGGTGTGTTCACCGGGCCTGGTGCGATGGCGTTGACGGAGATGCCCTGAGGCCCGAGTAATTCTGCGAATGACCACATGATGTGAAGGACTGCGAGCTTGCTCGCGTTATAAGGCAGGTAGTTCAGGCGTGCTTCTTTGGCCGCGACGGAGGATAAGACCACGATGGCGCCGGCCGTGCCGGACTCAAGCATTGACTTTGCTGTCTCTCGTACCATCGAGAACGTTGCAGAGGCATTGATCCTCAGAATGGAGTCGAACTCTTCTGTGGTTGTCTCCATAATGTCCGGCGTGGTGCCGAGCACTCCTGCTGCATGGACGAGGACGTCGATGCGGCCGAATCTGGCTTTGATGTCCTGGATAACCGTCGCGCATTGTTGCTCGGACGTGATATCGAGAGGATAGAAGGCCCCCAGCGCCTGGTCCTCCTTAGGGGAACGATCAGCGCCGACGACGAGGGCGCCTGCGGCTACGAATGCGCTGACAGCAGCATCGCCGATTCCCCCGCTCGATCCGGTTACCAGAACCACCTGGTCTTTGAGGCTCATCGGTTCTCCCCACTCTGGATGCGGCTGCGCCGCGGTTCTCCTGCGGTCCGGCTGTGGGTTGCTCGCTTCATGTCTAATTCCTTAGTTATGGTTGTTCAGTCGACGGTCAGGTTTTTGAGATGTTACGGGGAGACCACATCCTCAGCGCGGGAAGGTGCCGCTGCCAGGACTGCATCGGCGATTTCTGTCGCGCGGAGGGCCTGGGCGAATGTGACTGCAGGGGTTCCACCCGTGCAAAACTTCAGCGCCGTCTCTGCTTGGCGAAGGAAGAGGTCGGAGGGGTCAAAGGTCTTTACGTACTGGCCGCCGTCACGTTCCCACACGTGAAGGGAGTCGTTGGACCACAACATACGGCCCTCAGTGGCCAGGACGTCGATGGTGAGGCTCCAGTCGCCCTGATTGAGTCCTTCAGGCTCCTGCCAGGGAGACCAGTAGCTCTGCATGGTGAATATAACGCCCTCAGGAAATTCGAGGGTGGAGACGACGTGCTCCGGCACCGGCGACCCATAGAGGCTACTGCTGGCGCTGCTGGCCAGTACTTTTGGGTCGCCGTCGAACCATGATGAGACTAATTCGATGGCGTGAATGCCATTCACTACAGCGACGCCGCCCTCCTTCGGGTCAGCGCGCCATGATTGGACGTTCTGCTTATGGGCGACGGAACGAACAGACACGGCGATCACGTTCTTGCTCCTGATCCATTGAGAGACCAGTGCGGCGGCGGGATGTTGGTGGAGCGTATACCCGACCATGAGCCTCTCATTCACCCCGGAAGCGGCAGCCAGGACGGCAGCACCCTCGGCATCTGCGGCCACCGGCTTTTCAGTCAACACTCGGAATCCCCTATTCAGCAGATCTGCGCATATGACCGGTTGCATGGTGGTGGGCAATGCTACGACTACCAGGTCCAGATTTTCGGGGTGGAGTTCCGCGGTTGTGGGCACCAGCTGTGCGCCCAGCTCCTGAGCGAGGGCGACGCCGCGCTCGTTCTTCTCCACAAGGATGGTGACGTTGGCACCTGCCGCGGCGAATGCCCGCGCGTGCCGTGATCCGGCCCAGCCGGCCGCTCCCACGACGGCGACGCGCGGGGCATGTGCTGTCGCGGTCATGATTTGACGCCACCGGCGGTCAGGCCGACGATGAACCAGTTGAACATAAACCTCTCCTTCGAGTTCGGTTGGATTCTTTCAGTAGAAATGAGATCGGTTGCTGAGATCGGTTGCAATAAACATAGGATTGAAGGAAGAACCTGTCAAGGATTGATGCGGTCCGGGTTTGGGTCCCGGCATTCTCGGTCGTCAGCGAAAGTTTTTTCGGTTCTGTGATCTGCCGCAGGCGGGCTCTGCATCAGGTTCTTGCTTCTCTAATGCCCGGTTGTACCGCCCCGAAGGCATCTTCCAGCAGACGTGGCTTGTTGACCATTATGGCTCCTGCCGAGAGCACCAGGAGCCAGGCTCCGAGCATGCCGAACGAGGGCAGCCAGCCGTCCCCCGGATGATGCAGTAGACCAAAAAGGAACGGGCCAACGCTTGCGAGGGCATAGCCGACTCCCTGGGCGAACCCGGAAAGAATGCCTGAGCCGGCTTGCGTTCGTGTTCGCTTATTGATCATCGTGAACGCAAACGGGTACGCGCCTTGGCCAAGACCTGCAATGACGACCCAGATCACGGCAGAGGCCGGTGGAGCAAAGATGATGCCTCCGTAGCCGATGGCGAATGCGACCACGAACAGGATAGCGACGGGTAGCGGGCGGGGCATTCTCACTACTACCAGAGGCACAATCAGGGCGACGGGCAGGGCGAGGATTGAATAGAGTGCCAGCATGGATCCAGCGGTTTCCTGGCTCATTCCCCTGTCGACAAGAACAGCCGGAAGCCAGGTGAGCGCCGCAAAAGTATTGCTTGAGCAACCGGCGAAGATCAGTGCCGCACCCCAGCCAATGGATGATCTCCAGGGTTTGATCGCTTTCGTGGGCGAAGACGGCCCATCGTTGGCTGGCGATGCCGTGGAGCGGGCAACAGTCCGCTTGCCTGCGAGAACAATCAGCCAAGGCATCGCAGCGACCGCGCTGAGGGCCGCCCAAATGCCGATGGAGAACCGCCAGCCATAAAGATTGCTCAGGGGGATGGCAGATTGGGCTGCCACGGCCGTGCTGGCGCCCAGGAGAGTTATGTGGAGCGCTGCGAGGATCCCGGTTTTGTCGGGAAAGTACTTGATCAGCAGAGGCGGAATCACGACATTGACCATCCCGATCCCGAGCATGGCGATCCAGGTGAACAGCAGAAATGCCGGGATGTTCCATCCCAGTGCGCGGCCGACCTGACCGAGTGTTGTCAGCAGGACCGCAACGAGTAGCAGGTGTTCCAGCTGGTTGCGCCGGAGGAGCGGCGGAGCCAGGAAGCCCATCACTGCGAAGCCGGCGGTCGGCAGCATCCCAAGGATCCCTGTCGTCACCGCGTCGAGGGGAAGGTCCTCGCTTATCGGGCCGAGGAGCGGGGACACCGCCGAAACCGCTTCTCTGGCGCTGAACGCGACCAGCAGGATGCCGGTAAGCGCGGTGAGCCGGCCGCGTAACGGTTGTCTCCCCGCTCCCCCGATTTGTGGTCTGCGCTGACGGAGGCGAAGTGGAGCTATGGTGGCACCTCCCATTTTCAGCAGGTTTGTCAGGGCACTGATCTACAGTGCCCGCATTAAGGACTGGAAGTGCAGTGGAGAATGGGCGAGCTCGGTTGGTTGTTAGCTTCCGTTTACTGCGTGGCTGGCCCATTCCCGGCCGGCTTGCTCTTCTGTCGGCAAACCGGCGGCAGCGAGAATCCGGTCGAGCAAGCGTTGGGTATGGACAGCTTCCCGGCCTGAGGTAAGCGGCTGCGCCCTGTCGGCAACCCGGTCCAGGAAATGATGAACGGCGGCCGCAAAGCCCAGAGTTTCTGTCGCAGTGGCCCAGCCATAGGCCTCGGCGCTAAGTTCCCGCGATGTGGTGACACCCTTGACCGTGGTTGAAACCGTCTCCGGTGCCCTGACTTCGACGGTCTTTCCGTCGCCGTAGGCGTCCAGTTTTTCGTTCCATGCACCTGCCGTGCGGGCTGCCATCAGGACGCCCATGTTCCCGGTACTAAAGCGGATGGTTGCTGCGATGCCGTCTTCTTCCCAAGGGTCGTCACCGGCGGCGTGCGCGGCGACGTCCACCGGCTCGCCGCCGCAGTACCAGCGGAGGAGATCGACCATGTGAATGGCGTTCTCGAATGTCGCACGGTATTCCGATCCAGGGCGGTTTTTCTGGGCGACGCAGAAGGTGGCGCCTTTGTCGCCAAAGACTTCCCGACCGGCCGTATAAACCGGGGCGTAGCGGCGGTTGAAGTCCACCATCAGGACTCGTCCCCGCTGGTCGGCGAGATCTGCCAGACGTTCTGCTTCATCGGTTGCCGGAGCCAGCGGCTTTTCGCAGAACACGTCAACATCACGGCTCAGGCACAGCTGGACGGCGTGGGCGTGCTCGGACCGCGGCGTGAGGACGAATACTGCATCCAGCTCCTGCGAATCCAGCATGTCCTCGACCGTTTTGTAGGCGGCGTTGAAGCCCCAGCGCCGGACCAGGTTGCCCGGGTCCTCACGCCGGGACACCAGAGCGGCCAACTCGACATCATCGCGTTGGACGAGGGTGGGCAATTGGGCAATGGTGGCGATATTGCCCGCGCCGACAACTCCGACGCGGAGACGGTTGGTGGTCATCAGGCGTTCCTCACTTCAGAGAGCATTGAGCGCAGGACGGCGGCGGATTCGCGGAATCCGTCCTCGGGCGCGGGGAGGTCTTGCGGGTGCCAACGGTACTCGAGTTCGATGCTCAGCACGTCGTCGTAGCCATGCTGCAGCAACGCGGCGAGGATGTCCGTCCATGGAACGACGCCGCCTCCGACGACCCGGGACCGGACCGCCCGTTCGGAAGCGTTGACTCGGGCTGTTTCCGTGGCGCGGAAGGCCGCGTTGGGATCCGTGAAGACGAGGTCCTTCACGTGAACGTGACCGATCAGGTCACCTTGAACTGCGAAGGCCTGTTCGTACGTTTCGTCGTGCGTGAATGTCAGGTTCGCCTGGTCATAGAGTACGCGGACGGCCGGATGGGCAATTTCCCGGACTAGGGCAGCGGTGTCTGCGGCGGTCTGGGTCATGGTGCCGAAGTGGTTTTCCACGCAAAGGCGAACGCCGGCCTGGCCGGCTTCGGGCGCGAGGGCCTCCAGCGCCTTACGCAGTTTGCCCCAACGCGCGGCGTGGTCGTTGTCCCCAGGGTGCCACGAACCAGCATAGACACGGACCCGGTCAGCGCCCAGCAGGTGTGCGGTTTCTATGGCGCCGCGGAATTCATCGACTGCTGTGCGCCATTCCGCGTCGTCCAGTGAGTTGATGGCGGTCGTGTAAGGCGTCAGACCTACGATGGGTATCCCTGCGGTTTCGGCCGCTTTCAGTGCCTCCATCGCGGCACGCCGGTCACCTAATGGCAATCCTGATTTGTAGTCATTCTGGTAAATGACTTCGGCGGCATCGAGCCCTGCGGCTCGGAATAGATCAAGTGCTTGGGGAACCGTGTGGTCCGGGGTGCCTAGTGTGTGACCGGCTAGCCGCATTGTTTATGTCCTTTCTGAAGTGTTTGGAGGTGCTGCCCAGTCCGTGGGACCGACCAGCCGGGGCGGGGCTGCGACGCGGGATCGATCCACGATTTCCATCAGCAATCCCCAAGGGGTGATGAAGTATGTCCAGCGATTGCCGGCTACTCGGGGGCTGTCGCCAGCGACTTCTTTGCGCTCACCAAGCACGCGTACCCCAGGTATTTCCTGCAGCACTGCGATCGCTTCGTCGACGTCGTCCACGACGAAGCACAGGTGGTGGCCGCCGGCGTCGCAGTGCCGCGGCGGGGTATCACGCCGCTCAGCGCTGCTCCATTCGAAAAGCTCGATGTTGAGGTTTGGTGGCAGGCGCAACATTGCGAGCGTGAGCTTGGCATCTGCCGGGACTTCGAAGTTTGTGGGCATGAATTCTTCGTCGGGCCCGCGCTCGGAGCGGTAGAGCTCCTCAGCTCCGAGGACTTCGACGAAGAAGCGGATGCCTTCCTCCAGATTTGGCACTGTCAGGCCGACGTGGTCTGTGTGCTGGAGCCCGGGCAGACGCCGGAGCGTTGACTCCTGTCCCCTGGTCATTTGCGTGGTCCAGAAGTGGAGTCGCGGACCAGAAGCTGAGGTTCGAGGACGATGTGGTCCACGGAGCCGTCAATGTTCTGCTTCTCAGCCAGTTCGATGGCGATGTGTCCCATGTCGGCGATCGGCTGGCGAACCGTAGTCAGAGGCGGGTTGAACCGGGCGCCGAGAGCGAGACCGTCGAAGCCGATGACCGACACGTCCTCCGGTACCCGTACGCCACGTTGGCCGAGTGCCGAGATGACCGCAAAGGCCACCATGTCGTTGGCCGCGATGATTGCCGTTGGAGGATTGTCCATCTCGAGGTAATGCTCTGCCCCGCGCGTGCCCGCATCCAGATCCGACCCGCTGTCCAGCACGACAGGTGCACTGCCGCTCTCGGCGGACAGCTCCAGATAGGCGTCCATACGGTCCTGGGCGGTGTGCGTTCCGGCGATGCCGGATACGTAGCCGATCGAGGTGTGCCCCAGAGAGTGCAGGTGCTCCAGGGCGATCATGATTCCGCGGCGGCTGTCGACGGTGACCGTTGGGACGGCATCGTCCCCTTCAACCCGGTCGATCACCACGACCTTGTGGCCGAAGTCGAAGCGTTTCATCGCCTCGGTATCGACCTTTGTGGAGGGTGCGACGATGCCGAAGGGGGCATACATGGCCTGCATGGCGGTGAAGTATCCGTCGGTTTTGGCCGGGTCCCCGTTGGTGACGCAGAGCAGCAGCTGGTAACCGCGGTCGTCGGCTGCCTGTGTCATCGTCTTGGCAAGTTCAGCAAAGAACGGGTTGGTGATGTCAGGAACGATCAGCGGGATGAATGTGCTGGTCTTGGTCCGAAGAGCCTGGGCGAGTGGACTCATCGTGTAACCGAGCCCTTCGGCAACTTTGAGGATGTGTTCACGCGTTTCCCTTTTGACGGCCTCCGGCCGGGAGAAAGCCCGGGAAACGGTGGACCGGTGGACACCGGCAGCCTTCGCGACGACGTCGATACTCAGATCAGGCATGTTCTCTTCCTCCGTGCTGGTCGTCATAGGCCTGCCAAATCGGGCGCATAACGTCTTCGAGCTGGGCCAGCGTCGGCAGGCCCCGGAATCTATCATCCAGCGTCCGGGCGACGCTCCGCACGAACGGATCGTAAAGAGGGTCGCTATCCACATTGATCTTGTCGACCTCCGTGGTGCCATCCAATGCCGTGAACGTAGCTGTACCGTCCGAATCAACGGAGGCGAATCCTGCCTCACCGACCGAGGTGAAGCTGCAGTAGCGCTTGAGCGGCGAGCCAGGGAATGCGTAGCCAACTTCCACGATGGCTTCGCGGCCGTCAGGCGTGGTGATGATGAGGCTGGCATGATCCTCAACAGCCTGGCTGTGAAGAACCGATGAGAGCCGGGAGTCCACATGTGCTGCAGTCTCGCCACTGCCCCTGAGGAACAGATCGACAAAATGCGGACCCAGATTGGCCAGGCAACCCCCGCCCGCCTTGAGCGGGTCGAGCATCCAGGGATTGGCACTATCGATATACCGGGATGGTGGACCAGCAATAAATGAGGTTCGCTGGTAAGCGGGCCGTCCTGCCTTGGCAAGCCATTGATCTGTGGGTCCGCCGCGCTGGACCAGGGGGACAGTGGCAGGCACGCCAGCTGCCTCGGCGGCCTGACGCACGGCAGAGAGCTCGTCAAGGGAAGTGCCCAATGGCTTTTCCACGACGAACGGAATACCGCGCTCGATCAGGGCGAGACACTTTTCGGCCATACCCTCATGGGGACCAAAGACATATGCGAGTCCGACATCGGTGAGATCAACCAGCTTCTGCCAGTCGGCTTCAACCGGCGCCCCCCAGCCTTCGGCCAGGTCCTGCACCTGCACGCGGGATACATCGTCGTCACTGACTCCGATCACCTCGTGCTCTTCGGCAATGGCTGGCGCGCAGAGCGGAACATGCCAATGGGAAGCACCAAGAATGATTGTGCGTACGTAAGTCAACCGCAATACCTCCTTGTATGAGATCGGTTGCTGAGATCGGTTGCAATAACACTATGGATGGTGGGAGAGTTTGTCAACGGAACTAAACACCAACAAGGGGTCGGGTCGCTCAAGAAGTAAGAGATACCCGGCCGGAGAGAGGCCAATATGTATAAGAAACTTCGCACCCTGCAAACTATCGAGGAGTCAGGGGCCGTCCTCATCGTGCGGCTGAAGAACGCGGAGGTTGCCGAGCGCGTTGCGGAAGCTGCCATCGAAGGAGGTTTCCGGGCACTCGAGATCACGCTTTCAATTCCAGGCGCTGTCGACGTGATCCGTCGGCTCGCCGCCAAACACGGCTCCACCGGCGTGGCAATCGGTGCCGGAACAGTGCTGGACGAGCACTCAGCCTATGAATGCATTCGGGCCGGCGCTCAGTTCCTGGTCAGTCCTCAGCTGAACCCCGCGATGATCCGTACCGCCAACCGGTACCAGGTGCCGACAATCAGCGGCGCCTATACACCCACTGAGCTTGTTAACTCCGCCGAGGCAGGCGCCGACATCCTCAAGCTCTTCCCCACCGAAGCCGGCGGCATCCCCTACGCCAAATCAGTCCTCGCCCCGCTCGCACATCTGCCGATCATGCCAGCTGGCGGCGTAACCGTAGAGAACGTGGGCGAATGGTTCGCGGCTGGCGTGGCAGGCGTCGGCGTCGGCAGCTACGTGACGAAAGCATGGCAACCCGATGGCGACTTCTCCCGCGTCACCGAGGCCGCCAAGGAGTTCCTGTCAGCTGTGGCAGAGGCCCGCCAATGAAGGCCCCCAAAGTCTTCATTGTCATCGGTCCTGCCGGCTCAGGGAAAACAACGATTGCCCAGCAAACAGCACAAGAGCACGGGGCTGCGTACCTGGACAAGGACCGGGTCAGTGGCCGCTTCGTCGAATTCGCGCTGACCGCTACCGGGCATGATCCCACCGACCGCGAGGCCAACGACTACTATCGCGACAATTTGCTGCCCCTCGAGTACGAGACTCTCATGGATGTGGCGGGGATAAACCTTCGGCTCGGCCGATCAGTGGTCCTTGATGCTCCCTTCGGAGCCTATTTCGAAGAACCAGACTATCTGAGTCGTGTGTCAGAAGAATTCCAATGGCCGTCGACCGCGATCATCGTGATACGGGTCCGGGTACCTCAAGACGTTCTACGTACGCGGCTCACCCGGCGCGGACTGGAACGAGACCAGTGGAAACTTGCCCACTGGGATGACTACTGGTCGGTATACGGCAGCTTGGAGTGCGCTTGGTCCGGAGTGCATTTCCAGGACTTCAACAATGAGGCACCCCTTCCGGTCGATTGAAGTGGACCGGCGTCGGGCGGTTAGTCACTGAGTCGGAGGTCTATCTTCGATATCTGCGCCGCGACCACATAGAACGTTGACAAGACTCACTTCTCATCCGTATCGTTGCTTGCAACCGATCTCAGCAACCGATCTCATTTGTTAAACACGGGGAGGCTGGATCAGTTCTTTCCCACTGCAAGTCAGGCAGCGCCTATGCGTTGCTCCGGCTCTTGGCCTTGGCAGTCAATTGTCCCGTCGAGCCGAGTTGCAGCCGGGTGAGACCCGCACACCGTTTCAGGTGGCCGGGAATATTCCGATACCCCCCTCAGTACACGTCAAAATATGGAGAGCTCAATGAAGACCTCACAAGACGCCCTCGCCGTCCCGGCCCCTTCCGATCGTCTCAAGACGCCCACTCGCAGCCTCCGCAACATCGTGGCAGGCACGATCGGCCACTTCGTGGAGTGGTACGACTGGTACATTTACGGGCTCCTGGCAGCGGTGTTCTCATCACAGATATTTCCAAGTGATTCCCCGTTCGCCTCCTTGATCGCGGCGCTGCTCACCTACGCGGTCGGGTTTGTTGTACGCCCGCTCAGCGGAATTATCATCTCTCCACTGGCCGACCGTTTCGGCCGACGGCTCATCCTGACGCTGTCCGTCTCCGGGATGGCGCTCGGCTCGCTCATCGTCGGCCTCACACCTTCATTTGCGACCATCGGCTATGCAGCGCCTGTTCTCTTTCTGGTTGCACGCATCATCCAGGGCATCTCGGCCGGAAGTGAGGGGCAGAGCGCCATCGCATTCATGGTGGAACACGCTCCCGCGAACCGCAGGGGCCTGTTCGGTTCGTTCACCAACATGGCAAGCGGCCTGGCGACCCTGGCAGCGACCGGTTCCGCGGCGATCGTAACAGCATCCTTTTCGCCCGCGGACCTCGCCGCCTGGGGTTGGCGCATCCCGTTCGTCGTGGGGGGCATCCTCGGCGTCGTCGGCCTTATCTTGAGGGCCCGGGCAGAAGAGACCCCCGAGTTTGAGGCCAGTGCTCTCGTCGATCAAAAGTCCGCACCGGCGCGTCTGATGGACCTGCTTCGCAAACACCCGAAGGCGCTGCTGCAGGCAGCAGCGCTGTCCGCCCCGGCCGTGGCCTACTACACCTGGGCCACCTTCCTTCCCACCTACGCCAAGCTGACCACCGGCCGGGACCTGGCCTCCACCCTGGCCGGGAGCGTTATCGGGCTGGCCTTGCTGGTCATCATCGTGCCGTCCGTCGGCGCGCTCTCTGATCGGCTCGGCCGACGCAAAATCTTCCCAATCATCGGTGCCATCGGCATGATCGTTCTCTTCTACCCCATGCTGCTGCTGCTGAACCAGCCGGGCTTCGGTGTTTACGTTCTGGTCTCGGCGTCCGGGTGGGTGGTTCTCGGTATCTGGCAGTCGGTGTATCCGACCATCCAGGCCGAACTGTTCCCAGCTGCGGTACGGGTATCGGGCATCGGCTTCGCACACCAAATCGTGATTGCCGTCTTCGGTGGTACCGCGCCGCTGATCGCCGCTGCGTTCGTCGGCGCCGGACATCCCATGTACGTCGCGATCTACATGACAGTCATTGTCGCCCTCTGCCTCGCCGTCTACTTCACGCTCCCGGAGACCGGCGACCGCGGTGACCGTGCCACCGTGGCGCCTGCTGACCCCGAGGTACTCGAAGGCGAGCACCTGCTTGTGAGCACTTCGTCGGCCACCGACGAGGCTGTGCGTTCCCGGTAGGCACGCTAATTACCAATTAGTCGGGCGGCTCGACTAGGCGAGAAGGGGCGTGTCTGCCCGAGGGCTCGTCGAGCCGCCTTGCTCGCGCTTGCGATGCCTTTCGCAAGATCGAAACAGTGCGCTATATATGAAACACTTTTCTCCATAGGCGAAGAACAGAGAGGATGCTTTCAAATGAACCAAATGATTATTAATACATTTTCCTATCTATGGTCATCTACGGCAATTGATGCGATAGCTGAATTGGTCGACAACGGGTATAAAACGTTTGAAGTTCCGATCAGCTCACCACATTGCTGGCCGGATGAAATATCTGGCCTAGAGCGTTCGGCAACTCATGCAAGGCTCAATGAATACGGCGCCAAAATCAGGTCACTGAACGCCGGCGGATATGACATCAACTTGGCCAGCCCTGGCGCCAACATGCGCCGCAAAAGTACCGAGCACATCAAGTCGGTGATCGACTTGGCTGCAGCGTGGGATGTCCCCGAAGTTGTGATATCCCCCGGCACAAGGCGCCCCATGATCTCACCTTCACTCGAGAAGACCTACGGGTGGATGTACGAGAGTCTGGAGACTCTCATTCCCCTGGCCAAGCAGGCCGGCACACGACTACTTTTCGAAAACACTCCCTATTGCTTCACTCCCACCATCCGGGACCTGGCAGGCGTCGTAAGCACGGTCAACGACGACTCAGTGAAGATCGTGTATGACGTCGCCAACGCCGCCTACATAGGAGAAGATCCAGTAGACAGTCTGCTCTCCAACCATGAATCAATCGGACTTGTCCATATTTCTGATACGGGCACGGAAACCTGGGGCCATGATCCAATCGGCACAGGAGTGATCGACTGGGCCGGATTAGGCAATGCCGTCAAAGCAACCTGCGGAGTCAATAACGTTGTGCTTGAGATCATTCGAGAAGAGAACCCCGTGCAAGAATTCAAGAAGGCGATGCAGGATCTCAAGAATCAAGGCTGGGAACTAGGAACTTAGCCCCAGCTTGGGGAATGCAACGCGTCGGCCGCGCGCCATAAAATTATGGCACTGGAATATATTGTGTTCAACTACGAATCGACCTTTGTCCTGGGTCCAGGATTTCAATCATGTTTTGGTAGTCAAAAAACGATTCCCATGTGAGTCTATTTTAAAGAGAGTGTGCGATGAGAGCTTTGGTAAGTGGCGGAAGTAGCGGAATAGGCGCAGCGACCTGCGTGAGAATCGCAGAGGCGGCTTTGGCTCGGGGAGTTCAACCGATGATTGCGGTGTGTGGACACGAACCAAACAGTAGCCAAGAGCACGTTGTTCGTTCCATCCAGGCCATGGGAGGTACCGCCATCGCATTGGCAGGCGACCTCGCCGACCCTGAGGTGCCAAGCCAACTGGTAGAAGCTGCAGTCGCCGAATTCGGTGGCCTGGACGCGTTGGTGGCGAATGCCGGAATCGCCAGCCCCGCTGCCATCTGTGACCTATCTGTTGAGGACTGGGACAGCATGTTCTCCGTTAATCTCCGCGGCCCGTGGCTTCTTGCCAAAGCAAGCTACCCGCATTTGAGGCAGAGCCGCGGTTCGGCCTGTTTTACCTCGTCAATGTCTGGCCAGCTCCCACATGCCGGATCAGGTGCTTACAGCCCCAGCAAGGCTGCGTTGACGATGCTGGCCCAAACACTTGCGCTGGAATGGGCCCCTGAAGGAATTCGTGTAAATGTGGTATCCCCGGGTATGACTCATACACGGATGACGGAAAAAATGTATGAAGATCCCCAAATCAAGAAGGCAAGGGAAGATATTATCCCGTTGGCACGAATCGGTGACCCCACGGACATTGCGAACGTGATCGAGTTTCTTGTAAGCCCTCTGGCGGGTTACGTCACCGGGCAAGACATCTGTGTCGATGGTGGCTTCACAAAGTCGATTCTTAGCCACATTCCTGGTCGGCCCAGCTCTAAATCTTGACGCCGATCTGTAGCGGCACCCCCGGGGAGTGGTGTAGCCCGTCGCCCCGGAACAGCGGCAGCCCCGCTACCGCAGCTCACCGCCGGCGACGGCCTACCGGACATTCCCGTCGGCGGCCGTGGTGGGCAGAGCACCAAGCGCTCGGCCGGTCCAACAAGGCCGTCCAGTCGCCGGTCCGGCGGTAGGTGCCACTGCCCGCCGTCCGGGAAGGCCGACGGTGCGGGGGCCTTGTCCGCTTCGCCACGAACTGCCGCACCGACTCGAGAGCGTCGCGGCGGTGGCCCAGCGCGGCGAACCTAGAGTGCGCCCGATATTCGCTGGGTATTCCGGCTGTGAGAGTCCTAGGCGAGCCAGGTTTTCAATTGCTTTCGGAGGCCAGGCCAACAAAGCTTCCACGGCATGACGATCACTGGCCAGGGTCTACCAATGGACCGGGACTCCAAGTCCACCGTGTACCAAGACGACCGCCGTCCGCTCAGCCTGGACTTCTAGAGTCGGACGCCATGTCATGACTACAGCGGAGTATGGTGCCGGGGGCAAATCCCCGGTGCGGGGCACGCCGCTGGCCCCGGCACCAACACACCGGGGGCAATTCTCACAGGTTATCCAGTGTGGACACTGTCCACGCCCTTTGGCCGGACAACCGGCCACATTCCCCCTCCCCTACGCCATATTATCTAGCGACGGGCGACGAAAATGCTTCAAGAAATCTCACTAGAGTCATGTCGTCAGCACAACCCCGCCCCATGAATAAGTGAAGGACCTTACCCCAGCCACCACAGGAACAAGAACGGAGACCCTAATGACCGCACATCCCAGCAGGCGGAGGGCTCCCCAGCCAGGGCTGACCCCGCTACCCACACAACCGAATAGGTGTCCGCGGCGCCAGGCACAGACCGCGGACAACGTCAGAGGGACCCGCGGAGGCTCAATGTCCACACATTAAAGCAAAAACCCCTCTGACGAGGGGTCATGCGTGCCCGAGGTGGGACTCGAACTGCATTCCAGCCCTTGCAAACACTGGGAAGTCCAGAAAACATAGGCAATCCGAGCCAGTCCGACCGATGTACGACCCAGTCCACACTTACTTTTTGCGCACTCCGACGCCTCAGGTCGGCCACCGTGACCACCGAACCACTGAATGGCTTGATGGAGTCGCCAATAGCCCAACCGTCTTGGACTCTCCCAAATGGCAGGGGGACGAAACGCCCGTTACCGGGAGTAGGACTTCAAACAGATGCGAGAACTCGGGACGCTGTGGCTCTGGACGTGTTTCCGGGTGGCGGCGATGATGAAAACATGCGCGGAGACGAGACGACCAACCGCAGTTTCCGATAGCACCCCGCGTAGTGGAGGCGCATTGGCATGTCACCCAAATCAGACCGGGCGAATCAGATTGCTGCTGCCGGCACCATCAAGCCCGACGGGCATTTCCTGGCCGCCTACTACGCTCACGTACCCCGGGAGGACGTGCAGAACTACAGCCACGAAACCCTCCGCGCCAGAGCCGTGCACCATCTCTCGGTGGCGTCGTCGCGGCGCCCAGGACAGGCCGCCGTCGGCATCCTGAACGAGCTGGACACGTGCATCGTTGCAGTGGTTGCCGAGGACATGCCATATCTGGTTCACTCCGTAACGGCGGAGCTCACCCGTGACGACGCCTCGATCCGGCTGCTCGTTCATCCGACCTTCCAAGTGCTGCGCGATCCGGATTCCCACGCCCTGCTGGACGTCCGCCCCGGCCTCTCCAGAGAAGGCCTCCTGGAAGAGTCCGTGCACCCAGCCCGTGGAACATCCGAGACCTGGGTGGCCGTCGAAATCGGCAAGCTGGCAGATGAGGCAGCCGCGAGCGAGCTCACAGAACGCCTGCAAAGGGTGTTGGACGATGTGCGCGTTGTCGCCAAGGACGCTGCTGCCATACACAGCAAGGTCGCCGAGGCCGTCACCTCGGTGGACGGATTCCCGCAGGCTGTTGTTCCGCCGCCGGAACAGCTCCATCAGTTGCTCCTTTGGCTCGACGACGGCAACTTTCTGTTCCTCGGTTACACCGAATATGAAACTACGACGGCGGGTAGCGAGGAGCTGCTTTCTGAGCGGCAAGGTGCCCCGCTGGGCCTGCTGCGGCGGCCGGAGGGGGGCGTTGCCGGAATGCAGGTGCCCGGGCTGGCTCGGATTCGTGGACGCCAGGCACTCACGTTTGCCACGTCTGAGGCACGGTCTACGGTCCTAAGGCGGTCGCACTTGGATGAATTGCGTCTGCAGGTGTTCAACAAGGCCGGGAGGCTCACAGGAGAACGGCGGTTCGTGGGGCTATTCACGCCCGGCGCCGCGCACCAGTCCGTCCGGCGGATTCCGGTTATCCGCGAAAAGGTCCAGGCAGTCACCAAGAGTCTGGGAATTACACCCCGGTCCCATCACGGCAAGGACCTGCTGGCTGTCCTGGAGACCTTTCCGCGCGATGAATTGTTCCACGTTGAGGCGGATGACCTCTCGCGGCTGGTGGGCGAAATTCTCCGTGCCGAGGTGCTGCAGCGAATACGCGTGTTCCTTCGACGTGACAGTTTCGACCGGTTTGTGTCCGCGCTGGTCTTCTTCCCGCGTCGCCGCTACAGCACGGCCGTCCGGCTGTTGATGGAAGAAGAGCTCAGGCATGCGTTCAAGGCGAAGTCCGTTGATTCCGAGGTCCGCCTGACCGAATCCCCCATGGCCCGGATCTTCTTCCGGATCCAAATAGGTGGCTCCGGGTCGGAGGCCTCAGCGTCCAGCACCGCCGACGTCGACTCTTCCCAACTCGAACGACGTCTGATATCGGCCACCCGCTCCTGGTCGGACGGGCTCGACGAAGTGATCCGTGGCCGGTTCCCGGCGGCAGAGGCCGTACGGCTCTCCAGTCTCTGGTCTGACGCGTTTCCTCCCGGTTATCGTGCGGCTTACGATGCGGAAGCCGCTGTCGGCGACATCACCAATTTCGAGACCCTCGACTTGGACGGCACAGGCGGTAGACCCTATGGGGATACGCTGCTGACGGTTTATGTCAGTCAGGGCGACTCGGCCACCCTGGCCGAGGACGCCCGGATCCGCCTATATCTGACCAGGCCCAGGAGCCTTACGCAGATCCTGCCCTTCCTGCACAACCTCGGGCTTGAGGTGATGGACCAGCGACCTTTCGAGCTTCGGCGCGGGACGGGCCAGGACGTTTTCCTATACGACCTCGGCGTGAAGTATCCCGGCGGGGTCGACCCCGAGGCAACCAGCGAACTTCTCGCCGATGCTTTCGGAGCTGCCATGCGGAGGGACATCGAATCTGACCGGATCGACGCACTCGTTATCCGGGAGGGGGTGGGCTGGCGGCAGGCGTCAATCCTGCGAAGCTATGCGAAGTACCTCCAGCAGTTGGGGACCACTAACTCATACGGTTTCATCGCGGACACGCTGATAAACAACGCCCGGGCCACACACGCGCTCTTGGCCTTGTTCCAGGCCAAATTCGACCCCGGGCCCGACGAGTCTGGCCGCTTCAGGAACACCGCTGTGGCAAAGAAGGAGCTGTTGGCAGCGATTGACGAAATTCCGGTCCTCGACGCCGACCGGTTGCTGCGCACCCTCATGAACCTCGTGGAAGCGACCTTGCGTACCAATTACTTCCTGGACAAGGCCCACCTGAGCTTCAAGCTGAATCCGGCCGCCATCGCCAGCGCCCCTTTTCCACGGCCGAAGTACGAGATCTGGGTCTACTCGCCGCGGGTGGAAGGCGTCCACCTCCGCTTCGGAGCCTTGGCTCGCGGCGGTCTGCGCTGGTCCGACAGAAGCGAGGATTTCCGGACGGAGGTCCTGGGCCTGGTCAAGGCGCAGAACGTGAAGAACTCCGTCATTGTGCCGACGGGGGCCAAGGGGGGCTTCTATCCCAAGCACTTGCCGGACCCGCTTATGGACCGGGAAGCATGGCTGGGCGAGGGCTTGGAATGCTACCGGATCTTCGTCAGGGGGATGCTGGACCTCACGGACAACCTGGTCACCACGCCGGGCGGCGAAGAGGTGGCCCCGCCCGACCACGTGGTGCACCACGACGGCGACGACTACTACCTGGTGGTGGCGGCCGACAAGGGAACAGCGTCCTTCTCCGATACCGCGAACTCCGTGGCGCAGGAATACGGCTTCTGGCTGGGAGATGCCTTCGCGTCCGGCGGATCCGTGGGATACGACCACAAGCGGATGGGAATCACGGCCCGCGGAGCGTGGGAATCCGTGAAGCACCATTTCCGCGAGCTTGGCATGGATCCGCAGAGCGAAGACTTCACTGTGGCGGGCATCGGCGACATGAGCGGCGACGTCTTCGGGAACGGGATGCTGCTCTCGTCCCACATCCGGCTGGTGGCGGCGTTTGACCATCGGCACATCTTCCTTGATCCGGCTCCGGATACCAAGGCATCCTTCGAGGAACGCAAGCGTCTCTTCGGCCTTACGCGTTCGTCCTGGGCCGACTACAGCCCCTCGCTGATAAGCGAGGGCGGCGGCGTCCATTCCCGCCGGGCCAAGACGATCGCAATCACGGAACAGATCCGGGCCTCCCTTGGCCTGGAGCCAGGAATCACATCGCTGCCGCCTCACGGGCTGATTAAGGCCATTCTCCGGGCACCCGTGGACCTCCTCTTCAACGGAGGCATCGGAACCTACGTCAAAGCGGTCACGGAAAGCCACTCGGAAGTGAGCGACAAATCCAACGATGCCATCCGGATCAACGGCAACGAACTGAGGGCCAGGATCGCGGCAGAGGGCGGGAACCTGGGCGTCACCCAGCGTGGACGCATAGAGGCGGCCCTAAACGGCGTCCTGGTTAATACCGATGCGATCGACAACTCGGCCGGCGTGGACTGCTCGGACCACGAGGTCAACATCAAGATCTTCGTGGACCGGATGATCGCAGCCGGCAAGATGCCGGCGTCGGAACGGGCAAGCTTCCTGCACTCCCTGACGGATGAGGTGACCCGGCTGGTCCTGGCAAACAACATGGACCAGAACGTCCTCCTTTTCAACGACCAGCACCTCGTGCTGGAGTGGAGCCCAGGATTCGAGCGGATGATGGACTGGCTCGAGAACGCCGCAGACTTGGACCGGAGCCTGGAGGCGCTGCCGAGCACAGAACAGCTCCACGAGCGGCTGCGGACAGGTAAGGGACTGACCGCACCGGAACTGTCCGTGCTTGCCGCCTATGCCAAGATCGAACTGGCCAGGGAACTCACCGCCAGCGACCTCGCCGACGATCCCTGGTTCAAACGGGTACTCCGCAGCTACTTCCCCCGCCAGCTGTCCGAACGCTTTGACGCTGCGCTGGACGAACACCCCCTGCGCCGGCAGATCATCTGCACCGTGCTGGCCAACGACATGATCAACCTGGGAGGAATCACCTTCGCCTTCCGTGCCACCGAGGAAACCACCGCATCTGCTGCGGCCGTCGCCAGGGCCTTCGTGGCCATCCGGGAGGCCTACGACCTGCCGTGGATAACGGGTAGGCTGGCCGCACTTCCCCCCGGGATTCCCGGCGAATACGCCGCAGAAGTGGCACTGTATATGCGCCGGGCGCTGGACCGGGCAACCCGATGGTACGTGACACACGACCACCGGGATCAGCCCGTCGCCCAGGCCCTGGGCAGGATCGCGCCGACGTTTGGGCTGCTGCTGACCAGGACGCTGGAGTTTCTGCGCGGCTCCGATCGTGACCACACCGAGGACCGGCTGGCGCGTTGGGACGAGGTCGGCCTGCCGCGGGAATTCGGGCAGCGCGCTTCTAATCTGTTGGAAAGCTTCGGGCTGCTGGACATCTCACTCGTGTCGGAGCAGGTGAATGAACCCCTCACTACAATCGCCGATCTGTACTATGCCGTTTTCCATCGGATCGGTGCGTTGAGTCTGCTGCTGCGCATCACCGACCTGCCCCGGCAGAACCGGTGGGAGGCCCTCGCCCGGGCCGCATTGCGCGACGATGTTTATACCGCCGTGGCAGACATGACCATTTCCGTCATGCAGACCACCCAGGGCCTTAGTGCACCAGGTGCCAATACCTTGGAACGCATCGTGGAGTGGGAGCGCGGACACGAGGAACAACTGGGTCGCATCAAGGACACCTTTGCGGAGGCCACAAAGCCCGGGCAAATGGACCTCGCCTCCATCTCCGTGGCGCTGAAACTCCTGCGGACCCTGGTGCGGCGGTGAGTTGGAATAGCGCCTGTTTCAGTTCTGAAAAACGCTGAGTCAACGTGACAGGAGCAACGCTTCACCCTGGCCCCCGCCGCCGCACAGTGCTACTGCCGCTTTGCCGGTGCCGCGACGCTGGAGCTCGTACGCGGCAGCGACCACAACCCGCGCACCTGAGGCTCCAATGGGATGCCCCAGAGCGATCGCTCCCCCGTTGACGTTGACTCTGTCCATGTCGATCCCGAGCTGTGCCGCCGAATGCAGGGCTACGGAGGCAAACGCCTCATTGATCTCCACGAAGTCAAGATCATCCACGCTCCAGCCGGCCGTTTCAAGCGCCTTGCTGATGGCACGGGCCGGTTTGTCCGGCAGCGAGGTGTCTGGACCCGCGGTCTGTCCCGGGGCGCCGAGGACCGCCATGATCTCGAGGTCGTGGACGTCTGCATAACCCCGGGTTGTCAGGACGACGGCGGCCGCACCGTCATTGAGCGGCGAGGCATTGCCGGCCGTAACCGTGCCGGTCGGCGAGAACGCCGGCCTGAGCTTGCCGAGCGACTCCTCGTTGCTGTCCGGACGCACACCCTCGTCGGTGCCTGCCAGCTCGGCGGCGCCGCGGCGCCGCGGCACCTGGACGGGGACAATCTCCGCGTCGAAGAGGCCGGCGGCCCGCGCGGCGGCTGCCCTCTGGTGCGAGTTGGCCGCCGCCTTGTCCTGCTCGGCGCGGGGAATGCCCAGGGCGGCATTGGCATAGTCCGTGGCCAGGCCCATAGCCTCGTGATCGAAGGCATCGGTGAGTCCGTCGTGGGCCGCCGAGTCAACCAGCGCAGCGTCGCCATAGAGATGCCCGGTGCGTGAACCGGCTAGCAAATGCGGGGCGTTGCTCATTGATTCATGTCCGCCGGCGACCACCACCGCGGCTTCTCCCAGCCGCAGCAGCCGACTCGCGTCGATGATGGCGCTCAGTCCGGACAGACACACCTTGTTAACGGTGACGGCGTGGGCGCTGAGCGGAATGCCCCCGGCGACAGCTGCCTGCCGGGCAGGATTCTGTCCTGCCCCGGCCTGGAGCACGTGTCCCATAATGACGGCGTCGACAGCATTGGGATGGATGCCAGCGCGGTCGAGTGCCGCGGCGATCGCGGCGCCGCCGAGCTCGACGGCGGACAACGGGGCGAGTTGACCCATCAGCCTGCCTTGCGGCGTGCGGGCGGCCCCAACGATAACAACATCTGCATTTCGGTTCATCTGTACTCCTGGATGGGACAGGCGATGGAGGGCCAGCCTGTGGGCATGGGCCCCGGGCCGCGGGCGGGACTACCCGACGGCGGGGACGGGAACGCGCAGCTCCGAATGGAAGGCGGTGCCCGCTTCGCGGTCCAGCAGCGGTGTCAGGCCGCCGGCGTGGAAGGGGAAATTGGCGCCGAGGATCATGCACACGTCGATCTGTTCGGGTCCAGCCACGACCGACTCGTCCAGCATCACGGTGACTTCCTGGGCCAGCGCGGCCAGGAGCCTGGCGCGGACTCCGCCGACATCTACCGGTTTCGACGCGGGCAGCAAGGCAGCGGCGGCAGTTGACATTCCGCCGTGGTTGTCCAGATAGCCGGGGAGCCCCGCTGCGACGAGCGCCCTCAGGCTGGTGCTCACCGCGAAGCGCGCCGGATAGGCCTCATGCATGGTCTCGCAGATATGCAGCTGCACGGCCGGGCCAATGAATTGCAGCAGTTCCAGCGGCGTCATGGGCAGGCCCAGCGGATCCAAGGCATGGTCCACGACGGCGGGATCACCGCCGTCGTCAACCAAGGAAAGGACCTCGACGAGCATCCGCGTCAACACGCGGTTCACCACGAAACCGGCCGTATCCGTGGCGACTACGGCGGTCTTGCGCAGGCACCGGGCCAGCTCAAACGCGGTCGCCAGCGTGGTCTCGTCCGTTTGCGACGCGGTGATGATTTCCAACAGCGGCAGCACGGCCACGGGATTGAAGAAGTGGAAGCCGATCAGCCGCCCGGGGCGGGCGAGGGCGGTGCCCATAGCCTCAATCGACAGCGAGGATGTATTGGTCAGCAGCAGGGCTTCCGGCCGCAGCAGCGGTTCGAGCTCGGCGAACACCGCGCGCTTGACCTCCAGTTCCTCAAAAACGGCCTCGATGACTACATCGCAGTCCGCGAAAGCTGCCTTGTCAGTGCCTCCGGTGATTAAGTCGCGGACAGCCTCGGCGGCGTCCAGGCGTCCGCGACCCACCAGTTTGTCCAGTTGGCCGCCGATCCAGTCCAGTGCTGCGTCGATGCGCTCTTGGGACAGGTCCGTGATCCGCACGGGTACGCGCAGCTGCTGCGCGAAGAGGAGGGCGAGCTGGCTGGCCATCAGTCCGGCACCGACTACGCCGATCGAGCGAATCGGTAGCGGCTCGGCGGTCGGCCTGCCCGCGGGCTTCTTCGCCAGGGATTGCGTGAGGCGGAAGGCGTAAATGCTGGCACGCGCCTCGTCGGTGAGCAGCAGCTCGCCGAAGGCCAGGATCTCCGCCGCCGTCTGTTCGGCGGCGCCGGCGGGGGCGGCGGCCGCCGCGGCGATAAGCTCAAGGGCACGGTAGGGAGCGGGGGCGGCGCCGTGCAGGCGGGCGTCGAGCTGTGTCCGGACGTCCTCTAGTGCTTCTGATCCATGGACTGCGCCGGATGGTTCCTGCTCCGGACCACGACCGGCACCGGCCGAAGCTGCAGCCCTGCCGGAGAGGATACCGGCGGCGAAATCCAGCGATGCGGTCAGGAAGCCGCCCTCGGGGAGTATGGCATCGACCAAGCCTAGCTCGGCGGCCGTCCGGGCCGAGATGTTTCTGCCCGCGAGCGAATCCGTGACCACCAAACACGCCGTCTGGGCGGAGCCGAGTAGTGCCGCGGTGCGCGGAATACCACCCCAGCCGGGCACGAGGCCGAGGCGGACTTCGGGAAAGCCCAGAGCACGGACCGAGTCTGCGGCGGTGCGGTAGTCCGCGTGCAAAGCCAGTTCCAATCCTCCGCCGAGCGCGATCCCGTTGACGAACGCGAAAGTGGGCACCGGAACGGCCGCCAGCCGGCCCAGCACTTCCAGGCCGCGACGCGCCACGTCCTCGGCCTGCTCCGGCGTCGTGGCCTCTGTCATCGTCTTCAGGTCCGCACCGGCACAGAAAACCGAGCCCTTGCCGGTCACGGCCACCGCATCCACTCCGGACAGGTCCAAGGCGCACACAGCGTCCTCAAACCCGGCCAGCGATGCCGGGCCCAGGGTCACGGGGCGGTGACCGGAGTTCCCAAGAGTCAGCAGAGCAAAGCGGTAACCGGCATGGTCAACATAAGTGGTGCGGGTCTCGGTAACGGTTTCTGACACAAGACTTCCCTTCACATAGACAAAACAGGACAGGGCCCCCGACACGCGAGAGGTCAGGGTTGCGGAAGCGCAGGGCTGAGGAATCGCCCTGGACTACGAGAAGCTCGGGATACCGGTGATGGCCCGGCCCACGATCAGCGTGTGGATCTCGTCGGTACCCTCGTAGGTGCGAACGCTTTCGAGATTGTTGGCGTGCCGCAGGGGTGAGTACTCGAGTGTGATCCCGTTTCCGCCGAGGATGGTGCGGGCCGAACGGCAGATCTCGATCGCCTGGCGGACGTTATTGAGCTTGCCAAAGGAGATCTGCTCCGGACGCAGAAGGCCGGCGTCCTTAAGCCGCCCCGTCTGAAGGGCCACGAGTGTTCCCTTCTGGATCTCCAGGACCATGTCCACCAGCTTCTGCTGGGTGAGCTGGAACGAGGCGATCGGTTTGCCGAACTGGGTGCGCTCGCTCGCGTAGGCCAAGGCGGCTTGGTAGGCGTCGCGGGCTGCGCCCATGGCGCCCCACAAAATGCCGTACCTCGCTTCGTTGAGGCAGGAGAAGGGACCACGGAGCCCCACCACGCCAGGTAGTGCGGCACTGTCTGGCAGCCGGACGTCGTCGAGCGTGACGTCGCACTGGATCGAGGCGCGCATCGACAGCTTTTCCGAGATCGGAGTGGCCGAGAAACCCGGCGTATCGGTCGGAACGACGAAGCCGCGGATGCCGTCCTCAGTGCCCGCCCAGATGATCGCAACATCGGCGACGGAGGCGAGACCGATCCAGCGTTTAGCTCCGTTCAGCACCCAGCCCGACCCTGCACGCTCGGCTCGGGTGAGCATGTTGGCGGGGTCGCTGCCCGCGGTGGGCTCGGTGAGACCGAAGCAGCCGATCAGCTCACCTGCGGCCATGCCGGGCAACCACTGCTGCTTGTGCTCCTCTGAACCGAACTTGGAGATCGCGCTCATGGCGAGTGATCCCTGCACCGACACGAAGGTGCGGATGCCGGAGTCGCCGGCTTCAAGTTCCATGGCGGCGATCCCGTACTCGACGGCGGTCCGCCCGCCGCAGTCGTAGCCCTTAAGGTGCATTCCCAGCAGTCCGAGACTCCCCATCTCCTTCACCAGGTCTTGGGGGAAGACCGCGTCCTCGTACCAGGACTTGATGTTGGGCCGGATTCGGTCGTCGACAAACTGGCGGACCTGGCTGCGCAGGTCGATTTCCTGCTGGGTGAGCAGGGAGTCGATGTTGAGGTAGTCGATGGCAAGGTCGGTCACGGATGTGCTCCCATTGGCTGGTGATTGCTGCTGTTTTGGTGGTGTTGCGGGGGGTCGGTGGTGGTGGCGCTCTGAAGCCAGGCGCGCACTTCGTCTGCGTGCTGCCCAAGGCGTGGTGGCCGACGGACGTAGGTGACTGGCGTGTCGGACAGCATGATCGGGTTGGCGGCCAGGTCAACACTGTCCTGGTCGGCGCCTACAGTGATGCGGGCGTTCAGCCCGAGCTCGCTGGCCATCGCGAAAGCTTCGGCGATGTCGTTGACAGGGCCGCAGGGGACCCCGCGGGCTGACAGCACCCGGTACCAGTAGTCGGCAGTCTGTTGAATGGTTTGTGCCGTAATGGTCTGATCGAGTTCGTTGATGTGCGCGACGCGGGCCGGGTTGGTCGCGAAACGTGGATCGTCCCCAGCCTCGGGGATTCCGAGGGCCGCGCACAGCTGCGCGAACTGCCGGTCGTTGCCGACCGCGATGACGACCGGCCGGTCGGAAGCCGGGAAGAGCTGGTATGGCGCGATTGAAGGGTGCCGGTTCCCCAGGATGCCCGGGACCGCGCCGCCGGCGGTGTAGCCAACACTCTGGTTGACCATGCTGGACAGCAGGGTACTGAGCAGGTTGACCTCTACCAGCTGGCCTCGACCCGTGGTCTCCCGAGCACGCAGGGCGGCCAGCACGCCGATCGCGGCGTGCAGGCCGGTCAGCACGTCCACCAGCGCGACGCCGGCCTTGACCGGCTCACCCGGGCCCGGGCCGGTCACGCTCATCAGTCCCCCCACGGCCTGCACCAGCAGGTCGTAGCCGGGCAGGGCCGCGCCGGCTTCGTCCGCCCCGAACCCGGTGATCGAGCAATACACCAGCCGCGGGTTGACCGCCGCGACCTGCTCGTAGGACAACCCGTGCCGTGCCATTGTGCCCGGACGGAAGTTCTCGATCAGCACGTCAGCGCGACGAATCAGCTCAACCAGGTCGTCGTGGTCTGCCGGGTCGGACATGTCGGCCGTGAACGAACGCTTGTTGCGGTTCACGGACAGGAAGTACGTCGCCTGATGGTCATCAGTAAACGGCGGCCCCCACTGACGGGTGTCGTCACCAAGACCCGGTCGCTCTATCTTGATCACGTCGGCGCCAAGGTCACCGAACAGCATCGTCGCGTACGGTGCGGCGAGTACCCTGCTGAAGTCGGCTACGACGACCCCCGACAGCGCGCCTACAGGCCGATCTTGCGAACCGGAGTCAGTCATTTGGCTCTCCTTCCGTGATGATCATCGAGGCGATCAGTGAGTGGCCGCGCGGGCCGCGTTGTTGAACAGTTTGGGCTGCACGATCAGCATGATCGCGGCAGCCACCAACGGCAGCACCGTGACCTGCAGCAGGCCGGCTCCCTGCCAGCCGAGCTTCGGCACCAGCGCCGCGAACAGCAGCCCCGAGAAGGCGGCCGACCCGTAGTAGCAGGTGACGAACAGACCGGCGGCTCGCCCCACCTGGTGTGGACGTACCGCCCGCTGGATCGCGCTGTTGGTGTTGGGGAAGAAGACGCCGGTACCGAACACGCCCATCAAGCAGGCGAAGACGCACTGCCAGGCGAACGATGCCTGTACCTGGTAGATCAGCACCCCGATCACCGCCATCACGATCAAGGAAACGATCAGCAGGATCCTCTGGTTGAGTCGGTCGCCGATCCAGCCGCCGAAGAGCCCGGCCAGGCCTCCTAAGCCCACGAAGCTGAGCGCCAGCGCGGACTGACTGGTGGACACGCCCAGCTGAGTTACAAGGAAAGTCGGGTACAGTCCCAGGAACCCGTAAAGAGCGAGGGCACCGCAGCCGGACGCGGCGGCGATCGCCAAGGAGTTGCGGTTGTAAGCCTTCGCCGGCATGTAGTCGTAGGAACCCTCGACGCTGGACATGCTGATCGCCCGTTCCGTGAACTTGCGGCTGACGAAGAACGCTACCGTCAACGCCACAAGCTGGCCAAGAAGCCCGAAGATGACGAAAGGGGCGCGCCAGGATCCGAACTGGGCGGCAAACATGACACCCAGCGGCGGGCCGAAGATCGCACCTACACCAAACGCGAAGCCCAAGACCCCCAACGCCAGACCACGACGATAGTGGAAGAAGGCGCCAACAGCCGCGAACAGTGCGGCGGCCTGCATCCCTTCACCAAATCCCGAGACGATCCGGTAAAGGGCCATATCACCCCACGACGAGGCCAGCGGGGTAGCCAGCGTGCCCAGGGAGTAGACCACGATGCTGACCACCAGGACCGTCTTGCGCGAGAAACGCTCGACAAGGAACCCGGCGGGGATGCCTGCGACCGCCATCCCGAGTGTGAAGATTGTAGCCATGAGTCCACCGGCCTGCAGGCTGAACCCGTACTCAGTACTGATCGAGGGCAGCAGGGGCGCGAAGACCTGCCGGTCCATGGCGTTGAGCGTGAACGAGAAGGCCAGCAGTCCCAGGGATACGGCAGCAACGGCCTTTGAAGGCATGCCCTCAGGGTTGTTACTAACACGGGACGGAGCCGGGCTGGCCGGAACCGAGTCCATGGAGATGACGTCCATGGGCTCAGGGTACGTGGGTACGGCGGGCCCAACGGTGGGACCAGCTGCCGCGGGGGCTTGGCCCGCACTGGAAGGGGTCGATTGGGACATCGTTGTCTCCTAGTCGAGAGGGGTTGGGGTTCTCATGTGGATTTGACCGGTGCGCAGTGGACGGACACGAAGTGCGGCAGGCTGCCGGTCCCGGTAACCCCTGGAAGTCACCTTCCTGGTTCACGGGCGGACACACCTGGTGCGCAGCCGCTTGACAGTTTTCGGGCTGTCCTTCCTCCTGACGCAAGTCTGCTAGCGGATCATCGCGTGCGGAGGAATGTGCAACTGGTGCTAACGATAGCACAGCCCTGATGCGGGTCAAGAGAAGGATCCATTTCGTCGCGGACGGCCCACTGCCTCACATCAATACACTGGGAGGTTGTATGGTTGCTTCACATGTAAACCACCGCGGCGCGACATGGCCGCCGTTGTTCTAGATCCACAAACGTCGGGATATCAGGACCATGCCTGGGCGCCGAAGTATGCGACCTTGACACGCGTCCCGCCCACTCGTCGTCGCGCGCGCCGTCCGTGCGCGACGAAAACATCGGCCTTGACTCCGGCTACGCTCGTGCTATCGTTAGCATGAGTCATACGCCGCGACTGCGCCAGGAGGAACGATGGTCACGACCAAGGATATTGCTGTACATCTGCAGCTGTCGGTCTCCACCGTCGGTCGAGCGCTCGCCGATGACACCCGCATCAGTGAGCAGACCAAGGCCCGCGTCCGCCAAGCTGCTTCCGAGCTGGGCTACGTGGGCAACCACGCGGCCAGGATGATGCGCGGCGCCCCAAGCAACGTCGTAGGGTTGGTCATCCCCGATATACGGAACAGCTTCTACTACACCATCGCCC
Organism: Arthrobacter sp. NPDC093128; assembly: GCF_040683875.1. NCBI lineage: Bacteria > Bacillati > Actinomycetota > Actinomycetes > Micrococcales > Micrococcaceae > Arthrobacter > Arthrobacter sp. NPDC093128. Next base: position 56,882 of record NZ_JBFBEY010000019.1, read on the forward strand.
ACGAACTGTCCGCGATCATGGCCGGCGAAGACTACCAGCTGATGCTGGCCGAGACGTTCGACGATCGCCTCATCGAACGACGCCACCTGCGCGAGCTGTCCGCCAGCCGCGCGGCGGGCGTGGTGATCGCCCCTACTCCGAGCCCACACAATGACTCGGTCAACCTGTTGCGGGGCATGCCGCACGTCCAGTTGCTGCGCAGGCACCCGCCACTCGGAGCCCAGTGGTTCGGCCTCGACGAACACCGGGCGCTGAAAGATGCCACGACGCACCTGCTGGATCTCGGCCATACCCGGATCGCCTATATCGGCGCACAGGCCGACCTCCCCACCGGGCGGGATCGACTCGAGGGCTACCGGCACGCCCTGCACGACCAGGGCATCTCGCAGCGCTCCGACCTGGTCGAACTGGGCCCACCGGCCCAGCCCGAGCACGCTCGAGCGGCGGTGCGTCGGCTGCTGGATCTGCCGAGCCCGCCGACCGCAGTCGTCCTGGGGTCCGTCCTGCACACCGTCGGCGTGCTGGACGGCCTGCTCGAGATGGGCGTCGACGTCCCCGGCGAGCTGTCCATCGTCGGATTCGGCGATCAAAGCGGGTTCTCCTGGTGGGGGCCTGGCCTCACCACCATCAGCCTCCCCATCGGCGACGTGGCCACTTCCTGCGGGCTCTGGTTCATCCGCCAACTCAACAACCCGCCAGCCGGCAACGACCCATATGAGTCGGTGTCGGCGGGGTGGCTCGTCCGCCGCGGCAGCACTGCTGCACCCGCGGCGGCGGCGCGCGAACGCTCTGCCTAAAACCGCACCACCCAACAAAAGATATCCGCATGCGTGCGTACCAAAAAACAACAAATGCTAACGATAGCACCAACCTTTACCCCATTGGAGATGGAAGCATGTTGCCCCCAGTCGATTTACGCCCGCCGTTCAACATCAGCCGAACCAGCCACCTGCGACTGAACGTTGCCGACCTGGCCGAGAGCCGCGACTTCTACACCAAGGTCCTCGGCCTGGTGGTGAGCGAGGAGAACGACTCCACGGTCTACCTGCGCGGCCTGGCCGAGGCCTGTCACCACAGCCTCGTGCTGGAGAAGAGCCGTGACGGTGGCACCGCCCGCAGGATCGGATTCCGGGTCTTCTTCGAGGAGGACCTGGACGAGGCCTACCGGTACTTCCGCGACCGCGACCTCCCCGCCGAGTGGGTGGAGATGCCTCACCAGGGCCGCACGCTACACGTCTCCGACCCGGTCGGGACGCCGCTGGAGCTGTGCGCGACCATGGAAACCCGCCCCCGGCTGCACATTAACTTCGAGCAGTACCAGGGCGCCCACGCCCAGCGGCTGGACCACTTCCAGCTGCTCACACCCGACGTCTATGAGTTGTGCGCGTTCTACAGCGCCCTGGGGTTCCGCAACTCGGAGTACCTGGAACACGGCGACCAGCTGATCGGCGCCTTCATGTACCGCAAGGGGACCTGCCTGGACTTGGCCATGGTGACCGGAGACGGTCCAAGCCTGCACCATTTCGCCTACACCGTCTCCGAGAGCCATGACATCTTCACTGCCTGTGACTTCGCCGGCATCCTGGGCTACGGCGACGGGGTCGAGCGCGGTCCGGGCCGGCACGGGCCGGGCGGCATGCTCTTCGCCTACCTTCGCGATCCGGACGGCCACCGCGTCGAGGTCTTCAACAGCCACTACCAGACCATCGACATCGAGATCGAGCCGGTTCGCTGGGACGCAGCAGCGGTCAGCACCAACGCTCGCTGGGGCCTGCCGGCCCTCGAACAGTGGTACTTCGAGGCCTCTGCGTTCGACAATGTCGCGCTGAAGTCCCCGGCCGTTCCTCCTGCCCCGATGACACTGGAGAAGTTCCTGGCCAGCCAGCAGCCCCGCTAACCCCCAACCCGACTGGAGTATTACACATCATGTCCCGAGTTCCCTCCCTGTCCCGCGACGACGCCGCTTCAATTGACCAGCAGCCGCTGTGGAACCGTCTCGAGGCCGAGCGTAAAGTGCCGACCGCCAACATCTTCCGTGCACTGGCGAACGCCCCTGTGCTGCTCGACGCGTTCTTGTCCTACGCCAACGCCATGCGTGACAGCTCACTGCTGAGCCCGAAGCTGCGGGAGCTGGCGATCCTGTCGGTCGGCCACGCCACCGGCTCGGAGTACGAGATCGCCCACCACCAGTCCCACGGCCGCAAGGCCGGGCTCACCGTCGAGCAACTGGCTGCAGTAGCGGACGATGAAAGCACGGGGCTGTTCAACGATGCCGAACGTGCCGTGATGGCCCTTGCACGTGAGTCGACCACCAAGGTGCATGTTTCCGAGGCCATTTGGGCGGCCGCGGCCGAGCACCTCGACGACCAGCAGATGGTGGAGCTCACGCTGACCATCGCCTGGTACAACTCAGGCGTACGGATCATGGGCCTACTCCACATCGACCTCGAGGACACCTACCGCAAGTAGTTCCTCACAGACCCCTCCCCCACAATGACAACCAATTTCTTTCCTTAGAAGGAGCCCGTCAATGGCGACGATGCGCGCTGCCAGACTGCACAAGATCGGCGAACCAATGTCGATCGACACCATCGAAGTACCCAAGCCCCGACCCACAGACGTACTGGTCAGGGTCAAGGCCGTCGGCATCGTGCCGAACATGGCCAACGTGATCAACAACTGGCCCATCTGGTTCCCCCACCAGCCCATCCCTGCCTTCCCTGCGATCTTCGGGCTTGATCCCGCCGGCGTAGTGGAGGAGGTGGGAGAGTCAGTCATCAACGTCAAGCCCGGTGACCGGGTGTACGTGAGCCCGCTGCGTTCCTGCGGCAGCTGCTACGCCTGTTCAGGGGGTACCCCGAGCCGCTGCCGCTACTACACCCTCAACGGGTACTTCAGCACCTCACGCGACGGCCAGCGGATCTTTGACCTCTACCCCTATGGCGGGTTCAGCGAGTTCATGACCGCGCCGCAGCAGGCGCTGGTCAAGGTCCCCGACAACCTCCCGTTCGAACTGGCCGCGCGTTTTGGCTATGTCGGTACCGCCTACGGAGCGCTTCGCCTGGCCGGCGCCGGACCGGGCACCGTGGGCCTAATAGACGGCATCACCGGCACCCTGGGCGTGGCCTCGACTGTGCTCTGCTTGAGCATGGGGGTGGCCAAGATCTTAGGCACCGGCCGCAGCAAGGAGCTACTCGAGCGGGTGAAGGCACTGGCACCGGGCAGGATCGAGGTCATGACCCTCGGCGAGCAGTCGTCCGGGGAATGGGCCAAGGCCCAGACGCGAGGCGACGGCGCCCACTTCGTCGTCAGCGCCCTCGGGGCCCGAGCTGACGCGGCCACTATGGTTGACTCCATGCGAGGGGTCCGGCGCGGCGGCAAGGTGGTCAACGTCGGCGGGGTTGCGGACGAGGTCCCGGTCGACATGAAGTGGCTGATGGACGAGCAGGTCCAGATCATCGGCTCGAACTGGTTCACCGCGGCCCAGGGGCAGGAGATGGCCGACATGATCGAAACCGGAACCCTCGACCTCACCTACCTGGAGACCGAGGCCTACCCGTTGGCAGACGTCAACACCGCAATCAACGGAAGACTGAAGGACCCGCGCGGCGGCTTCAGCAACTACGTCGTCATTCCCTGACGAAACGGTCGGGCCGGTCGTCCACTGCATGGACCACGGGCCGTCGTCCGGGGCGCGTAGTCGCGCCCCGGACAGCACTCAGGCGCTGGCGCCGGTGAGCACGAACGCCACCGTAGCCGGCGCCTGCGTCTTATTCCGCCAGGCATGCCGCGTGGCGAGCTGCACAACGGTGTCACCCGGCATCAGCCGCACCTGCGCGCCGTCGTCCAGTTCGAGCCACACCTCCCCTTCCAGCACCACCCCGTAGTCGACGCTGCGGGTGCGGTGCATTCCGTCCGGCTCGAACACTTCCGCCAGATCCGGTGCGTAGGTGGCCAGCTCCTGACCCGCTGCGGTCGGATCGAAATCCGGGCTCATCACCACTGATTCAGGCGCGTAACGCACGATCACGAAGCTCGCACCGCCAGGGCCGGGGACCACCGGGCCGTGATTGTCGGTCGGCTCTGCTTCGGGTGTCACGCTGGACGGCACCCCGGGGGTGAACCATACCCGGATCTGAGCCTGTCCGGGCATGGTCTGGAACTCGTGGCTGTGGGGCACCACTCCGTCGGAGACGAACACCGACTTCCCGGCCCCGTCCGTGCCGGTGACCACTCTGCGCACTGTCATTTGGTTCCTCTCATCGAACTATTGCGATCGTTAGCACTATCTCCCGCCCGACACTCCCTGTCAATGGGCCCTATTAGGTCCCCTCGAGAGGCTCCAAGGCATTCAGGACGTGGCTCGGACCGCGACTCATAGATAAACGGATCACTGGGGGTGACGCTCCTAAAGCCCTGTGCTATCGTTAGCACTATGCCCGAAGATAAAGACCAACACCCCGACTTTGCCCCTACCGGCGTCGTGCTGGCCCAGGCAGGTTTGCCGGGCGAAACGCCGGCTGTCTGGCTGGTCCACCGGGACCGCGCGCTCCCCCTGGAAAAGTGGGCGGACCAGTGGCCGTGCGCAAGGTTCGCCTCGGTCACCGATCTGGTCCAACAATGGGCCACCCATCACGCCGAGCTTCGACGGTTGACCGAGCTGCCCCAGACCGTGCTGGCGATCGCTGAGACTGGCCTTCCGGTCGCCTCGCTGAGGCTGGAGGCTCCGCTACGGCCAGCACAGCTGTTCTGCACCATCGGCAACTACAGGCGGCAGGTCATCGAGGCCGCCGTCGACGCCCGTGACCCGGCCGACGCCGACCGCCTGCGCGCCGCCACCGCGCTGGCGCTGATGCAGCGACGCCGTGACGGCGCCCCCTACGTCTGCCTAACCAGCGTTGACCGGGTCGGCACCCCTAACGGTGACCTGGTTCTGGATCCGGACGTGGACACCTTGGACTGGGAGGTCGAGATCGGTGCCGTCATTGGAGGGTCCGGCTCGAGGCTGACGGCGTCCGAGGCCCACGGCGTCATCGCCGGCTATTGCGTGGTCAATGACCTGACGATCCGCTCCCGCGTCTTCCGGCCGGACCTCCCCGGTCTGGGCAGCGACTGGCTGCAGTGCAAGGGCCTGCGGGGATCCCTCCCGCTCGGACCCTGGTTCGTACCCGCCTGGCAAGTCCCCGGCCCCTCGGCCCTCCGGCTGCGGCTGTCGCTCAACGGCACGATCATGCAAGACGACACTGCCGAAGACATGGTATTCAGCATTCCTGAACAGCTTTCGTACCTGTCCCAGCACAGTCGGCTTCGCCCCGGCGACCTGCTTTGCACCGGTTCCCCCGCCGGATTCGGCATCCACCACGGCCGCTTTTTACGCGCCGGAGACACCGTCAAGGCTTCGGTGGCGGGGCTCGGCGAGCAGATCACCCGCTGCGTTGACCACACCTTTTATCCAAACAATTACGACCCAAACCCGGCCGCTCCAGGCCGGACCACGACGAAGGAGCACGCGCTATGACCCAGCAGCAGACAGTCCTGCTGACCGACCGGGCCTGGCCTGACGACAGCATCGAACGAGGCATCATCGAAGATGCCGGCTTCGGTCTCGTCGCAGGCCCGGCCGACCCCGCGCCGGTTGACATCATCGACGCCCTGATCGCTGAACACCAACCTGCCGCCATCCTCACCTGCTGGGCAACCGTGTCCGCCGGAGCAATCGCGTCCTCGGACCCGCTGCGGGTCGTCGCCCGGATGGGGGTGGGCCTGGACAACATCGCCGTGTCGGCCGCCACCGAACGCGGCGTGCAGGTCACGAACGTCCCGGACTACTGCGTCGAAGAGGTCTCCGATCACGCCGTCGGGCTGGCCCTGGCCTGGACCCGCGGACTGGCCGCCGCCGACCGCGAGGTCCGAGCCGGCAAATGGAATCCTGCCGGGGCACGGCCGCGGCGCCTGTCCACCCTCACCTGCGGTGTCATCGGATATGGCCGGATTGGCAGGGCGACTGCAGCCAAGCTGCGGGCGCTGGGGGCCCGAGTCGTGATCAGCGACCCGCATCCTCCGGCCGACACCGGCGGCATCGAGGTGATGCCCCTCGACGGCCTCCTCGCCGCCAGCGATGTTGTCGTCCTGCACGCACCCCTGATCCCGCAGACCCATCACCTGATCAGCGAACGTGAGCTGGCGCTGCTTCCGCAGGGCGCATTTGTGATCAACGTCAGCCGCGGCGGACTGATCGACACCGCCGCCCTGATCGCCTCACTGCAAACCGGGCATCTCGGCGGAGCAGGCTTGGACGTCCTGGAGGAGGAGCCCACGGTTCCCGCGGAGTTGCTGGCCCACCCCGGGGTGATCGTCACCCCCCACATCGCCTTCGCCTCCGACTCGTCGGTCATTGACCTGCGCCGCAGCGCCGCCGAGGAAGTCGTCCGCGTCCTGCGCGGAGAAGCTGCCCACTACCCCTGCAACACCCCGTCCCCCCTAGCCACTGGAGTGTCATCTTGAGCATCATCCGCACCGTCCACGGCCGCCAGATCTTCGACTCCCGCGGGCGCCCCACCGTCGAGGTCGACATCGTCCTCGAGACCGGCGCCGTAGCCCGCGCCTCCGTACCCTCCGGAGCCTCCACCGGCACCCACGAGGCCCACGAGCTGCGCGACGGCGACGAGTCAGTGTTCGACGGCCTCGGTGTCAGCGCCGCCGTCGAGCACGTAAACGGCGAGATCGCTGCCGCACTTCGCGGCCAGGACGTGGAAGACCAGCGGGCCATCGACGACCGGCTCCGTGACCTTGACGGGACCCCCACACTGTCGCGGCTAGGCGCCAACGCCATCCTGGGCACCTCGCTGGCAGTCTGCCGCGCCTCCGCCGTTGCCAGCGGGCAACTGCTGTATCGACGGATCGCCCAGCTCGCCGGCGTCGACGAGCCGGTGCTGCCGATGCCGATGGTCAACATCCTTTCCGGCGGCCTTCACGCCGGCCGCGGCATGGACGTCCAGGACTTCCTGGCCGTGCCGGTCTCGGCAACCTCCGCGCTCGAAGCGATCCAGCTCACGTCCCGCGTCCGAGCCGCTGCCGCCACCCTCTGCGCCGAACGGGGGCTGCCCACCCTGCTGGCCGACGAGGGCGGACTGAGCCCGGGCTGCCGTACTGGCGACGAGGCCCTGGAGCTCATCACCCAATCCATCGAGGTTGCCGGACTGCGGCCCGGCACCGATATCGCCATCGCCATCGACGTCGCGGCCACCTCCCTGTACGACCGCGACGCGGGTGACTACCGCCTGCGCCGGCAGGAACAGCATCTCAGCACCGCCGAGATGATAGATGTGATTTCGTCCTGGGTGGACCGCTTCGCGATTGTCTCGATCGAGGACCCGCTGGACGAGGATGACTGGACCGGCTGGCAGACGCTGACCAAGCGCCTAGGTCAACGGGTCAGGTTGATCGGCGACGATCTGTTCACCACCAACAGCCAACGGCTCGCCGAGGGCATCGCCCGTGGCGTCGCCAACGGGGTTCTAGTCAAGGTCAACCAGAACGGCACGCTGACCGGCACACTCGACGTGGTCGCCGAGGCACGCGCCGCTGGCTACATCCCGGTGGTGTCGGCCCGATCCGGGGAGACCGAGGACGACTTCCTGGCCGACCTCGCTGTCGGGACCGCGGCCGGGCAGATCAAGATCGGGTCCGTACGGAACTCCGAACGGCTGGCCAAATACAACCAGCTGGTACGCATCGCCGAGGACTCCACCCTGGGCTTCAGCCGTCTGCCCGCGCTGGCCCCGTCCGCGGCTGTCCGATGAGCGGCGCCGAGCCCCAGGCGCGGGTGGAGGAGTTCCTGCGCCGGCACGGGCTGATGCAGCCGGCGGAGGCGGCGATACTGACACCCCTGACCGGTGGCGTGAGCTCGGACCTGTGGCAGGTGCGCCTGCCCGGCCGCACCCTGTGCGTGAAGGGAGCGTTGGCCAGGCTGAAGGTCGCCTACGAGTGGCTCGCGCCCATCTCCCGCAACCGGGTCGAGTACGCGTGGCTGCAGTTCGCCGGCACCGTAGCTCCCACGCAGGTCCCCCAGGTGCTCGCCTATGACGAGCAGGCCGGACTGTTCGCGATGCAATTCCTTCCGCCCGAGGAGTACCCGGTCTGGAAGGACCAGCTCCTCGACGGCAAGGTCGACCCGTCCGCTGCGCGCGCCGTCGGCGACCTGGTCGGCCGGCTGCATGCTGCGAGCGCCAAGGACCCTTCCGCCGCGCGAACGTTCGCCACCGACGAGAACTTCGACGCCCTACGCATCGAGCCATACTTCCGGGTCACCGCCCGTGCAAACCCCGACCTGGCTGACCGGATCGACGGGCTCGCCGCGGTGACCGCCGGCACGCATCTAGCGGTGGTGCACGGCGACGTCAGCCCTAAGAACATCCTCCTCGGTCCGGACGGCCCGGTGCTGCTCGACGCCGAGTGCGGCTGGTTCGGTGACCCTGCGTTCGATCTCGCCTTCTGCCTGAACCACCTGCTGCTCAAGACGATCATCCTGCCCGACCACACCGCGCAGCTGCACCGCTCAGCCCGCCTGCTGCTGGACGGCTACGCCCGACACATCGACTGGGAACCGGCCGCGGACCTGATGGGCCGCGTCGCGGCTCTCCTGCCGCTGCTCGCCCTGGCCCGGGTCGACGGAGCCTCCCCGGTGGAGTACCTGACACCCCCGCAACGCGGGCAGGTGCGAGACCTCGCCCGGGCCCTGCTCTCCCGGCCCGCCTCGACCGTCGACTCGATCGTCGACGACTGGATGCTGACAGTCCGCGGAGCCACAGCCGCCACGACGCAGGTTAGGGAGCCAACCCCGTGACTTTCTCCCTGTCCACCGTCCGCATCGAGGGAACACCCACCCCGGTGCTCCGGCTCCCTGACGGCCGCCTCTACAGGCTCACCGACCTCGCCCCCGAGATATTCGCCGCCGATCCGGCCGCCGGGCTGATGGCAGTCTTCGCCAACTGGGAGACCGCCGAGCCCCTGCTGCTCGCCGCCGTCGACGCCCTCCCGGACAGTCCCGTCGATCCGATCGCCGAGCCGGCCCACCGCGAGGACTGGCTCACCCCGCTGCAGTACCCGAACAAGGTCATCTGCACGGGCGCCAATTTCTACGACCACGTCGTCAACGACGGTGGTCACACGGGCTTCTCGAAAGAGGACAACATCCCGGTCTTCTTCCTCAAACCGCCCACTACCACGCTCGTCGGCCAGGGCCGGTCCGTCCGGTACCCCACCCAGACCGAGAAGTTCGACTACGAGCTTGAGCTGGCGTTTGTCATTGGCCGACGCGGCCGTCACATCCCGTTGGATAGGGCTCGTGAGCACATCGCCGGCTACACGATCGCGTTGGACCTGTCGGCCCGCGACTGGCAGCGCCATCCCAAGCACCTCGTCAAGTTCGACCTGTTCGGCGGCAAGGTCTTCGACGACAGCTGTCCGCTCGGTCCGGGTATCGTGCCGGCCCGTTTCATCGACGACACCAACCTGCAGCTGCAGTTTTGGCTCAATGGCGAGCTGCGACAGAACGCCAATAGCTCCGACCTGATCTGGCCGGTGCCTGAGCTGGTCTCACGGATCAGCGAGCACGTGACCCTCGAACCGGGCGACGTCGTGCTCACCGGCACCCCTGCCGGGGTCGGGCTCAGCACGGGGACCTGGATGCACGTCGGCGACCAGCTCAAAGGTCAGATCAGCGGCCTCGGATCAATCAGCGTGCAGATCATCCCCGCCGACCCCAACCAGCCGACCTGATCCTCCCCCGCCCGCACACGTCGCCCGGTGCGGACCCGTTCAGCCCCCACACCAGACACGAAGGAACACCATGAAAGCAGCCGTTCTGACCCAGCCCGGAACCACGCCCGTTTACGCAGATTTTTCCGACCCCCAGCCCGGCAGCGGCCACGTCGTCGTCGACGTCACCGCGGCCGGTGTCCACCACCTCGACCTGGCCAAGGCATCCGGTGCTTACGGCGACCCGGGCACTCTGCCGTACGTGGTCGGGGCCGACGGCGTAGGCCTAACCTCAGCCGGCCGCCGGGTCTTCTTCACCTCACCAGTGTCGCCTCACGGTTCCTGGGCCGAGCGCACGCTCGTCGCCGAACAGGACCTGCTCGACCTCGCGGACGGCATCGAGGACGTCACCGCAGCCGCGCTCGGAAACACCGGGCTGGCCGCCTGGCTCGCCCTCACCTGGCGGGCGGACCTGCAGCCCGGCCAGAACGTGTTGGTGCTCGGCGCGACCGGTGCGCTCGGGTCAATCGCTGTCCAGCTGGCCAAGTCCCTCGGCGCGGCCACGGTGGTCGCTGCCGACCGGGACCCCGACCGGCTGGCCCTCTCCAGCGAGCGCGGCGCCGATGCCACCGTGACGATCACACCGGACACGGACCTTGTGGGCGCCTTCCGCGACGTCGCCGGCGAGCACGGCTTCGACGTAATCATCGACCCTGTCTGGGGCGACCCCGCCTTGGCGGCCATGCACGTCGCAGCCCGGGGCGCCCGTCACGTCCAGATCGGCCAATCCGCCGCGGCAACCATCCAGCTGCCCGCCAGCATCGTCCGCGGAGCCCGGCTGGAGATCCTCGGGTTCGCCCACGTCGACCCGCCTGTCCAGGTCCGCCGTGAGGCCTACCTGAAACTGACCGAGCTTGCAGCCACCGGCTCCTTGACCGTCGACACAATGACGCTCCCGCTCGCCGACTGCCAACGGGCTTGGGAGCTGCAACAGCAGGGCGCACCTAGCAAGCTCGTCCTAACCCCCTAACCCGAACCAATGCCTAACGCATATCCGACCGCCCTAGTTCGGTCTGAGGTCGAAGCCAATGGGTCCCCAGCACCCGTGCAGAGGGAGCAACAACCGCCGGACATGACCGGAGGCCAAATCCAAGCTATAAGAAGGAACGAAGTGATTCACCAGTCAACCCGCTACCACGTTCAGGTTGGGATCACCGATGGTAGAGAGCTCGAGAGCGAACTCGACAGAGCCGTCGAGGAAGCGATTCAGGAAGCTCTCAAGAATCCAGGCCGCGGAGTGATGGTTACCCGACATGACCACCAGACGTTCACCGTAGAGCTTTCCCACGACATTCCACACGGAACGATCTCCGAACGCCAGGGGCCTGACCTCAAACTACGATTGCCGTCCCCGTGAGGGCACCCGGCGGCGCCGAAACTGACGCCGCATCGCGGTCACCGAAACCCACCTTCCCGAGCCAAGGGAGTTTACATGTCCAGCGAAATGGGCACGCAGCCGGCCAACCGATGGAACGAGCCGGAAGAGACGGTCTTTAAAGAAGCCGTCCCAATACTTAGCCGGACCGCCGACGGCGACGAACTGATTGCACTGCCTTGGATTGGCCTCCAGTACAGAAATGAAACCCGTCAGACGCAGACTGACATCGTGAGTCCACTCTAGTTCGCGCCGACCAAGTGGGATTGCACGGGGTACCCGAAACCCTCCTCAAGGACTGCTGCCAACCCTACGAACGGATCGGGACAAGCGGGCTAGCCCATGATCAACCCCACCGAAATGAAGTCAACGTGGAAAATAACAAGCACGTTCGCATCCGGACCTCACGCCGCAAACGGGCTGCTGTGCAGCCGGCTTCGGACTGGAGGCTCTCCACAGCGGCAGCCGGACCTGGGCAGAAACGACGACGTGAACCCCAGCTAATGAAGCAATGGAAATACTTGTGGCGGCACGAATTCATAGAGCTCCGCCGCGGACGGACCGTATTAGGCACTGGATACGTCGACGAATCAACCGATGACGCCAGCACCATATGGATCCACCTCACCAACGGGCTGGGCCGCGTGCTGATCCACCGCGACGACGGAATCGACATCTGGCGCGTGGATCCCCGCATACACGCCAGCGAAGCCAACCCTAGATCCAGACAAATCGAGGCGCCACATTCAAGGACTGCGGCGGGGCGGAAATGACGATCACCCGGATCGTCGACTATCGCAACGAACAGCCGCCCCGCCGCCCATCACCAAGGAGAACAAAGTGAACTGCAACGCCCTGAACACCCGAGGAGAACTGCATGTCTGCCGTGCAGGGCCGGCTTCGCTCGTCCCGCCGTGGAACGGGAAAATTCTCCAGCCAGCCTCCCTTCGCGTGTTGGCTGTCTTGTTCCGGAAGCGATGACGGCTGATACTGCTGCTGCGTGCGCATCACAAGCGAGGGCGGCAGAACACGCCAGGGGATCACAACCAGGGGGCCATGACGAACTAGGTCAATCGGCTGGCCGAATACCTGCTGGACCAGGACGTGGGCCTGGTCGTGATGGAGGCCACCGGCGATTACTGGCGCCAGTTCTATTTTCTGCTCGAAGCCAGAGGGCTGAACGTTCAGCTGGTGCTTGCCAGAGAGGCAAGAAACTTGCCGGGACGCAAAACTGATGTTTCGGATGCAGCTGGCTCGCCCAGCTTGGAGCGCACGGCCTGCTGCACGGCTGCCTGGTCCCGCCGGAGAACATCCGCCAACTGCGTGATCTGACATGCTCAACACCGGCGAATGCTACGTTGCCAAGGGCCCCGACTACTACACTCCAGTACGCATCATTCCGACACCCAAAGTGTGCACAAAGTGCACACCCCTATCTCCGTCTTTCCGCCAGCCAAAGAACGAACCGCACTCCCCCTTGTGAACTGGTCCCCGGAAATTGGATTGACTAGCAAAAGGCCTAAGCGCGAGGGTCTGAGCACGGTATTCACCGGGCTCAGACCCTCGAGCTTTGTTGAGATTCTTTCGTTCCTGTTTGCCGGGCACGTCCAGGACCGCCGGGATGACAACCTGATGCTCTACGCAGACGCTTTATTCTTCTGCGCAGGGCTCCGGCTGTTGGCCACAGCCATCAACGACGTGTGCCTCGCACTCTCTGAAATCTTCGCAGGTAAGGGTTTCCGCACGTTCATGTCAGCTCCAGACCTATCGTCGTTTCGCGTACCCTCGTACAGGCTCCGCAAGGGCACCTCCACTCACTACTTCATGGTCGACCGAATCCGCACCAACACCACTTCAGGAATACGGCACGCAGCATTAACCGAGCTGGCTGTGCAGGCGCTCCAGCTCCGTCCTGGTAACGGGCAGGACCGTGCCGTGGCGCGGTGCGCGGGGCAGCTCGTAGTTGGTAGACAGCTTCCAGTTGGGGTTTTCCAGGCTGGTGCTTTCCAGCGGGATGTAGCCGCGGCCGCCGAATTCGTCGACGAAGAGGTAATACTTCTCCTCGGTGTTCGACTTGAAGACGGTGGGCCCTTCCACGCCGCCCGTTCCGGCGTTCTTGCCGATGCAGTTGCCCATCAGCGCCCAATTGCGGGGGGCCGTGGCGGGCAGGTCAACGGCCAGCAGGTCCTTGGACTTTTCCTGCATGATGTCCAGGCAGCCGGAGACACGGCCCTCGTCCTTGGTGAACCGATAGAACGTGTCGCCCTCCTTGATGACGGTGGAGTCAATGACCGAGTTGCCCGGGTCATTCCACACCTTGGCCTCGGTGAAGGTCCGGAAGTCCCGGGTGGTGGAGTACATCATCCTGTTGTACGTGCCGCCGGTGTGGTTGGGGTCGTTGTCGGCGTAGAGCTTGGAGGCCCAGTACACGACGTAGGCGCCGATCTTCTCGTCGTAGTGGGCTTCCGGAGCCCAGGTGTTCCCCGCGGTGTCCGGCGCGACCTTCACATGCCGCTGCCCGGACCAGTTGACCAGGTCGGTCGACTCCCAAACCTCCATGTACTGGCTCCCCTGGCGCTGGGAGGAGTCCCAGCTGGTGCCGCTGCCGATGGAGAGGTCCGTGGCGATCATGTAGAACTTGTCGCCTTCCGGGGAGCGGATGACGAACGGATCGCGCAGGCCTTTGGTGCCGAGCCCGGACTTGAGGACGGCCTTTCCGCCGTTCAGCTCGTCCCACTTGAGCGCGTCGTTTCCGCGGCTTGCGGCCATGTAGATGTTCTCGCCGGCGAGGTCGTTGCCTGTGAAGTAGGCGAAGGCGTACCCTTCCTTGGCCTCGGCCTTGGGCAGCGGCAGCACCGTCACTCGGAACTTCTTCCTGGCTTTGGTCTTGCCAAGCGAAATAGTGGCGTGCAGGTTGAGCCTGGCCTGCTGGCTGCCGTAGGCCGGCCGCGTCACCTCGCCGGTGGCTGTGACTGCGGACTCGTCGCTCGACGTCCACTCAACCTTGGTTCCGTTTGGCCCCGCTGTGGGAAGGGTGATGTTCCCCCGGATCGCGTCGGCATCCCACACATTCAGCACCGCCGCGGCCTCCTTGACCTTCAGGTCGTCGCTGATGTCTTCCCGCACCGTAACAGCGAACGCTTTCGACGCCGATGCGTCACCTGACGTTGCCGTTGCCGTCAGCGTCACGGTCCTGTCTCCGGTTCCGTTAGCCGGGCGGGTGACCGCGCCTTGGGCTGAGACCGTCGCCGAATCCGACGAGGACCAGCTGTACGCCGAGCCGTTGGGCCCTGTGGTGGGCAACTTCAGGTTGGCCGTCACTGCGGAGGTATCCCCCAGGGACAGGTCCTGCAGGTCGAGGGCCACCCGCTGTTCCGGGGAAACGTATCCGAGCTCACGAACCTCAGCGTCCGAGAGAGCGCGGTTGTAGATGCGGAAATCCCGGACCTGCCCCTTGAGGTACTTGTCACCGCTGTAGACCGACCGCCCGAGGTAGTTCGCCGTCGTCGTTCCTTCCCCAATGCTTCCCGGCGTGATGGTGACGCCGGTCTTGCGGGCAACTTCGGTGCCGTCCTCGTAGAGGACGGCGGTTCCGCCGCTGAGGGTGTAGGTGATGGTCTTCCAGACGCTGCGCGCCAGGTCCCGGTTGGCACTGAGGGTCTGCTCGGTGGCCCAGTTGCCGCTTGCAATGGAGGTCCGGTACGCGTTGCCGGTGGTGAACAGGTAGCCGTTGCCGGTGCCGTTGGTGGTGTTGCCCATCCCCCAGATGAAGTAGGGGGCGCCCTGGTCGGCCGCGATCTTCACATCGGTGGACACGGTGATGGAGTCGAGCCCACGCATGACGTCGTTTGGGAGCCGGACGTGAGCGTTTGTGCCGCCGAGCTGCAGCCCTTCGCTGCCAAGCGCGGTGGCGTCACCGCTGATCACACCGTTGCGTCCGTTGCCGGAGCTGTCCTCCGCCACGGTCCCGGCTGCTTCCGTCAGGTTGTACCTGAGGATCAGGCCATCGTCGACGGCGGAGTGGGCAGGCGCCGCGGCGACCAGGCCGCCGAGCGCCAGGGCTGCCGAAGCGGCCAGTGCGGCTGCACCAAGTGCTGGGCCCGTGCGGGCCGTTGAGCGTGTTGGAATCATTGGGACGCTTTCGTTCGGGCGGCCGGAGGCCGCTCTTTGGAATGGAATGCGATTGGAACGGTGAGAGTGGAAGCTGCCGGAACGGACGACGTCGGGCTGGCCGGCTCAGGCGTTCAGCCTGACCACCACCGCCTGCGCCCCGCTGACCAGCAGGTTCCGCAGAGACTGGTCGGCAATATCCCGGGTAGCGCCGTCGACGTACTGCCTGAGGTAGTGCACGGCCTTGGCCGTCGTTTTCTGGGCGAGCGCCCTGCTGGCCGATCTCAGTCGGGCGCCGAGCACGTCACTTGTTTCGGCCGCGATCCTGCCTGCCGCGAGCGCCGCCGCCGCAATCTGCTGCAGGTCGTCGATCTCGCCTTCGGGGCTGCCGAATGCCGCCCGCTGCGCCGCGCCGTAAATCCGGTCCGCGTCCGCGCGGCTAAGCGACCCTTCGGAAACCCACGCCTCCGTCACCTGGGCGACGCGCCGAAGCAGCTCCGGCTTGTTGGCAAACGGTGCCGACTGCCAGACTTCGTCCAGGAGCGTGGTCTTGTTGGCCCGTGCCGGGTTGGCCACACCGGAGTCCACGCCGCCGAACACGACTGAGGCCTCGGTGCGCCGGAAGTACGAGTGGAACGCGTCCTCGGTTCCCTCGAGGAACGGCGCCAGCTCCTCTCCTGCAAGTGTGAAGTGCATGGGCTTGCCAGCGACCGGCTGGAGAGCCGGGGCAAGGTCGCCGTTAAGTTTGGCCGTTCCGTAAAGGCTGAACGGGAGTAGAACCGTGCGGGCGTCGCGCGCCACGAGGTGCACCGGCCCGTACATGAGGGTCTGCACGGACGGATCGTCCAGCGCCCGCTCGGTGCGGAGGGTGAACGGCACCTCCACGTCCACGGTGTCCCCGTTCTTCCAGGCCCTGGCGATACTGAGGTAGGTACCGGGGACAGCCGCCGCCTCCGTTACTGCACCGTTGACCCTGACGGCGAAGCCGGCGGTGGCCCACGCCGGAACCCGCAGCCGGAGCTCGAACTGCCCGGAGCCCGCGACCTGCAGGGTTGTGCGCTGCTCGAAGGGGTAGGAGGTCTGCTGGGTGACCGTGACGTTCTTCGCAGCCCACCGGAGCGTGGACGGCATGTAGAGGTTGACGTAGAGCGCGCTTCCGTCGTCGGCGGTGAAGTAGACCGAGTCCTGGTACTTCGTTGCCGACTCGAGGCCGGTGCCCTCGCAGCACGTAGTGCCCTGCTTGGGCGTGAAGTCCCGGACGGCGCCCGGCTCCAGGCCGATGAAGTAGGTGGCCAGCGGCAGCTCCGCGCTTTCCTTGTCCTGCTTGGATCCGAGGACCTGGTTGAAAAGTGCCCGCTCGTAATAGTCCATGTACGCGGGGTTCTGCTCCCTGAAGAACAGTTCGCGGGACAGCTTGAGCATGTTGTAGGCGCAGCAGGACTCGGCGTCAGTCGCGTTCAGGGTGGCCGCGATCTTCTCGCGTTCCTTCCAGAACTCGCCCTGGCTGGTCCCGCCGATGCTGAACATGCGTGTGGGGACCACCATGGTCCAGAAGTTGCGGGCCCCGGTGAGGTAGCGTTCCTCGCCGGTCGCGTTGTACATCAGCACCAGCCCGGTGAAGATCGGGATGTGCTGGTTGGCGTGTAGCCCGGCGAGGATGTCCATGTTCTGGGCGCACGCATCAATGAGGGAGTCGAGATCGAAGTACTTGGCGAGCTCCAGGTGCTCCGGCTTGCCCGAGTGCCCGTAGGTCTCCAGAATGGCTTCCACGACGCCGCCGTATTCGCCGCTGGAGAAGATTCCCCACATCCGCTGGCGTACAGCAGGCGTGAGTTTGCTCAGCCGCGAGTACATCCAGTCGCAGAGCCCCGTTGCCAGGTCCAGCGCCTTTGGTTCCGCAGTAGCCGTGTAGGCATCGAGGAGGCCCTTCAGAATCTTGTGCGCGGTGTAATAGGGAGCCCATACGCGGTAGTAGTCCGGCGTGGTCCTGCTCTCCAGCTCGATGAACTGGGTTTCCGGATATGCGGCCAGGAAGCCGGGATGGCTGGGCACGCCCCAGGTGCGCCGGAGCGCTGCAGGCCGGCCCTTACCGGAGGCATCGGCCAGCACGTTTCCGCCGGTTTCGCTGCAGGCGAGGGAGAGCACGCTGCCGTTCCCCGCCGAAGTGCCCGACGCGCGGGCTGCCGCCAGCTCTCCGACCTGCCCGGCGGTCAGTGCGGAGGCCCAGATATTCACGTCCTGGTAGGCGCCGGCGAAGTTGGGATCGTTGTACTGCGACCGGCCAAGCCACACGTTGGCGAGGCTTCCCAGCAGGGCCGGGGTCAGAGTCAGGGCTCCATTCCTGCCGGCCTGCTTTCCGTTGATGTACAGCGTTCCGGCCTGGCCGTCCAGGGTGACCGCAACGTGGCTCCACTCGTTGACCGGCAGCGGGGCAGCTCCCACGATCGTCTGCTCACCCCCGGCAAAGTTCCGGGTGATGGCGAACCGCGGCAGCCCGGCGCCGTCGCGCTGGGCGAGGAAGGCGTACGTTTTGGTGTCGTTGCCGAAGTCGAAGATGCGCGCCCAGTTCGCCGCCGCCGTCGGGCGCACCCACGCGGCGAAGGTCAGGGCCGCCAGCCCGTCAACGGAGCCCGCGGGGAGCTGGCCGTACATGTAGGAACCGCGGGCAATATCGACGGCGGTCCCGGGCAGGCGTCCGGCAACGGTCTGGATGGTGGGCTCCTGGCCGAGCGCCTGCCGGCATTCGTGCAGGGACGTTACCAGGTTCCGCAGCTTGGTTCCGAAGACCTCCTCCCCCGTGCCCGCATATGCCTGGGCAAGCATGGACATGTGGTGCCCGGTGAAGTGCCCGCGCAGGTTGCCGTTCGCCTCGCCGTCGAGCCCTTCCCAGCCTCCCGCCGGCAGCGGAACCACCCCGTCGAGCGGCCGCAGGCCGGCGTTGGCCCGGAAGACGTTGATGTAGCGCCTCTCGTCGTACCCGCGGGCGAAGTTCAGGACTAGCTCACGTTTCCGGGCGAACACCCCCGGCCCCAGGCCGACGTCGGACAGTTTGAAGGGACGGACAGCCGCCGCCGCGGCGGCGAGTGCATTGGTCATTGGACCCTCCGCGGCCGTTGCGGCTGCGGAGGCAAGCGATGGCAGCCAGGGCAGGGCGGCCGCGGCCGCCCCAATCCGGAGAATGTTTCGTCTGGACATGTGATTCGTCATTGGATCTCCTGGGGAATGTTCCGGGTAAAGGGGAAGGCCCGGCTGTGCAATCCAGCCGGGCCTTCCCGGTCAAAGCCGTGGCTTTGGTGTGCTGCCTACTTGCGGGCTGCGGCGAGCCGGATGAACGTCACCGATTTGGGCTCGAACTCATAGGTGAACGCCGTCCCGGCTCCGTTGAAGGTGCTCGACGCCGGGGCCAGGTTTTGCCCGTCGGCGGTCTGGGTCAGGGTCGTTACAGCGGCCGTAGTGCTGATGTTGGCTGCACCCGCCACCTTGATGTCCACCGGCGTCTTGTCGGCCTTCGTGTTGACCACCTTCACGATGGTGTCGCCGGACTTGGCGTCCTTGGTGACAACGGAGTAGACGGGGTCGGCCTGAGTGTCGTCCACCGTGCCCCACAGGACTCCGTCCAGGTAGAGCTTGGCCGTGCGCCCGGTGACCTCGATCCGGATGTCGTATTCATGTCCGGTCTGGATCACCGTGTTCTTTTCGATGACGTTCGTCTTGCCACCGTTGACGGCCTTCTCGACGACGGACTTGGAGTTGTTCCAGCCGCCCAGGTTCCACCAGAAGTAGTTTCCGGTGTCCTTGACGCCGAAGGAGACGAGGAAGCCTTCGGAACCGGCCAGCTTGGTTGCCTTGGTGCTGAGCGTGTAGTTGCTCCAGTCGGCGCTCCCGGTGGTAACCATCGTGTTCTCGGCGGTGGTGCTGGACTGGACGTAGCCGCCGTCCTGGATGGACCAGGTCCCGGTGCCGTTGCCGGTCCAGGCCGCGGCGGTTCCGGAGAAGTCGTCGCTGAAAAGGGTGGCGCCGTCCTGGCCGGTGACCTTGACGTCGTCATAACGGGCGGACGTGGCCCACGTGGACAGGCCGATCTTGCCGGAAATCGGCACCACGGTGGAGGCCGGGTTGTCCTGCGTGCTCGGCACCACCTGGTTGCCGACATTGTTCATGAACAGCTTTTGGACCTCGTAGTTGGGGGTGGTGCGCACGGAAGTTCCGTTGAAGTACATCATGTCCGGGCTCCACTGCGTGTTCGCTTCGTTCGCGATCAGCGGCGCGTAGGACGCCATCTTGACCACGTCCGCATTCCGCTCGAGGCCGGTCATGTAGGAGGCTTCGGCCAGTGCGTTGTCCGGCTTATTCCCGCGGGAGGCGTACTCGCCGAGGAAAACTTTGTAGCTGTTGCGGTCGTAGGAGTCGTACCGGTGGTTGTTGTTCAGGAACCAGGACGGGTCATTGTAGTAATGCTCGTCAACGAGGTCCACGCCGGTGTCAGCGTTGAATTTGGCGAGGTCGTCGAATTCGGGACCCTGGCTGAACGGGCCGGTGTTTCCGATGATCTTGATCTCCGGGTGGGCCTTCCGGACGGCGGTGTAGAACTGCGTGAAGTACTGCTTGAATTCCGGTTTGTACTCCTCGTTGCCGAGGCTGATGCGGTCCAGCTTGTAGGGCGCGGGGTGCCCGTAGGCGATGCGCTTGGCGCCCCACTCGGTGCTGGCGTCGCCATTCGCAAACTCGATCAGGTCCAGGGTGTCCTGGATGTAGCGGTCAAGCGTTGCCTGGTTTGGGGCCTGGTTGTTGTCGCCGCAGCCGGTCACGCCCACCGGGACCACAGGCACGGGCGCGGCTCCCATGTCCTCTGCCCACTGGAAGTACTCCATGTAGCCCAAGCCGTAGGTCTGGTTGTAGCCCCAGAAGTTCCGGTTCACCGGGCGCTGTTCCACCGGCCCGATGGTGTCTTTCCACTGGTAAGTGCGGGCCCGTGTGTAGTCGGGGGCCGAGTAGGTGTCATAGCTTCCGGTGTTGACGATGCAGCCGCCGGGGAAGCGCAGGAATCCTGGGTGCAGGTCGTTGATCTTCTCGGCAAGGTCCTTGCGGAGCCCGTTTTCCCTGCCATTCCAGGTGTCCTTGGGGAACAGCGAAACCATGTCGAGCCGGACGGTGCCCGTTCCCTGGACAAGGGTGGCGAGCCGGCCGGCGTCCGTGGACGACTTGGGCGACAGGGTCACCTCGTATTTGGCCCAGCTGTCACCCTTGATCTTGACCGTGGCGATGTCCAGCCGGGTGCCTTCAGGCGTCTCCAGCGTCACGGCGAGGGTTGACCCGGCAGGGTTGGACGTGCGCGCCCACACCGAGTAGTTGTACTTTTTGTGCGCCTCGAGCTTTTGCCCGGCGTTCCATCCGCTGTTGCGCACGCCCAGCCCGGCGCCGGTTCCGGCGCCTGCGCTGGTGGCTTCAACCTGCAGGTAGTTCCGGTTGTTTTCGTTCAGCCGGTTGTTGTCATTGACGACGGCGACTGTTCCGTCGCTGCCCCGCTTCAGGGTTTCCCAGGCGGTCATCGGGCTGTAGGTGCGGTTGTCGGCGGAGTTGAACTCAAACGACCGGTTCTGGACGAGCTCCGCGTAGATGCCGCCGTCGGCGCCCTGGTTGATGTCCTCGTAGAAGGCTCCGTACATGGTCGAATCGATCGAAGGCCCGGAGCCGGCGGCGTCGATGCTGATGGTCCGGTTCTGGGCAGACTCGGCATTGGCGCCGATGGCTGGCGTCAGTGAAAGCAGAGCAGCCGTCAGCGACCCGGCAAGCACCAGGGTGCACGTCCACTTGGCGGGATTTGGTGGTTTGGATGGCATGGAAGGGAAGGCCTTTCTCCATTGAACGGTTCACCGGCAATAGGCGCGGCACATGCAGGCGGCGGCCGGCGCTTCCACATTGCTGATGCCAGGCTTGGCCGCAAATTGGTGGCGATTTGTGAACGCTAACAAATTGCCGACCGAAGTTGAGTATTCGACATCTTTCGCCTCTTGTAAAGAGCATTTTCAAAAATCAACACGCCGCGAATGGATGCTTCGAAATTCTGAACGAGACTACTTGACGACGCAATTGTTAGCGTTCACAATGATCCACAGAGCGCATCAGCTCACTTGCAGCAATGGCGGTGTTTGAAGTCTCCCGCCTGCAATATAACTATGCTTCCGGGAGGATGTTGTGTTTAAGAAATCCCTGCTTGCGGTGGCCGCCGCATCAATGCTTACCCTCACTGCGTGCGGGGGAACCGCTGGCGCCGGCAGTGCTGCCGGCAACTCCGGCGGTGACAAGATCACCATGGGCTTCGCCCAGGTTGGCGCCGAGAGCGGTTGGCGGACGGCCAACACCAAGTCGGTCCAGGATTCGGCGAAGAAGGCCGGAGTCGACCTGAAGTTCTCCGACGCCCAGCAGAAGCAGGAGAACCAGATCAAGGCCATCCGCTCCTACATCCAGCAGAAAGTCGATGTCATCGCGTTCTCCCCCGTGGTTGAGTCCGGCTGGGACACGGTGCTGAAGGAAGCCAAGAACGCCAAGATTCCGGTGATCCTGACGGACCGCGCGGTGGACTCCTCGGACAAGACGCTCTACAAGACCTTCCTCGGCTCCGACTTTGTGGAGGAAGGCAAGAAGGCCGGGGACTGGCTGGTCAAAGACTCCAAGTCGGCAACCGACACCGTCAACATCGTCGAAATCCAGGGCACCACCGGATCCGCACCCGCGAACGACCGGAAGGAAGGCTTCGCGGAAGCCATTAAGGCTGACCCGAAGCTGAAGATCGTCGCCTCGCAGAGCGGCGACTTCACCCGCAGCGGCGGCAAGCAGGTCATGGAGGCCTTCCTCAAGAACAACGCTGACATCGACGTCGTGTTCGCGCACAACGACGACGAGGGCCTCGGCGCCATCGAAGCGATCGAAGCCGCAGGCAAGGTTCCCGGCAAGGACATCAAGATCATCACCATCGACGCCGTGAAGGACGGCATGACCGCGCTGAGCAACGGCAAGATCAACTACATCGTTGAGTGCAGCCCCATGCTCGGCGACCAGCTCATGGATCTCGCGAAGAAGGTCCTTGCCGGTGAAAGCGTGCCCGAGCGCGTCGTCACCGAGGAGACGGCCTTCACGCAGGAGCAGGCCAAGCAGGTTCTTGCCAGCCGCCCGTACTGAGTCGCGGCGCCCTGAACGCCCGTGCGGCGGCGGATCACCGCCGCCGCACGGCACACCAATCACAGAAAAGACACGAGGATGAACGAAATCGTTCCGGTCGTCGAGATGACCGACATAGCTATTGGATTCCCAGGGGCTAAGGCGCTCGACGGCGTTGACTTCCGCCTCTTTCAAGGTGAGGTCCACGCCCTCATGGGCGAGAACGGAGCCGGGAAGTCCACGCTGATCAAGGCCCTGACCGGCGTGTACACCATTGATTCCGGTGCCATCACGGTCCTCGGCGAACCGAAGCAGTTCTCGACACCGGGCGAATCCCAAGCCGCGGGCATCAGCACCGTCTACCAGGAAGTCAATCTCTGTCCCAACCTCACCGTTGAGGAGAACGTCCTGCTGGGCCGCGAGCCCCGCCGTCGGGGTTCCATCGACTGGAAGGGCGTGCGGGCCCGGACCCGGGAGGTCCTGGCCGAACTGCAGTTGGACCACATCGATCCCGGATCCCTGCTGTCCACCCATTCCATCGCCGTCCAGCAGCTGATCGCCATCGCCCGGTCGGTGGAAATCAACGCCAAGGTCCTCATCCTGGACGAGCCGACGTCGAGCCTGGACGCCGACGAGGTCAACCAGCTGTTCAGCGTCATCAGGGACCTCCGCGACCGCGGCGTCGCCGTCCTGTTCGTTTCCCACTTCCTGGAGCAGGTCTACGAGATCTCCGACCGCATGACCGTCCTGCGCAACGGAAAACTCGTGGGTGAGTACATGACCCGCGACCTCTCCCGCATGAGCCTCATCTCCAAGATGATGGGCAAGGACATGGAGGCCCTCGCCGAACTGGACCAGGCCCCCGCCCGGACCCGCGCCAGCAGCGGCGCCGGCGTCACGCCCTTTATCGAGGCCCAGGGCCTCGGCCGAAAGGGGTCCGTGTCCAACGTGGACCTGTCCATTTATCCGGGTGAAGTGGTGGGCCTGGCCGGCCTGCTCGGTGCGGGCCGGACCGAGATCGCCCGGCTCCTTTTCGGAGCGGACAAGGCCGACGAAGGCTCCATCAAGGTCAAGGGCGCGGGCCAGAAGATCCGTTCGCCGCGGGTGGCCATCGACAAGGGCATCGGATTCTGCTCCGAGGATCGCAAGGAGGAAGGCCTTATCGGGGACCTCACCGTGCGCGACAACCTGGTGCTGGCCATGCAGGCCAGCAAGGGCTGGGCGCGCCGCATCCCCCGCCGCGTCCAGGACGAGCTGGTGGCCGAGTACATCGAGGCCCTCGACATCCGGCCAGCCAACCCCGACGCGCTCATCCGCAACCTCAGCGGCGGCAACCAGCAGAAGGTGCTCCTGGCCCGCTGGCTGGTGACCCACCCCGAACTCCTGATCCTGGACGAGCCCACCCGCGGCATCGACATCGGAGCCAAGACCCAGATCCAGAAACTCGTCAACAAACTCGCCGCCGACGGGATGTCCATCCTCTTTATCTCCTCCGAACTTGAGGAAGTGCTGCGCGTGAGCGACCGCGTCGCGGTCATCAAGGACAGGGCAATGGTCGCGGAAATCAATAACGACGGCGTCTCCGTGGAAGACGTCATGACGGTCATCGCCGGAGGTGCCCAGTGAAATCACTCCTCAAACACCGCCTTGCCTGGCCAGTGATAGCCCTCGCAACGCTGCTGCTGCTGAACCAGATCTTCCGCCCCGACTTCCTGGGCCTTCGGATGCAGGACGGGCACCTCTACGGCAGCCTGATCGACATCATGCGCAACGGCGCACCCACTATCCTCATCGCCCTCGGAATGACACTCGTCATCGCCACCCGCGGCATCGACCTCTCAGTCGGAGCAGTGGTGGCGATCGCCGGTGCCGCCTCCTGCGCCTACATCGCCGCCTCCCCCGAACCCGGGTCCCCGGTGACGGCCGCCACGGCGGTCCTCATCGCCGTCGCCGCCGGCCTCGCCCTCGGCGTCTGGAACGGCTTCCTGGTCTCCACCATCGGCGTGCAGCCGATCATCGCAACCCTGGTCCTCATGACAGCCGGCCGCGGCGTCGCCCAGCTCATCACCGGCGGCCAGATCATCTCCGTGTCCAACGACCACTACAAGTCGATCGGCGCCGGATACCTGTTCACCCTGCCGATCTCCATCCTCATCACCGCGGCCGTCTTCGCCCTGGCCGCCGTCCTCACCCGGCGCACCGCACTGGGAACCCTGATCGAGGCCGTCGGCATCAACCCCGTCGCCAGCCGCCTGGCCGGACTCCGCGCACGGAACATCATCTGGATCGTCTACGTCTTCAGCGCCATATGCGCCGCGATCGCCGGCCTGATGATCAGCTCCAACGTCACGGCAGCCGACGCGAACAACGCCGGCCTCTATATCGAGATGGACGCCATCCTGGCCGTCGTCATCGGCGGCACCTCGCTGGCAGGCGGGCGGTACACCCTGGTGGGAACCGTCGTCGGGGCCTTCATCATCCAGACCCTGACCACCACCGTCTACACCCTGGGCATCCCGCCGGAGGTCACCCTGGTGTTCAAGGCCCTCGTCGTCATCACCGTTTGCCTTCTGCAAGCACCCAAGGCTCGGAACCTCCTCAATAGCTTCAAGGCAGCACCCAAACCCGCCGCAAAGGAAAAGGTGGCCATCTAATGTCCCCGCTGTCCACGCTCACGCCCCTAACCGTCAAGCAGCCGTCGCCGGTGCGCAGCCGCCTGCGCGGAGGTGCCCGTTACGCGCCGACGCTGGCCACGGTGGGCCTGTTCCTTGCCATGTTCGCCGTAGGGGCGGGGATGTACCCGAGCTTCCTCTCCGGCCAGGTCTTCCTGAACCTCTTCATCGACAACACCTTCCTCATCGTGCTGGCCGTCGGCATGACCTTTGTCATCCTCACCGGCGGCATCGACCTTTCCGTCGGGGCCGTCGTCGCGCTGTCCATGATGGTCAGCGCCACGCTGCTGCAGCAGGGCTGGAACGCAGGGGCCGTCATGGTCCTCGTGCTGCCCATAGGCGGAGTGCTCGGGCTCCTGATGGGGCTGATCATCCAGTACTTCGACATCCAGCCCTTCATCGTGACCCTGGCCGGTATGTTCCTGGCCCGCGGCCTCTGCTACGTCATCAGCCTCGACTCCATTCCGGTCACCGAAGGGTTCTTCACCGGCATGGCGCAGGCACAGATCCCGCTGCCCGGCGACCTCTTCGTCTCACCCGGCGTCCTCCTGGCCCTCGGAATCGTGGCCATTGCCTTCTTCGTCCTGCACCACACCCGCTTCGGCCGGACCGTCTACGCCATCGGCGGCAACGAACACTCCGCCATGCTGATGGGCCTGCCGGTGAAGAGCACCAAGATCCTGGTCTACGCCCTCAGCGGCCTCTGCTCGGCCGTTGCCGGCATCCTGTTCTCCTTCTACAGCCTCTCCGGCTACAGCTTGGCTGCCCAGGGCATGGAGCTCGACGCCATCGCTGCGGTGGTCATCGGCGGCACCCTGCTGACCGGCGGCACCGGCTACGTCCTGGGATCCGTCGTCGGGGTGCTGGTGCTGGGGATTGTCCAGACCTTCATCGCCTACGACGGCACCCTCAGCTCCTGGTGGACAAAGATCGTCATCGGTGGCCTGCTCCTCGTCTTCGTCCTGCTGCAGCGGCTCTTCGCCCGGAAAGCCGGCTGACCCTCTGTCTGTCCCGCACCTCCCGTTCCTCACTCCCGCACGTCGGAAGGACTTTTTCAGCATGAATGATTCCGTCAACCGCCAGTTCTCCCGCCGGACCTTCCTGGGCTCCGGAACCGCCGCAGCCGCAGCCTTCGCCGTCGCGGGGGCGGGGGGCGGAGCCTTGCTGGCCGCGCCCGCCGCTGCCGCCGCCGTCGATTCAGCTCCGCTGATCAACCCCGTTGTGCCGCAGCGTGCAGACCCGTGGCTGATGAAACACACGGACGGCAAGTACTACTTCACCGGCTCCGTGCCCGAGTACAACCGCATCATCGTCCGCTCCTCCTCCACCATCGCGAGGCTCGGCAGCGCTTCGGAAGCAGTCGTCTGGACGCGGCCCGCCTCCGGAACCATGGGCGGCCACGTCTGGGCACCTGAGCTGCACCACTTCGACGGCCAGTGGCACATCTACTTCGCCGCCGGCGACAGCAGCGACGTCTTCCGGGTGCGGATCTACGTGATTTCCACTGACGACGCCGATCCCACCACCGCCGTGTGGGGACCGCCGGTGCGCGTGTACACGCATGCCGACACCTTCTCCCTGGACGCCACCAACTTCGAGCACAACGGCACGCGCTACCTGCTGTGGGCCCAGAGCGACACCGGCGTGAACTCCAGCCTGTACATCGCTTCGATGTCATCACCCTCCACGCTCTCCAGCACTCCCGTCCGCATTGCCGTTCCGACACTGGACTGGGAGACCCGGGGCTACAAGGTGAACGAAGGCGCCGCGGTGATCAAGCGGAACGGCCGCATCTTCGTGACCTTCTCCGCCAGCGCCACGGACGCCAACTACTGCATGGGCTTGCTGACGGCTGACGCCACTGCCGACCTGCTCAGTGCGGCCTCATGGAGCAAGACTCCGACCCCCGTCTTTGTCACCACCGAGGGCTCGAAGCAGTACGGACCGGGACACAACTCCTTCACCGTCGACGAGGCAGGCAACGACGTCCTCGTGTACCACGCCCGGTCCTACCGCACCATCGTCGGCGACCCGCTGTACGACCCCAACCGGCACGCCCGGGTGCAGCGGCTGTACTGGAACGCGGACGGCACACCGAATTTCGGCGTACCGGTGGGCGACGGCGAACTGCCCGTGCGCCTGGAGCCCGCCTCGGGCCCCGGCACCTTCCTGGCGCACGACGGCGTCACCGTCACCGCCGCTTCCTCCCCCGCGCTGGGGTCGTCCCAGTTCCGCATCGCGCCGGGCTACGCCAAGAAGAACTCGGTGGTCATCGAGCCGGTCCTGGCCAAAGGCCGCTATCTCCGGGTCCAGGGATCAGCGGTGACCATCGCGACCACGGAGGGGTCATCGTCGGCCTTCCTGAAGCGGGGCGGCCTGTCGGATGCTGCCGGCGCCTCCTTCGAGTCGGTCGACGTCCCGGGCTCCTATCTTGTGCTCCGGCTAGGCGCCCTGGCGCTGGCGAAGGTGGGCAAGAACGAGCGGCAAGCGGCCACGTTCTTCCTGCGCTCCTAGTCCTTCATGGATCCTGAGACTCCCGCGCGCCGGGCCTGTGGGTGACTGCGAATTACTGGTGCTGTGGTGATCGTGCATTTGGCCTGTTGCCGGTTGGCGGCGACATGGCCGACCTGCTGCCGTTCGGGCGCATCCGCATAGCTTTGGCAGGTCCCGCGGCAGTCGGGACCCCCTTCGCGGTTGCCTGCGCGTCAGCGCCTCGGCGCCGCCGTCGAGGCCCGCACAACGAGCCTGGGATTGAGGACCGACGCCGCGGCGGACGGGCCGTGGGCCATGTCAGCGCTCCAGTCACCCTGGATCAGCACCTCCGGCGGCAGGCCGGCCTCCGCCGGCGTGCGGCGCCAGCCGTCAGTGCGGGCTGCGGCGTCAATCCAGTCCTGCGGGCCAGAAACGTGCGCGATCGAGGTATGGCCAAGTTTCACGAGGTGCTGCAAGGCCTGGGCCGGGCCAGCGCGCTGGTACACGGCCGCGACCGTGAGGGTAGCAAGGGAAACTCGAATCCGGTTGCGCTGTTACCTGCGCCAGGCGGCACTGCGGGGGTCCGGCGCACAACCAGTTCCGGCTCCACGCCGGTGGTGCTTATGCTCGCGCCGTTCTCGATGGCGCTGAGCGTCAGGTCCAGGCAGCGCCGTACCAGCTCCTCGAAGTCCTAGCGGACCGTGGTGAGGGGCGGGATGCTGGACGCGTGCGGATCCTGACTTCATCATGAAGGTCCACGGCAAAGCGACTGCAAACCGGAGTAGTCCTTCATCACTACAGTCAGGTCGCCCACCCCGTGGGCGACAATGAAGAGAAAAGCAGTACCAAAGACATCAACCGAGCAAAGAACGAGGCACCCGGCCACAACAACAACGGCCACAAAAAAGGGCCCCCGAAGGGGCCCGTACAACACAATTTGTGCACACTCAGAGGCTCACAAGCCCCTGACCAGGGAAAACACGTGCCCGAGGTGGGACTCGAACTGCATTCCAGCCCTTGCAAACACTGGGAAGTCCCGACAACATAGGCAATCCGAGCGAGTCCGAGCGATGTACGGGCCCGTCCGAAGCCAAAGGCGGTGTGGTCATTGTCCACACCGCCTTTCTGACAGATTTTGAGCGACTCCAAGCGACTGCCGTGCCCTGCGTTTAGGGGGTGCGGCAGTTCTCTGTGGTGCCGAACGCGCTTTCGGTCAGCGCTGCCAGCCGCTGCGAGTCCGCAGTGCCGCGCAGCCGAGCTTCCGTGAAGGACACACCGCTGTGCTCCGACTACTGTTGGTTCAGCCATTCTTCGAAACGGGTGTTGAAAATGGTCGCTTCGTCGCCGGGAAGCAGTTCGCGCTCTTCGAGCAGGGCGTTGAAGTAGCGTGCCGTGGGGTCGGTGACGACCTCGCGGGGGTCGCCTTGGAAGCTGAGGCCCTTGCGGATGAGCTCGTCGAGACCGAATTGCTCGGGTCCGGCGACCTCAATGGTGGCGTTGAGCGGAGCTCCGACGGCGGTGCGGGCAACAGCGGTGGCTACGTCCTCAGCGGCCATGGGCTGAATCAGCGCGGGTGACAGACGAACGGTGTTTCCGTCGGTCGCGGCCTGTGCGATGCTCTTGACGAACTCGAAAAACTGCGTCGCATGGACAATGGAGTACGGGACACCTGATTCCTTGATGAGCTTCTCCTGGGCGATTTTCGCCCGGAAGTAGCCGCTCTCGGCCACACGCTCGGTGCCGACGACCGACAGTGCGACGTGGTGGCCGACACCGGCTTCCTTCTCCGCGGCGAGCTGGTTGCGGGTGGAGGCAGTGAAGAAGTTCAGCACAGCTGCATCTTCAAACGAGGGCGAGTTCGACACGTCGACTACGGTGTCGGCTCCCTGCAGCACGTCCGCGAGGCCTTCGCCGGTGAGGGTGTTCACACCCGAGTCAGGGGAAGCGGCCACTGCTTCGTGTCCGTGTTCGCCGAGCTTGTTGACCAGTTTCGACCCGATGAGTCCGGTTCCGCCGATAACTACGATCTTCATGATCTTCCTTCCGATAAGTGACGCAGAGGGATGCAGTGACATCCGTCCACCAGCTATGACCGTGTACCAACACAATCTGTGACTGCCTTAGGAAGATTGGTTCATTCCGCGTCTGAGTACGGCGTCATAGTCGGTGCCGTTGACAGGCTCAGAATGCAGCCGCCCACCCTCCTAAGACCGGAGTGCTATGACGACAGATTCAGCCACTCCTTGAGTGAAATATCCCCGATACGGGCTTCACCGACGGGAACGATGCTGGTCTCTTCGATCGGCAAGCCGAAGTAGCCGGCCCCGGTATCAATGACCACTGGGCGGGAATCATTGCGGGCCGCGAGAACCCGGGACACGAATTCATTAAGTCCTGCGCGCTCAGGGCCCGCCATCTCAAGGACGCCGTCAATCGCAGGCGAGACCGCCGTCTCCGCCACAATGCGAGCAACGTCTGCAGCAGCCAACGGCTGCATCAGGTGACTTGTCACATAAACCGAGCCGTCGCGTGTTCCGGCGTCAGCGATCATCGGGATGAACTCAAAGAACTGAGTAGCCCGCAGAATGGTGTACGGCACGCCGCCTTCTCTAACAGCCTTCTCCTGCGCAGCTTTTCCGGCAAAGTAGCCGACAGCCCCGATACGGTCGGTTCCAACGACGGACAGAGCCACATGATGTCGCACGCCTGCCTTTTTCCCGGCGGCGAGAAGATTGTGGGATGAAGTGGAGAAGAAGGGAACGACTACCTTCTCATCGAAATCGGCGGTGTTTGTCAGGTCGATAACTACGTCCGCCCCCGCCATCGCCTCATCCAATCCCTGGCCGGTCACCGAATCCACCCCGGTCGAAGGGGACGCCGCTTTCGCCTCATGGCCCTGACTGCTTAGGATCTCCACAACCTGCTTGCCGATCAGGCCAGTGCCGCCGATAACAACGATCTTCATGATGATCTTCCTTCCGATAAGTGGCGTTTAGGAATGTGGTGATATTCCGTCCACCAGCTATGACCGGATACCAAATCAATCTGTGACAGCCTTGGGAAGAAAAATGCCATCGGCAGAGCCCCGTGATCCGGTCAGCTCACTTCCTGCCTCTGTCCGGGCTGCAACACGGTCACCACGACGACCAGGGCACACACAATCGCGATTCCGGCGACCACTCCGACGACGCCGATCGCGCCAATGCCAGCCGGCAACGCCAGCACCGTCACCACCGCCGACCATATCACCGACGGACGAATGACTGGCCGGCTCGTGAGCGGCGCGTGAATCGCCCACAGCAACCCCATAAAAACAGCGGTTGAAATCGCGACGCAATACCCGGCGATAAACGCCTGCTCCTGGAGGTGACCTTCCGTCGGTGCGACCGTGATGGCGACTTCGAGGCCTGCACCGACGGCGGCTAACGCCGCAAAGAGGGCGAAGTGCGAGTACCCCCATAGGTACGATTTGTCACGATTTGCGGCCAATTCCTCACCCGCCGGGTGGAGGAAGTACAGCCACCAAAAGGAGAACAAAAGCGCGAGGCTAGCGGCCGAGACAGCAACCAAGGATGCGCTCACGCCGCCGGATCTCAATGCAGCAGCCAGGCCATTCGATGCGGCCAGCACGCTTTCGCCAAGGAGAATGATCGCGAACAGGCCATACCGTTCGGCAATATGATGCGGATGCCAACTGCTGTGACCCGTGCGTTCGGCCCACCACGGGACAGTGAGCTCCAAGGCGGCGAGCATCACGAACGCGACTACTTGCATCTGCTCCGGCAATATCCCGGCCTGCTGCAACACCAACCGCAGGAGCCACCCCAGTTGAAGGACCGCGAATCCGACCGCGTATCGCAACGCCGTACGGCGGCTGGCCGCATCGTCAAACGCAGCCCGTATCCAGTGGGCAATCAAACCGACGCGCATCACAACAAATCCCAGGGTGACCGCCAGATAATCACCGTCGTTGAAAGCCGCAGGTACTCCTGCACCCAGCAGCAGCACCCCTCCCATCTGCAGCATCGTTAGCAGCCGGTAAAACGCATCATCATTGTCGAACGCGGACGCAAACCACGTGAAATTCATCCACGCCCACCAGATCGAGAAGAATACCTGCAGAAACGGCAGGATCGACTCCGCAGCATGATTCTCAGCAATCCCGTGAGCCAGCTGCGCTGTAAGGATGGCGACAGCGACCACGAAAGTGAGATCAAACAACAGTTCCAGCTCGCTTGCGCGGCGGTGCGGTTCGTCCACCGCACGGGCCCTCATGGACACTCGCGGACCTCGCGGGGCCCGGCTGATCTCAGACATTATCCACGCCAGATCGGCCAGCCCAGGTAACACCAGAGAGCTTGTCCGGGTTCATGGTCCACAACAGCCGATCAATACCATCGGCAGAGGCCGTGACGGTCACGACGGCGAATACGTCCCCGTCCCGTGCCAATCGTGCCGAAGGCCTGCCGTTAGCCATGAAGGTGTCGACATCGACACCTTCCCAGAAGCGCGACGCAAACGCTCTGTAGTACTTCGCGACCCGTTCCCTGCCTACGACAGGGAACTTGGAAGCGCGAACCTTACCGCCGCCGTCGGAATAGCTGACGACGTCCGCGGCGAACAGTTCCTCCAATGCGGCCAGGTTCCCGGTTTGTGCAGCCGCCAGAAATGCTTCCAGCAGACGCTGTTGCTCGCTCACGCTCACCTCTGCGCGCTTCTCCTCACCAAGGCGCTTACGCGCCCTGCTCACCAGCTGGCGCGTATTCGCTTGGGTCTGTTGGATGATCTCCGCGATCTCTTCGTACGAGTAATCGAACGCTTGCCGCAACACATACGCGGCCCGTTCGGTCGGCGACAGCTTCTCCAGTATCAGCAACACGGCAAACTCGAGCGCTTCGCCACGCACGGCGCCGAGTTCAGGGTCCGCGCTTGTGTCCACCGGCTCCGGCAGCCAGGGTCCGACATACGTCTCACGACGGGCGCGCGCCGACTGCCCAACGTTGATGGCCAGGCGGGTGGCAGTGGTCGCCAGGAACGCGGCCGCATTCCGAACCGTGCTGCGATCGTAAGTCTGCCATCGAATCCACACCTCCTGCACGATATCCTCCGCCTCACTGACACTGCCCAGCATGCGGTACGCGATCCCAAACAATCGAGGACGGACATCCGCGAATATCGCCGACGCCGTTTCTAAGTCCGAGGCTGAGCGGGAATCAGCATCCATGCCCCCAATGCTACGTCTCTGGGCGACCTTTGGTGCCGAGTTCGTAAGGGAACCAGGACGTCCTACCGTGGCGAACCCGACGCCGGTCACTCGACGAGTTTGTCCGCGGTTGTGACCGGTCGGTGCATCAGTGTCGCAATGTCGTGCGGTACGGGCGGGAGGCTTTCGTGCTCGATGCCACGATCAGGGGACCAGACGAGGTTCACCTGCAAGGTCGGATCAAGCTCCGGATAGTCGCTGCGGTTGTGACAGCCGCGTGTTTCACGGCGTTCACGGGCAGCTTCGAGCGTCGCGCGCGCCGCCAGTGCGGCCGCCTTCAGGTCGAACGCGTGGGCAAGATCCTGATATCCGGCGATGTCGGGATGCACACCCACGTCTGTGATGCGGGATTCAATGCCGTCGAGTTCGGCGAGACCCTGCGTAAGTCCTTCTTCGTTCCGCACGACACCCGCATGCTCGGTCATGGTGTCACGGATGGCACGCTGCAGTACGCGGACGTTTTCGTGCCCGTTGGCGTTGAGCAGGTTATCTATCTCTTTTCGAGCTTCATCTACCGCGTCCGCCGAGCGCACGTGTGCGGTGAGGGACTCCGAGTACTCGGCGGCAGCCTTCCCGACAATCCTTCCGAAGACCAGCAGTTCGATCAGCGAGTTTCCTCCCAAGCGGTTAGCGCCGTGCAGACCGCTTGACGCCTCCCCGATTGCGTAGAGACCCGCGACATCAGTGCTGTGATCGTCGGGACGGACCCAGACGCCGCCCATGGAGTAATGCGCGGTCGGTGCGATTTCTATCGGAGTCGTCGTGATATCGAGCATCTGCAGTTCGAGCATGGTCTGGTACACACGCGGCAGGCGACGCATGATGGTCTCCCGCGGCAGGTGCGAAACGTCCAGCCACACTCCGCCGTTGGGTGTGCCGCGGCCTTCTTGAATTTCGGTGTAACAGGCCAGAGCGACCCGATCGCGGGTGGAGAGTTCCATGCGCTCTGTATCGTATTTCGCCATGAATCGTTCACCGAGGGCGTTGGTGAGGATGCCGCCCTCGCCGCGTGCGGCTTCCGAGATGAGCGTGCCTGCAGCGTTCTCGGGCTCAAGAATGCCTGAGGGATGGAATTGGACCAGTTCCGGATCGCGGATGCGGCCGCCTGCGAGCACTGCCAGGCGGAATGAATCACCGGTGTTCTCGTCGCGCCGACTGGACGTGCGCCGCCAGATGCGGGTGTGTCCTCCGGCGGCGAGCACCACGGCGTCTGCATGGATGAGGTAGCGCGTTCCGTCCGTGAGCCGGAAGCCGTAGGCACCGAAGACCCGACCGTCGGTGACGAGAATGCGCGTGATGTAAACATCGTCCAGTATCGGGATGTCGAGCTGGGCGGCGCGATTTACAAGCGTGCGCTGAATTTCAAGCCCCGTGTAGTCGCCGCTGAAAGCGGTTCTGCGGAAGGTATGGGCACCGAAGAAACGCTGGCTGATCCGGCCGTCTTCCTCGCGGGCGAACGGCATGCCGTAGCGTTCCAGGTCGCTGATGCCCTGGGCGGCCCCTTTGGTGACGAGCTCGACGATTTCGGGGTTCGCTAGGTGATAGCTCTCGAGGATTGTGTCGGCGGCGTGCTGCTGCCAACTGTCGTCAGTATCCATCGTTCCGAGAGCGGCGTTGATGCCACCCGCTGCGAGCGAGGTGTGGGCGTCGCTCTTGGGCCTTTTGCCCACAGCGAGCACATCGACGCCCAGCTCCGCCAGCTCAATGGCGGCCCGGAGGCCGGCGCCCCCGGTACCAATAACGAGCACGGACGTCGACACTTGCAGTTCTTGAGACTTCATCACTACATTCCATTCACTCGAGCTACCCAAATTGAAGATCCCGTGGGACTCGCCTGCATGCCATCCAGGGTTCCATCGGCGCGGCTTGTCCTCCGGTCCCGTCATCAGCTAAGACCGGGTAGCCCTCAAACTTGTGACAGGACGAAAGGACATCTCGTACTGAGAAGTTGATGCCGATGCAGCAAGTAGAGTCTCCAGCATGCGATGGGCATGTCAACTGCCACCGACGGGATGTGCGGCCGACATATGGCTCGATATCGGCCGTAAAGTAGGACGAGTT
Source organism: Arthrobacter sp. NPDC093128 (assembly GCF_040683875.1). NCBI lineage: Bacteria > Bacillati > Actinomycetota > Actinomycetes > Micrococcales > Micrococcaceae > Arthrobacter > Arthrobacter sp. NPDC093128. The sequence continues at coordinate 91,812 of NZ_JBFBEY010000019.1, forward strand.
CAAACAGATGCGAGAACCCGTCCATAGGCGTTTTGCCATGCTTTCGCAGGTCAGGCGTTGCTTCGGCTAGCGGCGGTGCACTCGCGCGTCGTCCGCGAGAGCAAGGACTCGAGGTGGAAACAAGCCGTGAGGCGGTCAATTTCGCACGCAGTGGACACCCCAAAGCCGTCGAGCTCGTCCGGGAATCGGGGCAACTGCACGGCGAGGTTCTTGTCACCGCCGTCATCTGCTCAACCCTCGGATACTCACGATCGGCGGCGACCTGCTTCGCGGCTGAGGATCACCTCATGTCCGGCCTGCGAGAACGCCTTCACCAGCCGGCGCAGCCGCTGGCTACACGAACGCTCCAAATCCTCACCAGCCAGCTTGGGGACCGAAGCGGAGCGGTGGGCACAGCCCGCCTCGCCATAGAGGAGCTCTTCGCTCCGCATGCCGTAGAAGCCTATTTGGCCGCAGATGTGCCAGTCGTCAATCTAGACGATGCTCCAAGGGCGATTGTGTAACTCGCCAGGTCCAAATTTCTATGCCTTAGGATGCGGCAGAGTCTCCCTGGCCAGCCCACTGGCGGGTCCGGAGTACTCATCCATGAAGTGGAGACCCACCCAAGGCGATTCGACTATTTCCTCAGGCCAGATATCCACATGGTATGTGAGAGGGATCGCCTTTGCCTTGTCCTCCTGTTTCTGCAGGGAAAACGTTCCCGTAACTGGTTTCACCGCAAACGGTTCCAATTTGTCTTGCATTTTGCATCTCCTGCTGACTGAGTAAAGGTAACGCTGACTTCAGGCGGGCCGACATTACGGTGGGAGCGAGCGGGTACAGCTACCACCCATTTTGCGCTCGTTACTTTCGTCTTGATAGGGCCGACTTGGTCATGACCATGACAAGATGGCCGGCGCTGTCGTTGGCCTTACCAGAAAGGTAACTGTGGAGCTGTCGAACTTGGTTGGGTCGAACCGCGGCTTGGTGTCTGCTGGCCTTGTGTGTGACGAGCGGACGACTCAGCCTTGAACGAGGCAGCCCACAGCAACTTCGGGAAAACCGCGCGAGTGCTCCCCGTCAGATTGGTGAATAAACTGCTCTGGATATCGATTGGCAGCGCCTCATCAGTTGAGTGCGGACGCGGCCTCCTTGACTTCCCCCTGGTGCACCATCTCCTCCACGTGGGCGGACGGGAAGTCGAGACGTCCCAGATCCAGCTGGCCGGGATACTGCTTCGTCTTGACGTGGAGGGGACCCAGAACGCCAAGCGGTGACTCCTTGACCTAGCCAGCGGGTGCTCATGGAAGGATGTTGCCCATGCCGACGGCTTATGTGGCGGAGTTCCGCCAGGATGCTATTGATGTGGCCCGCAAGGGCGAGGCGCCGCTGGCGCAGATAGCCAAAGATTTGTACCTGGACTAATAAGTCGAATCAACTCCTTGGTCATGCGGTAGCCCACGACCGCTGCGATTCACAGGTATCCCGAATTCGGAATCCGGCTGTCACTTAAACGAACGTATAAATGACAGAGGAGAAATGCCGTGCTAGTCGGCTACATGCGTGACTCCAAAGCCGACGGGTCGCAGACCACGGACCTGCAGCGCGACGCGCTCCTGGCCTCCGGCATCGACGCGGACTCCCTCTACGAAGACCGGGCTTCCGGGAAGAAAGACGACCGCCCCCAGTTGGCCGCTTGTCTCAAAGCCCTCCGGCACGACGACACCCTCATGGGTCTGCCGAGATGGCAGCGACGAGCGCGTCGCCGATGGGCTCGACGAGCGCACGGCCCACGTCAAGGCGGCCGCCACCGACGTCTGATTCAGATTTCCCCAACCGATCCTGACCGCAAATGAACCAAATCGGTCGGGGAAATGATCGGGTCAGTCGCAGGACCCTGCGACTGACATGGCGCCGGCTGGAAGTAGTGACCGCTGAGCCACAACGCCACCTCGTTGCCGATCTCGGCGCCCTGTACGTCGGCGGTGCGGAAGTGGATGCCGCCCCAGACGCGAGCATCAACGATCTCCTGTATCGCCGCTGAGAATCCGTCGAAGTGCCGTGGCTCGCCCGGGAAGCGTCCGGAGTTGACGTCGAAGGCGACCTCGTCCGTACCGAAGAACTCCTGCGCCGCATAGAGAATGGCGCCGCTGACGCAGCCGTGACCGGACGGGTGGTCCGGGAACGGCGGTGTGCCGAGCGGCGGGACAGTCGCTGTCGATGGATCGAAGAGCGGTTTCCATGTCGGATCGGCTTCCGTCTCCGGATTGTCGTCGGTGTCGGCTTCGCGGATCGCCGCCATCGGACGCCAGAAGTTCCAGTGGTACTTGTCGTTCCAGCAAGCGACCGCGCCATCAGCAGCGGCGAGGTTGGTCATCGCGAAGAGCCGAGCCGCGTCGGCCAGGTCGAGTCCGTGCTCCACGGCGAGGCTGCGGAACACACCGTTCCAGAGTGCCACGGGCGGGGCTTGCCAAAAGATGGCCGCAGTGGTCTGGTCGTCGGTTCGAGTGGTACTCACGAGCGCACCGATCTCCTTGACCTCGTTGAAGTCCGCTGTGTACTCGGCACTCCTCAGCGGGTTGGGACCCTCCGAGCGGAATTGCTCGGGACTCTCGATGATGAACGGTTGGAGATTGGCCACCCAGGCGTCCGGATCGAGCGCAGCGGGCGCGACGGGCCGCCAACCGCCGGGACCGGGTCCGATGTCGAACTCGAACGGGGCCATGAACCCGTCATCGGTGCGGGCGAGGATCATCGCCGCCGCGGCGGCCTCACCGGCGGCGACGCCTTCGTCCTTGTTCGGGCCGTCGGTGACGCCCGCGAGCGTTGCTTCGTACGCGGCGTCGAGGCCAGCTACTTGGGCCGGCGGGACCAGCGTGACGAGCACGTGGTGTGCGGCGGTCGAGATCGCCGCATCGAACGATGCCTCCGGCCCGACGCCGACCGAGTCGCCGTCGAGCAGATACGGCTGGTACCCGCGGTCGATGGCGTTCACTGCGTCGTACACCGCGCCTTGAACCATCGCCATGCCACGGAGCTGGCCGTGAGCCGTGGGACGCAGTGGGATGACGTGGTCTTGGGCGATGGTGCTCCACTCGATGAGGACGTCCGTGTTCGCCGGCGCCGCGTTCCGAGCGTTCGAGGCGCCGGCGCTCGACACTCCCGGTACAACGAGTGCGGCCGTCAGTGCCGGGATCAAGCAGAGCGCCCACCGTCGGCGCGCACCGTTCCTCGAAGTCCGCGATGGTCGCCTGTGATGATCGTAAGCGTTGCTGTTCGTCATGTCGTCGGTCCTCCAGCCGTCACGGAGCCATGTTCAAGCGAACCCGACGGAGTCGACATCTCATGGGTGCCCGACACCGGCGGCACGCGACCGCCCGAGGTCAGCGCGATGCGCAGTCGGTGCGGTTACTCCAAGGGTGAGCCTCTGCCAGCGCGTTGTCCAGTGGAACCGTGTCCGGCAGCCTGGGAGGTCGCGGGCCAGGCCTGGGTCACACTCTCCAGGAACTATCCGGTGAACTTAGCTACCGGATGACAACCAAGCAGATCTTTGCAACAAGAACTTCAAAGCGTGTGTAAAAGAAGAACTTCTCGACGCCGCCGCCCGTAACCTGGGCCCCGCCTAGGCGTGGACCAGCAGACCGGGCAACGGGACATAGAGGTGTGAAGTTGCTTCATTCGTTCTGGTCAGTCGGTGAGACGTCTCGTATGTCTAGCGTTTCAAGACAGACAGCAGGAGCCGACAGCTGATATGTCTGCCGGTGCGGGCCGCGTTCTTCAGCATTGAAGGATCAGCTGAGGGGCAGCGAGGGTGACATTTAGCGCTGCGAAAAGACCGCCATTTATCGCTGACATTCACAGGTCAAATACGACCATTATCGACTTCAGCCAACACGAGAGCTGCCTCCCAGCCCATGCAGGATCACGACGGGCGGCCCGTCGCCACCGACATCGATGCAGTGAATCCACTCGTCCGGTCCAACATCAAGAGGTGTCGAGCCTCAAATCTCCTGGGCGCCCAACAGAACGACGGCGTCGATCACCTGTGCGGCTGTGCACGCGGAGAGGTTTGGGGCAGTCAACTCATCGGGCCATTCCTTGCCGCAACTGACCCAGCCCGTTTTTAGACCGGCCTCGCGCCCACCTGCGATGTCCGCAGTCGGGTGGTCACCGACCATCCAGCTCCCGGCAAGCTCGCCACGGAGGCGGTGCGCGGCAATATGGAATATCTCGGGGTCCGGCTTCTTGACGCCTTCTGTTTGGGAAATAACGACGGTATCCACGAACGGTTCGAGCCCGACTGTTTGGATCTTGAGGGTCTGCTGTGCCGTTGTCCCGTTGGTGACGACACCAATTCGCCAGCCGGATTCGCGGGCATTCCGGAGAGCGTCAGTCGTGACGGACTCCATGGTCATCGAATGCACGTGGTCGTAGAGAAGTGTGTTCACGAGGACCTCGACGCCCAAATCAGCGTCGAATCGTTCCTTGATGGCGCGGGCCAGGGATTCCCGCGGTTCGTAGCCGCTACGGTCAGCCGCAATAAGCCATGCGACCTCTGAATCGGATCTCCCAAGCGACCGCACGAAGTCAGTTGCCCAGAGATCAAACGCGGAAGCCCTATCCACAAGGGTGTTGTCCATATCCACGAGTAGCAGCATTCCCTCAGACTACGTGCTCGAGGTAGTGCGTTGCCTTCCTAAACGTTGACCGGAGGCCAGGGCTGGACAGTGAGTGAGGGCCATTCCGCGCTCCACCGCTGAGTCTTGGTCAAGTACACGTCCTGGGCGCCAAGACAGGGTTGGGCACCACGTTCCGGACGAAGAAGTCGTCGTGGGGCGCATACGTGGTCAGGCCGCCGTCCTGGTCTGCCGTGACTGCGAAGCAGCAGGTCTTCGCTCCGGAGTGATCTATCGCGTCGGACGTGCTGATGAACGGCACGGTGGGGACCCCGAAGTGCTCCTCACACCAGAGTATGGACGGTCGGTCCCAGTTAGCGCAGTTGGATTAGTCCAGCATTGGTGGGGCGGAAGCCGCATGCGTCGAAGTAGAAGCTCCTCAGGTGATCGTCGAAGTCGACGTGAAGCCATTCGCAGCCCGCTCCCTTGGACTGCTCCGTGGCAACGGCGAGTAGCTTTTTCCCAATGCCCTGCCTGCGGGCACGATGTGCCACCAAAGTGTCTTCAATGAATGCGTGCACCTGACCGTCCCAGATCACGTTGACGAAGCCTACGAGACCCTGTTCGTCGCGCGCTGTGACCCACCCGAGACTGAAGCGCGACAGCAGGTCAATCCAATCGTCTTCAACGTATGCATGATCGAAGCCCTCCGCGTGCAGCTGATTGATTTCTTCGTTCCTAGCCGCCCCGCGCCATTCAAAGGTGATCGTCATGCTGAACAGCATTACAGATAGGATCCCAGTGCGGAGGACGCCAGTTGCCTTCGCGGGTGCTTGTGGCTCGCGCGGGTAGTGTGGCCAAATGCCCAACCTCAGCATGACCATCAGGCTCGCCGCCATCAACGATGCGGACGACGTTTGGTGTCTGGTTCAGGATTTCGCGCCGACCTTCCGGCCGGAGTGGGAAGCCTTTGAGCTGACATTCCGTTCGCTGGTCGAAGCGCCCCAGACACTTGTTCTCGTAGCCGAAGAGCGTGGCGGATCTGTCGTCGGCTATCTTTTGGCCCATTGCCGCGCCACATTTCTTGCCAATGGCCCTGTCGCCTGGGTCGAGGAGGTCATGGTTGCCGAGCGAGCACGCCGGCAAGGTGTGGGACAGGCCTTGATGATTGAAGTCGAGTCTTGGGCGAACTCGCAAGGCGGTGCTTATGTTTCGTTAGCGAGCCGGCGGGCCGGCGATTTCTATCGTGCCCTTGCGTATGAGGACGCTGCGACCTTCTTTAAGAAGTCCCTGTGAGTACGGAATCGGTCTCATCCGTCAGCAGGACGGTCGATGCCTTGGTTCCGTGACTCGAAAGGGCCGGTCAATGGCACTGTAGGCGTCGCGGCTTGCGACGGGTCCCAAGCGCCAGCCGGGGGCTATTTCGAACAAATCCTTGCCCGCGCAGCCCTTGTCGGTGCGCCCAATCTTGGGCTGGAACAGGACGATGGCTGCTGCGCATATGGGGAAAAGACCAAGACACCTCCACTAACCTGGCCACGTCTCCTGATCAGTACCCACTCAAAAACTGACCTGCCTCCGGCACGTTTCTGGAAACTTGGGGTATATATCCCAATCCGGCGCCTAGGCTGGGAAGGTTGGATTACCGCAGGCGTAGGAGCGATACATGGAGGGAAATGTGGGCAGCTACGTTGTTTCAGTCAGTCAGGATGCTCGGCATAATTTCAGTAAGCAGCTGCGCCCGTCGATCGATCTCGTTGAAGGGCTAGGAGTAGAGGGAGATGCCCACTGCGGGACTACTGTTCAGCATCTCTCAAGAGTTCGACGTGATCCGACGCAGCCCAACCTGCGGCAGGTGCATCTGATCCAAGCAGAACTGTTCGTCGAGCTTGAGCAGGAAGGTTTCTCGGTGCAGCCCGGGGACCTCGGAGAGAACATCACAACTCACGGCATCGACCTCTTGGCCCTGCCGGAAGGGACATTTCTGCGGATAGGAGCGCACGCGGTCGTTCAGGTGACAGGTCTGCGTAACCCCTGCCTCCAGATTGATCACTTCCAGGCCGGGCTCCTGAAAGCAGTTCTACCCCGAGACAGCGGGGGCAATGTGATTCGAAAAACAGGAATCATGGGCGTCGTGCATACGGGCGGCGAAGTAAGAGTCAGTGACGGGATTCAAGTCGAGCTGCCAGCTGAACCTCGCCGCCCTCTCGAACGCGTCTAACCACGACAACCTGATCGGCCATTCGCAAGCCAGCGCTGCGGACTCTGCCAAGGCCCTGCGCACGTCGATCGCCTTGTTCGCCAGGCTTGGCAGGCGTATCGCGGATGGCCTCGGCTTCCCGCCCTTCAACCACGACCGCGTCCATAGCGAGGTTGAGGCCATCCTTGCAATGCGTCCGGATGCCCGCTAACGATCGACTTACGGGCGCCCCGGGTAACATTTATCGCAGCGAAAACGCCGCCATTTATCGCTGCGATTCACAGCGAGATCCGGGTTGATCTACGGGCGCCTCAAAATGGGTCGATTTAGACGGAGCCCTTGCCCTGCTCCGGACTAACGGTTCTTCCTTCCGGGAAATAACCGCCGTGACCGGCCTGAAGCGCACGACCCTGTACCGACACCTACCGCCCCGGTCCCCCGGCGACGAGCCAGCTGCCTCATAGTCTTCGGTAGGCACGCAGAAACTCGGCTTCACCGACGCCTCGTCGAAATACGTGACGTGAGATGGCCGTGCCCGTGGCGGCAGCACGTCTCGACGCCAACGACAGGTCAGTCGTCGAACAAGCAGAATTCGCCCTCTGAAGACAATCCGGCGCCGCGCAGCTAACACCGTAGTTTCTCCGCGGACCAGCAGCACACGCTGGCGTCATGCCGCCCCAGTTCCCACCTCCACGAACCAGCAGAAGCAACTTCGCTGTTTGTCATTCTGATCCCCATCGTCGCTGGGCGGGTCCTCCATGCAACCAGGGCGCTGCGCACCGCTCACGATCCAAAGTTTCGTTCGGCGCTCCTCCGTCGCTTATTTCCTCCCGAAACTCTGAACGGCCCCGGTTCCCCAAGTTTGCACTCCGGACCCTCAAACCCAGCGGTGACTCCGCTATCAGAACAACGTCCAAATCTGACAGACACATCCGGTGCCTGCCAGTCGCTGAAGGAGAAGGAACATGGAACCGCTCACCATGAAAACCCTAACGCGGCGATCTAGCAGCAAACCCCGGACCACCTCATGACGGCCCCGAAGTAAACCTCACGCAATGGGCAAGAAACATATTCCTTCTACCCACCCGGCAGGTCATGTCGCCCAGCCACCGAACGATCATGAAGAAGTAACAAGCCCAGAGTCGTCGCCAAAACCCAAGGAAGGGAGCCGTTCCGCCCAGCAGCGACCGCCTACAAAAAAGGCCCCCTGAAGGGGCCGGTAAAAAAGATTTATGCACAGTTAGAGGCCCCAAGGGCCCCTGACCTGCGGAAACACTGTGCCCAAGGTGGGACTCGAACTGCATTCCAGCCCCTGCGAGCACTGGGAACTCCTGGAAACATGCGGAATCCGAGCCAGTCCGGCACCAGTACGACCAGATCCGAAGCCCGAGGTGTGGACATTGTCCACACTCTCTTTTTGCCACCTCCAAACAGCTCCGAACGACTGCCGCGCTCCCCTACCAGGGCGCGGCAGTTCTATGTTCTGCCGAAAGTCTTCCGGACCGGGCGTCCCGACAGCCGGTTCTGGACCCATTAGATCGCGCACGTATGTCGGCTCGAAATCCCTCATGGTGGTTCTTCCTCCCATCGGCCTTGTCGTGGACTGAACCGGGGGAACTGGCATGACCGGCTGGGCCGTTCGGCTGCACGGAAGATACTGGTGTCGAATTCAGGCAGACGGTGTCGCTGCTCAATGACGCGCTCATCCCCGATCAGGAGTCCCAGAAGGGATTTCTTAGCCTTAAGAAAGAGATTGAGGTCGTTCAAGAAGCAAATATCGGCATAGCCCTATGATTCCAACTAGGGCCAGCAGAATCCCTAAGATTTTTGAGATGCCGTCTGCGGCAAAATAGCGAGGGCGACACCGCACAGCGCCAACAAGCCCCAAAGAACCACTGCAGCTTTCATCTTTCTCCAACCGATTGGGTCCACATGATACCGACGTGTTCGGAGCCTACAACCGTCGGCTCAAAGTCGTCGCGGATGCATCTCAGGTGCATCACGATCCTGGGCCTTGCTCTAGGGACGCAGAATGCAGCCGAGGTCCGTCTTGGACATTATCCAGGACGGATACCCCCGCCATTACGGCTTCAACCAGGCCGGACTAAAGATATCGACCGATATAAACACGCGGACCACAATGCGGCTCCCCCCGCTTTGAGACGGGCGCCTGGGTGGAGTGCGGTCCGGCTCGGCAGCCCCTTCAGCGCAGGTGCTGCCGCCAGTCAGCCGGGACGCGTGAGGCTGGGCCCGGAACGCTTTGATCGAGCGGGTGATGCGCCGGCGGTTCAAGTTCCGGTCCGGCGAAAAAAGTGGAGCTGGGATAGTTGAAGAACCAGTCCTCGTCTGGTTCGAAGCTGCGGATGACCGGGTGGCCGGTGGATTGTGCATGTGCTGTGGCGTGTTGCGCTGGCGAGTTGTCGCAACAGCCGATGTGCCCGCACTGGGCGCACCGGCGCAGATGCAGCCACCAGCCTCCGCTGGCCTGGCATTCAACGCAACCAGGTCCGCTGGGTGGAATCGAAACGTCGATTCCTGGTGTGACATTCATTGTGGCTTCCCCTCGGATTGGAGTGCCCTTCGAGCACCCACTACTTTACGCCCGCAGGTATTCCGCGCCGAAGGAATGGTGGCGGAGCGGTGGTCCGTCCGGTGATCCGCGCTGTTGGCCGCGTCGTCACCACCGCCAACGGGCCGGGTCCGCCTCCAGCCCGGCGCGGTCCCAATGTCCTGTCTCCGCGGCTGCCCCGTAGGTGGCCTGCAGAAACCGCAGCAGCATCCTGTCGGGGTCCGGCGCGGTGCGGACGTTCTCATAAGGCAGGAGGTACAGCCTGCCGCTTTGGCTGTATACGGCCCCGTCGGCTTCCGTCGGGTACTCGGCGTAGCCTGCCGGCTCGGGGTAGGCGTACGCATAGAAGGCGCCCTCGTCTCCTCCGCCGGGCCAAAAACCGCAGCTGCTGAGCTCGTGGGAGTATCCCTCCACCATCACCCAGTCGGCGCAGTTGGGGACCCCGCCGGGGTGGACGGGCGCCGCCCGGCCGGAGAACCTCGTGCAGGCCAGGTCCATGGCCCCCCAGAAGAAGTGGACGGGACTCGCCTTGCCCCTGAACCGGGACCTGAAGTAGTTCAGCACCCTGTCCACCTGGATCAACTGGTGCCAGAACAGCCGGATGGCCTCCGGGTCGTAGGAGGCATGCTGATAGTCCCGGGCGAAGGGTATGGCAGGGTCCACCTCATTCGGGACCGCACGGATGGATGCCTTGATGCCGAGCCTTCCCAGCGCCTCGAACACCTCGGCATGGAATTCAGCCACCGACTTGGCTTCGAGGACGACGCTCCCGGCAGTTCCGTTGCTGGAGCGGATGTGCAGCTGGTGGTCGCAGAGATCGAATTCGATGTCGAAGGCCCCGCGCCCGTACGGGATGCTGGATGTGGTCAGTCCGCGTGGCGTGACGTACAGCGTCACCTGCCACCAGTGGTTGAGCATCGGGGTGTGCGCCATGCGGATCTTGCCGACGATCTGGGTCCACATGTGCACCGTGTCCCGGGTCTGCGTCCAATCATCGACGCGAAGCAGGGGCCACTCGTTGCCGGCGCCAGCGCCTCCAACGTCGTCCATTGCAGGTCCTTCCGCTGTCCGGGAGCCTAAGCCATCATGTCGCGTACCAGCGGAGCCACTTGTGAGCCAAAGCGCTCGATGCTGGTCATGATTTGCGTCTGGGGCACGCCTGGCATGCCGTACTTCAGGTCGAAACGGCTTGCCCCGAGGGTCTTGAGCGTCGCTGTGATTTTTCGGGCGACCGTTTCGGGCGAGCCCACATAGAGTGCTCCCCCGGGCCCGACGTCCCGAAGGAAGTTTTGCATGGTCGGAGGCCTGAATCCGCGCACTTTGGCGGCTTCAGCGAACGCAGTTTCGTAGTGTGGCCAGAACTCTTCGATTGCTTGGTCATCCGTGGCGGAAATGTGCCCCGGCGAATGCACGCCGACGAGGCGCATGGGCTGACCGAACTCGGCCAGGGCTCTGTGGAAAAGACCCGCGAAGGGGGCGAAGCGTGCGGTTTCACCACCGATGATGGCAATAATGAGGGAGAAGCCGTACCGTGCGGCGCGCACGACCGATTCCGGGCTGCCGCCAACGCCGATCCAGGTCGAGAGATGGCCCGATTCTGTCCGCGGATAAATGGTCAGTCCGTGCAGGGCAGGCCGCGTATTGCCGCTCCAGGTCACGCGCTTTTCCTTGAGCAGCTCGGCGAACAGGTTGACCTTCTCTTCAAAGAGCTCGTCATAGTTTCGGAGGTCGTACCCGAACAGCGGGAAGGACTCCGTGCTTGATCCTCGTCCGAGGATGACTTCGGCCCGACCGTTGGACAGTGAGTCCAGGGTTGAATAGCGCTGGAATACCCGAACGGGATCATCGGAACTGATGACCGTGACCGCCGATCCAAGGCGAATACGTGAGGTGCGGGCTGCGATCGCGGCGAGAACGACGTCGCCGGCCGAGAGGGGAAAGCTTTCGGTATGGTGTTCCCCGATCCCGAAGTAGTCCACACCGGTTTCCTCGGCCAGCACACCCTCGTCGACGAGATTCCGGATGGTCTGGGAGTCCGAGAGCCGCGTACCGGAGCCGTCGGTGTGGACGTCACCAAAGGTATCGAGCCCGAGGGTGATGGCCGGATTGGGTGCCTCGTGGTTCACCTGGTCTTCAGTCATTGTCAGAGCACTTTCGGTTCAGGGTGGCCGCGGGTTGCCGGGCTACTTCTCCAGGTTTGCGCTTCCGGTCCAGCACCAGGGCCGCGGCGATGCCGAGCATCCAGATGTCCTTGGCCAGCCCAGTTCCCTGCGGGCTGGGGCGGATGCCGTCCGCCAGCGTCATGCCGGGCGTCCTCAGGTACATGGTGAAAAGGGACCCGGAGAAGATCCCAAGACCCATCCCGGCCAGGCGGCTGGGCAGGAAGGGTAACAGCAGGGCCGCACCCAGGCTCAGTTCCGCATAACTGAGCATTTTGCCGAACTTCTCGGGGTCGATTCTGCTGACCGGGGGAACGACCGGGCTGCCATGGCCTGAAGCCCGGCCGTGCTGTCCTTGTCCAGGTGGCGTTTTCCCCAGCCGGCATTCAGGATGAATGCTCCTGTGGTCCGGCGGAGGGGATGTGGGTGAGTCGCATGGTCGACTCCTTTCATGAAATTTCGTCAGTTTTGGGTTTGTCTCGGCGCAGCCGGCTACGTCTTCACGCGTCTCCCTGATGCCGAGGATCTTTCGATGACGGCAAGGAGCTCGTGGCGTGCGACGGCGTCGGCGAAGTCCGGCACGGTGCGGGTCCCGTTGTCGAGGTCTGCCGCGAATGCGGCGTAGGCGCGTCCGACGTTGTTTTGTCCAACATGTAGGCGTTGGGCCGGACAACGACATTGCCCGGGGCCGACACCCCCACCATGGTCGTTGACAGGACCTCGCCGACGTATCCTTCGCTGAGCAGCTCCTGGACGAACCCGATCGCCGGGGCCTGGCGGGCCTGCAACCCGACAGCCGTACGCGCCCGCTGCCCGGCGGCGAGTGCGGCCATCGCTCGCGCATCGTCGACGTCGCGGCCAAGTGGCCACTCGCAGTAGACCGCCTTGCCGGCGGCAAGTGCGGCGGCGACGAGCTCTCGGTGGTGCGGGACCTTGACGGTAATGGCGACCACGTCGATGTCTGGTTGGGCCAGCAGCTGCTCGTGGTCGGAGAACACGGCCCTTACCCCGTACGCCTCGCCCGCTGCCCGCGCGGATTCCCGGCTGTGCGAGCTGAATGCCCGGATCTCGTAGTTCGGCTGCGCGCGCTGTGCCGGAATGTGGGCGGCGGCGGCCCAGCCCCGCACCGGGCTGACGCCGCCGATCCCCACACCCAGCGTCGAGTTAGGCATGGCTAGAACCCCAGGGCCTGATCGCAGAGGACGACGGTGATGCGGTTGGGGGCCCACTCGCGATTGATGATGAGAACCTTGTTCACGCCGCTGTGGATGCCGTACGCGGCCTGAGCACGCGCGTCCTCGAGCGGGAAGGCGTATTCGTCGATGCGCCGGAGTGCTCCTTCGAGGTCGGGAACGATCTTCTGCGTCCCGACCACGAGGATGACCTTCCCTGCGCCGGAGGCGTACGGGCCGAGTTGGCTGCCACTCGCGGACGCGGCGACAAGGGACCCGGTCTCGGTGACGGCGTGGACACTGCCGAGCATGACGTCGGGCGAGGCGGTGAGGCGGCGGATCTCGTCGGCCTGCGTCGCGCGGTCCATGCCGAAGACCCGTGGCCGGAGGGACTCGTACCGACCGGAGCTCTCTATCTCCTCGGCGATACCGGAAACCTCCAAGGACTGCGATGCGCCGTGGTGCACCTGCGACCCCGCCGGGATGAGGTCCAAAACGATCCGTTTGGCCTCTGCGGCGTTCGGGGCGCGAAGCACGGTGATCCCGTGCGCTTCAAGCGCCGCCGCTGTTCGCATTACCCGGGCGTCCTCCGCCGGTGCCGCGAATCCACGGCTTAATGTGCCGTCGAGGGGCTGAACTTCACTCATGAAACGGTCCTCCTCACCACCGGTAGGTACTTGCGATTACAAATACCTATGGGGTTAACTGGTGAATATGCACGAAAATTCCCCACCGGGTGATGTAGCTGCTATCTTCGGCCGGCTTGTCGAGGAGTCGCTGCCGGGTCGGCGCGGAGAGTTGGCGTGGCGCGCTTTGCTGCAGGCACACGCCACGCTCATGCGCCAACTGGACACCGACCTCAGGGAGGACACGGGCCTGCGCCTGGCCGACTTCGACGTATTGGCCCAGCTCGCCGGCGCGGGCGGCGAACTGCGGATGACGGAGCTCGCCGCCCGCACGCTCCTCTCCCGCTCGGGGTTGACCCGCCGCGTCGCGAGGTTGGTCGATGAGGGCCTGGTACGCCGGGCGAACGCCGCCGGGGACGGGCGCGGCGTGGTTGTCGCCCTGACCGACTCCGGTGTCGCCCGTCTGACCGAAACAGTGCCGGTCCACCTTCAGGGTGTGTCGAAACTGTTCGTCGAGCGGCTCGACGATCAGGAACTCGCCGTACTCGAGACCGCTCTGGGAAAAGTCATCGTCGACTGCACGTTCGGCTGAGGATAGGCCGGGGATAGCCTTGCTCGGCTGCCTGCGTTGGCGGGACTCACGTTGCTCTCGAGGAAGTCGGATTAGGGAGGCGTGCAACGGGCCCGCAGGCGCGGCCAATTAGCGCTGCGATTCACCCGGGTAGGCCGCGCTTCTCGACTCAACCCTCTCTGGAAATCCTTCGTTATCGAGAAAGGCCAAGGCGCGGTTTCTCATCTGATGAGATCAATGGCCGGTCGCGGGCCATCTTTGCGTGGGATAGTGCGACCGTTCGTTTGCATCCCTCCACGCGGCGGCTGTGCTTCAGGACTTGGCGGTTGCCGCTGTCCACAACCGGGGACAATCCTCATAAGTTATCCACCGCTACGGCTACAGGGAGCCACCTCAATGGCTCCCAATTCCAGCCGTGGATAACCAGAATTGACCCCAGCTGTGGACACCGGGGGTGTCCGAAGTCGCGTGCACCGGACCCATACTTCCGCGGACGCCGGTACGACCACCACCGCCCCATGAACGGCGCCACGCAGCCAGCAACCCACGGCCCAGGGGCTGCCGCCGGTTCATTTATCGGCGGCAGCCCCTGGGGCGTCGGGTGTCCTTAGAGTAGCGGCCTGTCCTTACCTGCTGACCGGCATTGCGTCTTCGCGGAGGCTTTGCATGGCGTGGGTCCAGGGAAGGAGCTGGTCAAGCATCGGGTCCAGTGCCGCGGCGCTCTGGGCGGTGGGCTTGAACTCCGAGAAGTTTTCGAAGTCTGTGAACAAGGAGAACGTTACTTGGTTGCGCACGTGCGCCAGCTGCAGCTCCGAGGCGATGCCCCGGAGGTGCTCGACGGCGCGGGCGCCGCCCATGAAGCCGTAGGACACGAAGCCGGCCGCTTTGTTGTTCCATTCGACGGAGAGGTAGTCAATGGCGTTCTTGAGCGAGCCGGAAATGGAGTGGTTGTATTCCGGCGTCACGAAGATGTAACCGTCGAATTCGGAGATTTTGGCCGACCATGACTGAGTGTGCGTGTTGGCGTACTGCTGGAAGGCCGCCGGCATGGCTTCATCGAGCAGTGGATGGTTCCAGTCGGCAATATCGACCAGCTCGAATTCCCCGTCGGAGCGCCGTGAGGCCTGCTCCAAGACCCACTGTGCAACGTCGAGGTTGACGCGGCCAGGTCGGGTGGTTCCAGTGATGACGGCAATCTTAGTCATTTATTGCTCCTATGAGTTCGGTAAACGATTCGGTGAAAATATCGGCGCCGGCGCTTCGACCCTTGCGCGCTCCGACGGAAACCGCAGGGACGGTTTGGGTGCGCGCCGACTATTGGCGCACCAGCTATGAGGCGAAAGCGTAAGGGCCGACCCGGCCCCAAAAGACAACAGCCGCCAAAATCAGAAGGACCACGTTCGCGATCACCATCGGTGATTCCTTACGCCGGGCATGAGTGATGGCCGCCCCAATCATGACCAGCCCCAGTGCGGCGAGGGGCACCAGGACTGGGGCGATCCCCAGCACGGCCGTCAGGACGAGACCGAGGGCTGCAAGGATCTCCAGCACAGCGATCCCTTTGACCGTTGCTGCGCTGAAGTTATGGGCCCATCCCATTCCGGACGCGGCCAGCTTCTCCTTCGGCTGGAGGAGCTTTATGGCGCCAGCGGCCAAGAAGGCGACGGCGAGTACAGTCGCGATGATCCAAAGGGTGACGTTCATTGAGGCTTCCAATCAGTTATGACTACGCCGTTGGCAGATATGGAAGCATCCAAGCAGCGTGCTCGGATGGAATTGCGTGACGTGGACTGGCGTTCCAGTGAACTGGTGGTCCGCGGCAAGGCGCGCCGGCAGGACCGGTTGCCGTTGCCGGCGGAAGTCGTCGAAGCGTTGGTAGCCTACCTTTCCTTTGGCCGGAATCCTGGTGACGCCGTTCATGTGTTCCTGACCTGCAGGGCTCCGCGCGGACCGATCCGTGCCGATTTGGTCGGCCATGTTGTTCAGCGGGCCTGTAAACATGCAAGTCTGCCCAACGTTGGGGCGCACGGGCTCCGGCGCGCACTGGCAGGTAAATTGCTCCGCCAAGGCGTTGGTCTGGTTGCGATCAGCCAGGTCCTGCGGCATCAGGATCCGGCTTCGACCGCCCTCTACGCCAAGGATTGTGCCGTGAGTGCGTTGGAGCAGGATCTCGCGGACTACCTGCAACTGCGTCGATTTCTCGGGCACGAACTGGCCGCGGCCCGACGGCTGCTGCCCGGCTTCGTCGCTTGCCTGGAGGCTCATGGAGAATCCACGGTGACGATCCAGGCGGCGCTGGACTGGGCGCCCACCGTTCATCTACTCCACCACCGACATCGACGCTCTGATGAGTCAGGCCCGCGACTCGAACCGCTCACCACTGCGCGCCGCGACCTACGAGACGTTGATCGGATTGCTGGCGGCGGGTGGTCTGCGGATCGCTGAAGCCATCACGCTTGACCGCAGCGACATCGACTGGTCCGGGAGCGTGTTGCTGATCCGCGAGTCCAAGTTCGGCAAATCCCGGCTCGTTCCCACCCTTCACAGCACTGCCATGGACGCGCTGACCAGATACGCCGATCTCCGCGACGAGCTCGAACCGCGGCCTCTGGAGCCAAGCTTCTTCGTGTCGCAGACCCACAAACGCCTCAGCTACGCGGTCGTGGGTCGGACGTTCCGGAAGCTGGTCGACGCCGCCGGTGTTGGGCCGGAGCACCTTCGGCTCCGAGGCTCCACGATCTGCGCCACACTTTCGCGGTCCGCACCCTGCTCAGCTGGTACCGCACCGGTGAGAACGTGCAGGCAAAGCTCCCATGGCTGTCGACCTACCTGGGCCACCGCGAACCGGCATCCACCTACTGGTACCTCTTGGCAGCACCGGAATTAGTGTCCCTGGCAGCCGCACGCCAGAATACCGGCTGGACGGCGGTGCGCTCATGACGCTGATCGCACCGACACTGCAGATGTTCTTCACTGACCGGCTCGCCCGTAAGCGGCAAACCAGCCCACGGACCATCGCTGCCTACCGCGACGCCCCGAAGCTGCTCCTGGAGTTCATCCACGTACGGACCTGCAAGCTGCCTTCCCAACTGGACTGGGAGGACCTGGACGCGACCATGATCTCCGGATTCCTCATCTATCTGGAGATCACGAGACACAATAGCGTCAGGACCCGCAACGTCCGCCTGACAGCAAACCGCTCGCCGTTCTCCTACGCCGCGTTACGTCACCCCGAGCATGCTCTGCTGATCCAGCGCGTTCTCGCCATCCCGCCCAAACGGTTCGACAAACGCATCGTGACATTCCTGACCCAGCCCGAAATCGACGCTCTCGTCGCGGCCCCGGATCAGGCCAGATGAGAGGGCCGGCGCGACAGGGCTCTGATGCTCCTGGCCATGCAGACCGGGCTGCGGGTTTCCGAGCTCACGGGCCTGAACTGCGCCGATGTCACGCTGGGCACCGGCGCTAACTTCCGCTGCGAAGGAAAAGGCCGCAAGCAACGCGCCCTTCCCCTCACCAGCCCCGTCGAGAGACTGCTGCGTTCCTGGCTAGCCGAACGAGCCGGACAACCCCAGGACCCAGTGTTCCCGACCCGGACCGGAAGCCAGACAGTCAACCGGATCCCCACGCCGGAAGCCCCTCCTGATTAATTGCCATGACTGGGTATTTACCCAATACGCAGTGTGCAATATATTGGATGTAGCAGAGAGCCCACCTCACCTCGAGAAAAGAACCACCATGAGAACGCAGGTTGAAGAACCGGCACACATTCTTGGGCAGCACAGCATCCATAGGCTGACATCCAGTGGTAGCCGCACTTCGGGGCGCGCCGCCTGGAGCCGCAGGGTCGTCGGCATCCTCGGCGGCATGGGACCCGCCGCTACGGCGGACTTCTACCTGAAGCTAGTTCAAGCAACACCGGCCGCCGTTGACCAGGAACACCTCCAGGTCCTTATATGGTCGGACCCGACTATTCCTGACAGGACCGAGGCTCTCCTCACCCATGGAGAAGATCCGACGCCGGCACTGATCGCTGGCGCCAGGTTACTGCAGCAGGCAGGGGCGGCCATGCTCGCCGTTCCCTGCAATACGGCCCACGCCTTTCTCGGGGCTGTACAGGCAGAAGTGGATATCCCGATCATCCACATGATCGAGGAAACCGCGAACAGCATTCATCGAATGAAGCCCAGCATTCACCGGGTGGGACTTCTCTCGACGACTGGCACGCAGAAGGCCCGCCTCTATCAGACCTGGCTGGAAAAGAAGGGCATCCAGGTTCTCTCGCCCGGCCTCGATTCCCAGGAAAATCTGGTCATGGCGTCCATTCGGGGCATCAAGGGAGGGAGCAGTGGCTTCTCCGTCAGACTGCAGTTCGCTTATGCCGCCCAGCAACTTATTGATGCCGGTGCACAGGCGATTATCGGGGGCTGCACGGAGGTTCCGGTGAGTCTCGGACCGGAGGACATCCCCGTGCCCTTCGTCGACCCTGCCCGCATTCTCGCTGAATCCGTGGTGCAACGAGTACTCGAGGTTGCATGATGCAGAGTACAGTATGCGATATGCCACTAGTCCGTCAGAGCACCGTTGAGCGGCCCAAAATGAGCGAAGCGGCCTACGAGCGACTACGGGACGCTATCGTCCGCGGGGAGCTGGTCCCGGGCGAAAAGATCAGGGATGGGGACCTCGCGGAAATGCTCGGCCTCAGCAGGACCCCTGTTCGGGAAGCGCTCACCCGGTTGGCGGAAAGCGGACTTGTCGAGTCAAAACCCGGCGTCTACACCCGGGTGTCGACACTCAATCAACATGATGTCGCAGCAAACCTTGCAGTTCTCAAAGCCCTGGACTCTCTGGCCATGGAGTCGGCCGTTCCCCGGCTGACCGAGCGGGACATCCAAACCATGCGCCAGGCGAACACGAATTTTGCCACGGCGGTGAAAAGGCAGGACGTCTCCAGGGCCTTGGCCGCGGACGACGCCTTCCACCACGTCATCATCGAGGCGGCGGGCAACCCGGTCATCGCCCGCATCGTCGAACAATTGCACCCCCAACTGCACCGCATCCTGTACCGCAAGTTCTCCGGACTCCTGGGCGGTGAAGAAACCATCAACCACCACGAAGAACTCATCCTGGCCTGCGAACAGGGAGATGCTCAAGTGGCGGCCGCCATGTCCGGGGAACACTGGTCTCACCTGGGCGACCTCATCAGCGGGCTGTTCGACTCCGATGAACTTTCCAGCTAGCAAAGGTTCACGCTCGCAACACATCCCCATACCAGGGCTAAGGCTTCCATTGCGGCCAACGCATGCGGTCAGACAGTGAGCCGACCGGCCTCCAGCCTTTTCACGTCGTCCGCGGCAGCGAGGGCAGCGGGGTCGTGTGAGACGCAGACGACGGTTGCCCCGCGGTCCTTCTCCGACTGCAGGATCCTGGCGATGCCGTCCTGCGCGTCGGCGTCAAGCCCGGTAGTGGGTTCGTCGAGGAGAATGAGATCCTGTTGGGCAATTCCCTGCCCGAGGAAAGCCCGCTGCCGCTGGCCGCCCGCACTCATTGAGCGAATAATGCCCGACCTCGAAGTGAGGGATACGCGGTGGGCTCCGTAATGCCCCTACGGGACCCGAACGCCCACGGCGAAGTCTTAGTGCTTGCAGCTCAAGATACGGGCAGTAGGACAGCGAGTATCAATAGCACTGTCCGAGAGAGCTATGCCCCAACCTGACAGGCTACTTAGATTTTCCACTGCGACCGCCGTACTGGAGAGCGTCCTCCTCTTTGCGCGTGTGGGCGGAATGGACGATCACTAGGGGCCGGCGCCGTTCTTGAACTTGCCATGCGCCCAGGCGGTTCTGGGGATGCTCCACGTAAGTGCAGGCGACATCCCACCAGTACCTGTCAAAAGTTTGCATGGGCCTGGTGTCAGCTGCGGGATCTACCCCTGTGTGTCAGGCTGTTGTGTGACAGGTTCCCTGTTGCCGGGGCCGGTGCTCAGAGCGGGGGAAGGTCCGTCATGGATTTCGTTATGCCTG